>JAGCEZ010000084.1 GCA_017650365.1 Fibrobacterales bacterium | reverse complement strand
GAAAGTCTCCAGAATCTCCGGCCTGTCCGAAGAGGAGATCAAGGCGCTTTGAATCAGTGGCTAGTGGTTAGGTGTTAGTCGTTAGTGGCTCGGGCACGATGTCCGGGCCATTCTCTTTTCCCATCTTGCGCCACAGGCGCCATCATCCGCACTGGCCCCTGGCGACTGGCACCTGGCGACCGCATTTCCCGCACCAATCCCCAATCTCCCGCCCCGGCCAAAACAAAAACGAAAAAAACGCCATCCGCGTCGTCGTTTTTAGCATAGATTGGGTGAAGTCTTGTTCCCGACGGAGGGGACGGTTTGGATGAATGGTTGATTTCCCGGGAAGCGGAAAGGACTCTTTGCAACATGGAACGTCCCATTGAAACCAAGTCAATAGGCGAATTGCTGAACGGAGACGAATATATCATCCCTGCTTATCAGCGTGGATATCGATGGACGCCACGTCAAGTCAAGGATTTGTTAGAAGACCTCCTTGATTATGCCTATGACAAGAGCAAAGGGTTTTATTGTCTTCAACCGATCATTGTCCGGAAACACGATGACATGTGGGAGCTTGTAGACGGACAACAACGGCTTACTACTATTGTCATTCTGTTGAAAGCGCTGCTTGCCTTCAGAAAGTTTGACGAAGGAGAGCTCGCTGCGAGATATTCAAGTAAGACGATCAAGATTACGTTTGAAACGCGTAACGAAGACGGTGATTTTTTAGCGCATATTTCCGAGAAAAGTGAACGCGAGGAGAATGAAAATATCAATCAGTTCCACATGCGCGAGGCGTATAAAACAATTTGGGATTGGATAAGCAAAGACGCTGTGAACTTGCATCCTGAAAGCAAAACGCCTGCAGGAGCCGCCGATAAGTTCCTCGAAATTTTGACGAGTAAACCTGTGATGGCAGAGGACGAAAAGGTAGATGCAAAGGCCGAAGAAGAGGCGGACGAAGATAAAAGTGTCAAGGTTATTCTGTACAAACTCAAGCCAGATGTGGACCCAATCCCTGAATTCCGCCGAATCAATTCGGGAAAAATCCCGGTGACGGATACGGAACTAGTCAAGGCGTTGTTGCTGCAGAAGAAGTCCTACGAGAAGGCAAATCATGAAGAGTATGAAATGGAGCATGCGCTGCGGGCAATTGAATGGGAAAACATGGAAAATTCCCTGACTCGACCTGATTTCTGGGGGATGCTGTCAAACGATCCGGATGCCGTTGGGCGCGTTGATCTTCTTCTTGACCTCATCTATCAATCGAAACACAATGGTCAATCGGCGTTAGAAAAAGGGGAGTTGTTCAGGTTCTTTGCCGAATGGGCAAAGGTCGATGGTCCTGACGCCGTTTGGAAAGAAATCAAGGGCGGATTCCGGAGTCTTGAAACCTGGTTCGAAACCCCGTTGGTCTACAATTATGTCGGACTTTTGTCTCATCTTGGGACCTCGGTGTACAAGGTGTTTTTGTGCTATGCGAAATTGGCGCCAGATTCCAAAATCCAAGAGTTTGTCGCAGAGCTCGTGTCCAATGTCAAAGAATGCTTAGGAAATTTGCTCAGGAACAAGATCGTCAATGGCCAGATTTCGCTTTCTTATGCGGCGAAAGAAGGCGCCTCCATGAAGAAGCTGTTATTGTTTGTCAACGTGATGCGACAATCTATCCGTAGGCTAGAAGCGCTCCCGAAAGACTTTGAAGGCCACGTGCGCGACGCTAGCTATTTCAAGTTCCCATTCGATCTGTTCGATTCTCAAAAATGGAACGCCGAGCATGTCGATTCGGCGACGGCTAATACCATGACAAACTCCGAAGACCAAAAAGAGTGGATCGCCGAAGCCAAAGCATGCATCGAAGGCCTTGCCGATGATTCGAATGTGATCGAATATGAGAGGGACGGACGATACAGAGATGCGATCGAATACATTCAGGAAAAATACGGTTCCGGGAACGAGCCGGATGACGCCAAGGATGGTGTTGGCAATTTCGTCCTTTTGGACGAACAGACAAACAAGAGTTACGGCAATCATGTTTTCGCCGTAAAAGCAAAGAAAATCCGGGACCGAATCAGTGACGGCGTGTTCGTTCCCCTTTGCACGCAGTTCGTCTTTGTCAAAGACAAATCGATCTGCGATGACGGTTCCCCGCGGACGAAATGGTCGGAGGATGACAAGTCAAAATATCATGACTTTATCTTAAAAGAATACACGGACTTCGAGGCCAGGAAGTAGAGGAGAACGTACGATGGACAAGAACATGCTTGACGAATACGCCCAAAACGCGATCTCGTTGGCGGATCTCCTGAAAAATTGCGATAGCGTATGCATCCCTCGCATACAGCGAGCATATGCTCAAGGTCGCAAGAAAGAAAAATTGATCCGCGAGAATTTCCTGTCCGACATTTTGAATGCCCTCCAGAAAGAAGAGCCGCTGGTACTGAACTTTGTATATGGCCCATGCAACAAGGGCCGTTTCGAGGTGCTGGATGGGCAACAACGACTGACGACGCTCTTCTTGTTGCATTGGTATTGCGCTAATGTGGAATTGGAATCCATTCCAGAGGACTTGGGAAAGCTTAGATATGAGACGAGAGGGACGTCCACCGATTTCTGGCATGACCTTGCAAGTCGAAAGATCAAATTCTCGGCAAACCCTTCACGGGACATCCGGGGAGCCAAGTGGTTTTCGCATGCGTATGAGTGCGATCCAACGGTTGATGCCATGCTTCGCATGCTTGACGCCATCCACACGCATTATCAAGATTTAAAGCGAAATACCGGCCGTGAAACGCTCGCTCTTTATGGAAAACTCGATTTGCTTCGTTTTCATCACCGGTCTCTAAAAGGTTTCTTCCGCGGAGATGAACTGTACATCAAGATGAACGCACGCGGGCTCCCGCTCACGCCGTTCGAAAATTTCAAGGCCGACTTCGCGGATTGGCTCCAGCAGCCCAAACCGGGCTGTTCTGAAGACCCGACAAAAGAATGCGAGCGCATTATTGAAAAAATCGACATGTCATGGACGGCCTATTATTGGCGCTCCAGCGATGGCAAGAACGCGGATGCTTTTCTGAGTTCGCGGCTCTTCCGTATATTCATCAGGTATTTGCTCTATCGGCGCCTGACATGCAATGAGGATGCCGCACAAACCCTTCAGTACGATGACGCTGTGAGATTCCTTGATGATGCGGCAGAGAACCAGACCGATGTCTATTTGGGGTTCGAACACTTTGAAGACGTGTTGAACAAAGACCCTGATTCCGTCAGGAAACTTGAGCACGTCCTTGACTTGCTGGAAGGTACTGGTGACTTGCCCTTTGAAAAATTCGATGAATATCTCCAAAATCCCCACGATCCGAATTCCACGTGGTCATGTGTCGGAGAAAAGAAAAAGGCGTTCCCACGTCGGTCGGCGATTGCCTTTGCTGCGGCCATGGCGTATTTGGAAATCGCCGATAAGTTCGAGGTGATCGGATTCCAACAATGGATGCGCGTTGTTTGGAACTCGATTCAAAATACGGATATTACGGATCTTAGAAGCCAGATTGGGCCGACAAGAGCGTTGGTGGCGCTTGCCCGAACCCCGGGCATGACGGACGACGTCTACAAGACGTTGGCATCTGCAAATGATCCCGCGCATCGGGCGATAGCAGAGGAGATCAGAAAAGCGCGGATGATTGTATCTCTTCCAGAAGGGCGCGATGCCTGGGAAACGGAGATTATCGCCGCGGAACGTGCGCAGTTCTTTAAAGGAATGATAGGGTTCTACATCCAGGATGATCTGACGTTGGATGAATTCCGCCATCGAAGTGAAATGGTGCAGAAACTCTTCGATGATGGCGGAATCACGGAAGCCTATCGTGAACATCATCGGCTTCTTCGGGCAATGCTAGTACAGGTGCCGGCATGGGAATACCTTTACGTAGAAGGGTCGCAGAGTCTTTCTTTGACAGAGCGGCTGATGACAAAGAATTCAGGCCTCAGGAATCTCCTTGCGAGGACGTCGCCTATTCAAGAGTTCTTTAGACGAATCGCCGCGATGCCCAATGAACAGGAGATGAAGGATGCTATCGATTCTACGGTTTTGACCGTTCCGGAGTTCAATGCCAAGGGGCATTTCGATGAAAAAGGCGTAAAACGCCTGTATGAGCTTCTTGTGAAGGATGAAAGAATCCTGAATTGGGCTTCGGCTGAAGAAGCGAAGCGGCAAAAGAGCCCGGTCATTTCGAATAGATATAGACATTGCTGTGCTTTTAATTTCCCTTCTTGCAAGGGCGCGGCGAGGATTGTGCTTGGTGAGATCCGTGAAGGCATAATCAAGGGGCTGTTTGATAAGGGGTTCGTTGTCAAGGATGGTAGCGATCAGAAAGCTGCGTTTGATGAATACGGCTATTTTACGGACTACAATGTGAGCGTGATCAAGCCGGCCCAAGGCGGGTCTGTCACGGTGACCTTTAATGGAAACGATGGATACATCAGTATCATGCTCCCAGATGGACGGAACGAACAACGCGGATATGACAACAGCGAAGATTTCCAAACTGTATGGAAGGGAATCGAGGCAGAATTTTCTCAATATCTGACGTGATTCGTCATGCACAAAAAGAAGGCCGCGGCGACGCCGCGGCCTTCTTTTTGTTGGACGCTTATTCTGCGCTGTTTTCTTCGAAGTTTTCGACCTGTTCCATGACCTTGCTGAACACTTCGGAGCTGTACTGCGGCGGGTAGCCGTTTTTGACGAGGCAGACCTTGATGTCGAACTTCAGCCTGTCGCGCACGCGCTGGTTGTTCAGCCAGTCCGCGAAGGAAGACTTGTCGTCGATGATTTCCTTGATTTTCTTCGCCAGGTCCTTGCACTTGGCGTTCACGATGACGCCGTTCTGGTCCTCGTCTTCTCCATATTCGAAGTTGTATTGGTCTCGGAGCGCCATGAGGATGTCGTAGAACGCCTTTTCCTCGAACGTCAGGCCGATTCTGCGGAAGCTTTCACGGTCTTCGCCCATTTCCCGGAGAATGCGCAGGGCCTGTTCCGTTGCGTTGCGGATGATTTCCTCGGAGGTGAACTCCTGAGCCGCGCCGGCTTCTTCCAAGGAGAGATGGCTTCGCCGTTCGTGGTACTGGCTGATCGTGGCATCCAGCATTTCGCTGAATTTCTGCGCTGCGACGCGGTTCGTCTTGCCGTACTCCAAGATGCCTTGGCGAAGCATCTTCACCAGCAGTTCCAGCCTCGTGGCGGGCATCGGCACGTTCATCAGCCCTTTGACGTATTCCGGACTGAAAATGTCCTCTTGCGCGCCGCCTTCGAACACGCTTTCGACTTCGCCGTACCGCAGGGCCTCTTCAATCATTCTCGCCACTTGCGTGTTCATCGTGTCGGCGTCCACTTCGCTGGTGCCGCTCATTTTCCGAACAAACCCCGCGATGGCCATAAAGCATTGTGCCAAAGCGGATTCCGTCTCGCTGAGTTCGCCGGAAGGCTGGCAGATTTCATATGCGCAGCGCATCCGCTTCACGGTCCGGAGGAAGTAGGTCTTGAAGGAGACTTTTTGGACGCCCTTGCCTCCGTTTCGTTCGGACATCAGTTCCTGTTCCGAGACGAACACGAACTCCGCCGCCTTGGCGAGCGCCTTGTAGCGTTCGGCGGAATCCGTCAAAGGGTCTAGGAAGGGGGCGAGGTCAAAACCGACGAAAAGCCTCTTCAGGATTTCCAGTTCGCCGCGGAACATCTCGGCCGCCTGCTTCGCGTCGTCGGCGGTCGGCGCGATGGATTTGTCGCCGCCGTAGATGTTGAGCGCCTCGCGCATGTTGTCGCGGATGCCGATATAGTCGACGACCAGGCCGTATTCCTTCCCGGGATGTTTCCTGTTGACGCGGCTGATCGTCTGAATCAGCATGTGTTTCTTCAACGGCTTGTCGTTGTACATGTACGTCAGCGTTTCGACGTCGAATCCTGTGATCCACATGTCGACAACGATGACGACGCGGAAGTTCGACTTCTCCTCCTTGAACATGGCGTCGAGGTCGGTCGAACGCTCCTTGTTCTTCACGCCGCCGAGGTAATTGTACATGTCTTCTGGGTCGTTTTTCCCGACGGTGGCGACCATCGCCAGGAGCGGCATCGGTTTCAGGCGACGCAGCTCCTCTTCCTTCGCCGTGACTCCCGCAGCAAGCTTCCTCTCCGTGGTCCAATCGGGATAGAGTTCCGCGAACGTTTTCCAAAGCCGATAGGCGATCTGCCGGTTGGAGCAGACGATCATGGCCTTTTGCACGCGCCCGGGGTCGTTTGCGCAGGAAGACTCATAATGGTCGTGGATGTCGACCGCAAGCCGCTTCAGCCGTTCCGGAGCGCCCAGAATCTCTTCCATCGAGCTCATCGCCCGTTTGCTCGCCTCGATGTCCTCCGCCGATGCGCCGTCATCGGCGCATTTGCCGTAGTAGGCCTCAATCGCCTCGATTTTCTCCTTGTCAAGGAGAACCTTGGCGATGCGAGGATGATATTTGATCGGCACGGTAAGGCCGTCCGCGACAGCCTGGTCCATCGTGTAGCGGTCGATTTCGTCGCCAAAGGTCTGGTACGTTTCGTCGATTGGCGTTCCGGTGAACCCCACGAACGTCGCGTGCGGGAACGCCTCGCGGAGAACGGTCGCGTACGGCTTGGAGAGCAGCGCACGCATGTTCTTGTCGGCGTCCTGGCTGAATTTGATCTGCCGGGAGCGCTCCAGCTGCGTCCTGTGCGCTTCGTCCGAGAAACAGACGATGTTCGCCCGTTCGTTGATCAGGCCGATTTTGTCTTCTTCGCGGTCGCAGAACTTCTGGATTGTGCAGATGTAGAATCCGCCGCTCTCCCGCGCTCCGAGTTCTCGCCGGAGTTCGTCGCGGTCCGCGACGACGCGCACTTCGCCGAGGTTCAGGAACTCCTTGCTCTTCGTGAACAGCTTAGCCGCCTGCATCTGGAGCTCCTGCCGGTCCACGATCATGACGATCGTCGGGGAGCCGATGTCGCGGACGTCGGCGCAGCGCAAGGCGAGCTGACGGGCGAGGAAGGCCATGGTATAGGTCTTTCCGCACCCGGTCGCGCCGAAATATGTTCCGCCTTTCCCGTTTTTCCGGACGACGGAATCCACGATGCTCCGCTTCAGGCGGCGCGCCGCGAAGAACTGCGGATATCGGCAGACGACTTCACGCTCTTCGTGGTCGTAAGCGGAGTCCTGGAAATAGACGTAGTCTCGGAAGATTTCAAGGAACCTCTCCGGGGAGTACACGCCCTTGACCATGTTCCCGGTCTCTTCGAACGGCGACGTGGAGACCTTGTCGCCGTCATTGACCCGGCGCCAGGCATAGAAATGTTCGTAAGGTGTGCGGACAGTGCCAAGGCGCGTCTTCACGCCGTCGGAAATACAGGCCAGGGGGCAATAGTGCAGCAGATGCGGGATGTCGCGCCAATAGCGGATGGTAATCTGCTCCCAGGCATCGTGGATTGTCGCGTTCGCGTCGGCCGGGTTCTTCAATTCGATCACGCAGAGCGGCAGGCCGTTGACATACAGCAGAATGTCCGGGCGACGGTTTTCGACCCGACCGTTGTTCGTGTATTCCACCGTAAACTGGTTGACCGCGCGGAAAATGTTCTTCTCCGGGCGTTCGAAGTCGATAAGCGGAACCATGCGCGTTGCGCCGTTCCGCGGCTCGAACCGAAGCCCGTCAACCATCCAGCCATAGACTTTGTGCAACGTGGCGAAATCGCTCTCGGCACCGACGAGCTCGACTGTCTCGACGATTTGGCGAACGTCTTCCTGTGTCAAGTCCGGATTCGAGTCGGCGATGAACTTTCCCAGGTCTTTCGCGCAGAGAACATCCCTCTTGGCGCGTCTCTCAATGGACGTTCCGGGAAGATACGACCAACCCTCGGCTTCCAAGAAGGCAATAAACGCCTCCTCGTACTCCGATTCGCAATAGCGGCCGTTGAAGCTTCCCAATTTCGCCATCATTTGCGTTCCTTATTACACAAGGTAGTCGTTTTTCAAGAACGACACGCCAGCGACTTTGATTTTCTGCCATTCTTCAGAGAGTTCTTTTGCAGGCAAGGCTTCGTATACGAATAGCCAATTCCGCCCGAAATCATCATCGTTGCCACTTAATTTTAGTGCAAAATCCTTCAATCGAGTCTTTTCGGCTACATCCTTGTTTATGGCAAAGTACAAGAACGCCAAAAGCCGGAATACACAGGAATCGCTATCAATTGCATCCTGAGCTTTAATCTTGCCAAGCTGGAATTTGTGCTTTAGGGCGAAGAAAATGGAATAGCATACGCCATCATAATTCTTGGCTTCTTTGTTCCATTCATATGCTAGATCTGCAAGCCGCTTGATTTCATCGCGTTGCACTTTAAAACGCTCAAACACGAACTCATCCATGATCTGCAATAGATAAGGATAGAGCAAACAAAGGTGGAACGCTGTTTTGATGCAATAGTCGCGCGCATTTGCGGATGTTTTGTCGTACGGCAATGCCTTTATTGCATAGTTCAGCACTGCTGAATTTTTCCCGCTCTCTTGCATGACCTCTATTGCATGCTCAAGATATGAGCGGGCGCCTATGAAGTCTAAAATGCCATTATTGTAATATAACGCAGGATGGCCTATTTTGTGTAGCCATTCTTCTGCCGTCGCTTGGGGAAGCTCGGAGATTAAGGTTTTCTTGTGATTTAGCAGTAAGTCGTACTTTCTTAATTCGTCTGAAAGTTCGGCCAGGAATCGCTGCGCTTCATCGTGGGTTGTCACGTAACATGTATAGTCATCGATGTGGCGAATGTACTTCCATTTGGGAGTCAACTCGCTGTCAATGCACGTGAGAATTATTTCACTGATAAGATTGGACGCGTGTGGCCCGATAAGTATGCCATGCGTCTCATTGTTTCTGCAGTTCCGCGCATAAAGGTCTATTTCGTTATACCACGTTTTGTTTTTCCCGCGGCAATGCGTGTTTTTCTTCGCCGTTTCCTTTCCAACTAGAGCCCATGGAATGGTGTGGGTGTATATGCTGGGAAAGCATGTCGCAATATCGGCATGAACCACATATCTATGCCCTATAAGCAAATCCTGAATAGGATTGCCGTCGGTCTTCCAGTTGTCATAGTTCATTCGGTACAGAATTTTTGTGTTGTTCATTTTCCGCAGATGAATGCGACTAACAATATGTGTGTCATTGCAAGTTGCTTTTTCGAAGTGGTTCTGTATTTTGCTCCAATTTGCCGAGATGCAGCGGCATAGCTGTTGGTATGCCATTGGGTTCGGGATGCCTAATTGGCGGGGAACATTTGTATTACGCATGCTTTCGTAGAAAACATATGGACACGCACGGTCTTCGGGAAAGGCCTTTGGATTTTCGCGACAATATTTGTAGAAAGATTCTGAGGAAAAAATCGGTGGCAGTTTCTCTGAAAACAGACCATGTCCTAACAGCCCTTCGAAAATATCCTCTGAGCTTATCTTATTCATGAAATGGCTATATGACTTCATTGAACGCATTCCGGATTGCCGCCTTCCTCCAACGAGCCTTTAATCAAAACCGGGCAAACGTCCTTGATTTGCGCCTTGAGCTGTTTGTTGATGCGCTCGCGAACCGTGCAGGCGTTATAGATGTCAGCAATAGCTCTCTGTACACCAATCCCCGGGATCGGGATGCTGACGTTTTCCATATCCGAGTATTTGAAAAATTCATGCGCGCTACCTTTTGACATGTATCGCACATAGCGGTCAAATTCCGGGCGCTTATACCACATCATCAAATACTCGGGCAGAAGTCTTTTCTTGTCCTTGATTTCAAACACTTGGTAAGCGGAAGAGACAACACAATCTTCTCCGTCACGGAATGCGATGGAAATTTTTTCACCATTCCTTGTTGTCGCTTGATTGTAAGCGAATTGTCCTGTGCGAACAATCTTCGCATTTTCGGCCGCTTCAGCGACCTGCTTGGGCGCATCAAATCGTTTCTCGTTGGTGATGCCTTGAGCAAGTTTGATTCTGAGATCTGAATTTCGCTCTTCTTTGGGCTCAATATATGGCCCAATCTTCTCGCACGGCATTTTGCGGCGCAGATCTTCGATATATCCGTCGCAGACGAACTTCAAGTCCTCCAGCCCTCGCTCATAGCTCTTCTGGTTGGCAACCAAGCCCAAATAAATGTCGACATATTTCTGCTGGACCGAAAGCGGAGGAAGTTCGATATCAATGTCGCACATGTCTTGCCAGTCGAATGTTTCTCTGGCAGAGCCAAACGAATGGAATCTCGCATACCGGTCGAATTCCGGCCTGTTGAAATACATGAAGAGATACCATGGGTTTAGCAAATCATTTCGTGCGACGCTGAATACCTCATAAGACGAGGACACGATGTAGGTGTTTTGCGTGTCATTGTGCGCAATCGTTATTTTCTCGCCATTTCGCGAAGTGACGGTGACATAGGCGAAATTATCGGGGCGAACAAGAATATACGGACGCAATGAGACGCCCTCCATATCCGCTTTCGTCTCTATGAATTCTTTCTTGATGGATATGCCTCGGACATCGCTTAACGAAAACGCGCCGCGTTCATTGCGCTCATCTTCATGATGGATGAGTTCGCCAAGCCTATATTCCATAACCGATACCCTTGAAGGCGTCTTCGAGCATCTTCTGCGACTTCTTTTCCTGTTTCAGGACTTCCTGCATCTCCTTGCGGATTCGTTTCATTTCCGCAGGGAAGTCGATTTCCAGGTCGTGGTCGATGAATTCGATATACTTGCTGGGGACGAGGCTCCAGCCGTTTTCTTCGATTTCGGAGATGTTGACGCTGCGGTAGAGTTCCGGCACGGCGTAATCTGCGCCATTCGTGCCTTTCGCTTGCCACTTGTGGTAGATGGCAGCGACTCGTTCGATTTGTTCAGTGATCAGCTGAAATCTCTTCTTGCTGTTGCCTTCTTTTTTGATTGGATTTTCAGTCCAGGTGCGCAAATCCACGAAGAGTATTTCATGCTTGCGATCGCGTAGTTCTCTGCCATGGTCTTTGCCACCTTTTTTGTTCTGGTTCAAAATCCAGATTGTCGCGCCGGTATCCGTCGTGATGAACAGTTCGCGCGGCAGGATGATAATTGCTTCCACTTTGTCGTTCTGTATCAGCTTCTTTCGGATGGCAACGGCGTCTTCATCATCAAGAGCGCCATTGCCAAGCAGGAAAGCCGCCACGCCGCTCGTCGGCTTCAGATGCGAAAGCATGTGGAGAATCCAGGCGTAGTTGGCATTGCTTTCCGGCGGCGTTCCGTAGTCGGCCCACCGCGCGTCATGGCGCAGGTTCTCGTTGTACCAGCCCTTCAGGTTGAACGGCGGATTCGCCATGATGTAGTCGAAGTAAACTCCCTTGTGCTGGTCATTGACAAACGTCGAATCATATGTCTCGCCAAGGTGATGACTGATGCCGCGCAGGGCAAGATTCATCTTCGCCAGACGCCAGGTCATTGCGTCTTTCTCCTGACCGTAGACGTTAATCCTGCTGATGTCGCCCTGCTTTGACTTCACCAGGTCGGCGCTCTGGATGAACATGCCGCCCGAGCCGCAGCAAGGGTCGTAGAGCGTGCCGTCGAAAGGTTCGATTATCGCCGCAATCAGCTGAACCACATCATGCGGTGTGTAGAATTCTCCCTCTTCCTTGGTCGCGTTGACGGCGAACTCCTTGAGGAAATACTCGTAGACCCGGCCAATCAGGTCCCTTTCCTCGCCGAAAGCCCGGTAGCTGATTTTGTTGATTTCGTCGACGAGCTTCTTGATGTCGTTTGGCGCAAGGTTGCGTTGAGTGAAAGTTCCCTCGATAAAACAGCCCTTGAGCTGTTTGTTGCTCGCCGCGATGCTGTGCAGCGCCATGTCAAGCGCGGCGTTCAAGCGAGGAGCCGGCGTGTTGATGATTGTCTCCCAGCGCGCTTCGGGCGGCAGATTGTACGTGCCGTCGGTAAACGTGGCGTCGTCGAAGAATGCGGAGACAATCTGTTCGTCGTTCGGGTCGAGCCCCTGCGCAATGAGGTCCTTGCGGAGGTTCTCGACGCCGTTCTCGTACTTTTCCCCGATGAAACGCAGAAAGACGAGTGTAAGCATCATGTCGCGCTTTTCGAAGAACGAACCCGAATTGCGCGCCTGGCGCAAGATGTCGCGGCACTTGAAGAGAATCGCGTCCAAATTGATCGTTTCTTCTGCGGCTTTTTTCCTCGCCATCATCCTTCTCCCAGATGCCAGGCAATAATCCACAATCGGTCGTATCTCGGGGATAGACCTCTTCAGCCAATCTAACTATTGCGGCCGTCCGTTTATGTGCCATTTCTACGGCATTTTTGCGCAAAATCGACGAAAATGGGCACTTTGAGGCGCAATTCCTCGTAAGAGCCCTTCGGCTGGTTGGCTGCGAGGTCCTTTGCCTCCAGCAGGCGGGTCTATGGGCGAATTAACAGCCTGCGGCGAGTTCGATGGGTTCCTGTCGATGGGTTCCTGCTTTGCTCGGTATATATTTCTGGGACGGAGGTTAGATTGCGATGAAGAAGGCGAAAAAGAAAGCTGAATTTTCGGGGTACGCCCAAATCGTCAAGTCGCTGCCGAAACTGAAGTTCTAGGGAGGGGAGAGATGGATCAAGAGCGGGAAAAAGAGCGTGCAACGCCGGATTTTCGCAGAGCGAGAATGCGTCGTACTTCCGCCGCTGTAGCGCCGACCGGCAATGACCGTCGTGTGTGTATGCCGGTCGTCTCGGTGTTGAAGACTATTGGTCTTGGATTGCCCATTATTTTCGGTATTGCTGTAGCAGGAATTACTGCCTACTTTCTTTTGCCCATCCTTATAGATCTGCTCGAAGAGCACCCCGTCACGCATTTGTATTGCCAAGGTCATTCCCAAGACGGGGGCGCAAAATCGTTTCTTGTCGTTGTTCAGCAAAAAAAGGCCACGTCAATTCGTGCTGATATTCGGGCTTTTAATGCAAGCAAATTGCACCTAGAGACGGTTAAGCAAAGGGAAGACCTGGATCGATGGGATCATGTTACGCTCAAACCGGAGTATCATTGGGAAGATCGCAATTCTTCTGTGAATTCGATTTTGTTTCATGCGTGGAATGGCGGCCCTGACCACAATAAGGCGCGGTTGCGGCTCAATCGTTATACTGGAGAAATGAAAATCCAAGAAGATTGGGATGTTGAAACATATTCCTTTGAAGGAATATGCCTCACTGAGAATGATCGAAAGTTCTAAACCATGTCTCTGAAACGCAATCGCAAGTTCTTGCCCTTCATTGTGCTTGGCCTGGCGCTTCTGCCGGTTCTTGCGCGCGCGGAATCGGTCTATGTGAAGTATCGCGGCGTCGTTGATTTGGACGAGTTCCGATGCTCTTGGGTTAGCAGTTCGTTCGTGGACCGTATCTGCTACCAGGACGATGCGCGGTATCTGCTGGTTTCGTTGAACGGCACCTATTATCACTACTGCGGCGTCCCGGAACGGGTCTTCAGTTCGTGGCTCCAGGCGTCTTCGAAGGGGCGTTTCTATAACGCCTACGTCAAGGGCCGTTACGATTGCCGCTACTCGGGATATTGAGACCGAAGGGGAAAAAGATGAACAAGAAACTCGCACTGATTGCGCTTATGGTCATCGCTACGGCTGTCTTGGCCCAAGATGGTCCTGAAACACTCAAGGATTCCCGCGATGGCCAGATTTACAGCATCTCAACTCTCCATCCTTTCTCAAACCTCGTTTGGATGGAACAAAACTTGAACTATGGAACGCCGGTGGAGGGAGAGCGCCTTAAATTGGGGAGAGGGCAGAAATACTGTTATGATGACGATCTGAAAAATTGCCGCAAATATGGAGGGCTCTATACATGGGAGGCCGCCAAACAAAGTTGTCCTGATGGATGGCGCCTGCCGACTGAAAAAGATTGGAACAATCTAGAACAAGAGTATTTGATGGGCGTTACAGCGCTCTGTGGTCCGGGAATGCCTTCGTCTTTTGGCGACAGTGCTGCCATTGAAAGAATGTTCTGCCATGGACGCCGCTGGACATCGTTCGAAGGAACGGAAGAGTTCTTCGACGTAGTGGGCACAATGATGAAGACCGAGGCTTGGGGTGGATTTGTATCGGAGAATGCATACGGGTTTCTTCCTGGAGGCATAAGAGGGGTGGCTGGGACCCAGGTCGAGTTTTTAGGAAAAGGCAGCCACGGGATGTGGTGGACTTCTAGCCGCGCTGGTGGCGATAGCGTAAATGTCCGAGTACTACTTCGCAAGAGCGGGAAACTTGAATATTGGCTGGCGCTCAAAGGCATAGGAGCTTCCGTCCGTTGCGTGAAGGAACAGAAGGAAAAGAAATGAACGGGAAATTGCTGCTGATTGCGCTTTGTGTCGTTGCGGCGCTTGGTTGCTCCGATGACTCCGGCGATGGCTCGTTCAAGGACCCGCGGGACGGGCAAGTCTACAAGACCGTTAAGATTGGCGACCAGGTCTGGATGGCGCAGAACTTGAACTATGGCAAGCCCCTGGAGAGCAAGTCGGAACTCTCTCTTGGCGAAAAGTGGTGCTACGGCGATTCGCTGGCGAATTGCGAAAAGTACGGCGGCCTTTACATTTGGAAGGTCGCGAAGGAGAGCTGTCCCGAAGGCTGGCATCTACCCACGGCCGAAGAATGGATGGCGCTTGAGAAATTCGTGCGGCAATCTTTGCCCAAGCAGGAGTGCAAAGAGAAGTATTTGGACGGCAGCTGCAAGATTTGGGAAGAAGATCACGAGGCAGAGGCAACGGCGCTGGCATCGAAAGATGGCTGGGAAAATTATGTAGGGGAGAATTCTTTTGGGTTCAACGCGCTTCCTGGCGGCATTCACGTCGATTGGGATGGCGGCAAATTCGCATACCTTGGCGGGTACACGGTGTGGTGGTCTGCCACCGAAGAATGGGTGCCGGATGACCCTCAAATTCAAAAATGGGCTAGAATGATTGGACCACAAGCAGAGACATTTGGCATCGATTTGTTACAAGGGAACATTGGATGGGCCGATTGCTGCTCCCCCGAAAATGTGCAATACGGCGCTTCCGTCCGTTGCGTGAAGGATTAGCAATTGCAATGTGGGAGTGGGTGTATGTCCGACTTCTTCGATGAGTTCAATGATTCGACCAAGGCTAAGCTTGGCGTCTATAGGGCGTATATCGCCAGGTATCTTAAGGTATTGAGCAAAGCTTATCAGCAATCGTGGAACAGGAACAAAAAGGACACCGTCTATATCGCCGACTTGTTCGCTGGTCCCGGAAAAGATGAGCGTGGGAATCCGGGTAGCCCGATGATATTATTGGACTACTTGGCTCAAACATATTTGGAAGGGTTGCAGGTAAAGATCTGTTTTAACGAAAGTGATCCGGAAAATCATCGGAAGCTAAAAGCGTTCGTTGACAACCATAGAATCCAGAAGATCAATTGGGTGGAGACGGACGTCCAAAACAAAGACTACGCGGACTTGTTGCCACAAATTCTTAGCAAACACAAGACCCATAACTACTTCAAGCGATTCTTCTTCATCGACCCTTTTGGATATAGTGGCATTCGATTGGCAGATATGAAGGAAATCCTAAAAGACGGCGATACCGAAGTGCTACTGTTCTTGCCTGTATCCTTCATATACAGATTCAAGGGCAGAATGATTAATGCGATTCGAACATTCCTTGACGATTTCATTCTTGTGCCAGATGTTTCTGTGATTGAGAACGATGTCGACTTCGCTAGAAACATCCTTGAAAGGCTCCGCAAAGAGTTGGGTGTATTCGTCGACAGCTTCATCATCCAGGATGATGCCGGCCGTGGACATAATTGCTTGATTTATTGCTCGAGCAATCGCAAAGGGCTGGAGAAATTCGTTGAAACAAAGTGGGAAATCGACGAGGACGAAGGCGCTGGCTTTGTCAAATGCAACGTCGGACAAACATCGTTTCTACAGGAGTTTTTCAGCGATTCTTTGAAAATCAAGATGAGGGAGTTCTTGGAAGATGGACCAAAAACGAATGTCGATATCCGTGATTTTTGCTATGAGAACGGCTCTCTTCCGCGCCACGGAACGGACGTGCTGAAGTTTTTTGCCGAACAAGACCTAATCCGGATTAGAGCATATAACGCCGACACGAGAATTAGGAAGAATACGTTTTACTTGAGCGACGGAAAGAACGCAAAAGTCGCGATTGAGCTGGTAAAATGAAGACAAAGATCGAATGGACTGACCAGACGTGGAATCCGGTTACGGGTTGCGACCGGATGTCAGAAGGTTGCGCCAACTGCTATGCGGCGATGATGTCGCGGCGCCTGCAAAGCATGGGGCTGGAGAAATACAAGAATGGCTTTTCCGTGGCCTTGCATGAGGAGTCTTTGGAAGAACCGCTTCATTGGAAATCGCCGAGCAATATATTCGTGTGCTCTATGAGCGACCTGTTCAACGAAAAGGTTCCGTTTGCCTTTGTCGACAAGGTTTTCAACACCATTCGGAATGCCGAGAACCACCGTTTCCAGATTCTCACCAAACGTGCCGAACGGATGGAACGGTATTTCGTAACCCGGAAAGTTCCCGATAATGTTTGGATCGGCGTGACGGTTGAAAGCGCAGCTCGCAAAGAGCGCATCGATGTCCTGCGGCGAATCAAGGCCCGGGTCCGCTTCTTGTCTTGCGAACCGTTGCTAAGCGATTTGGGTAGGCTGAATCTCAAAGACATCCATTGGGTGATTGTGGGTGGCGAAAGCGGTCCCAAGGCGAGGCCGATGCAGAAAGCCTGGGTCGAGAGCATCCAGAAACAGGCGGCAAGATACAAGTCGGCCTTCTTTTTCAAGCAATGGGGCGCGTGGGGCTTTGATGGCGTTAAACGTTCCAAAGCTGCAAATGGCAAGTTGCTTAACGGCAAAATTTGCCAAGCTATGCCGGATGTGTAGCTATTTCTGTAACCAAGCAGTTTTTCAAGCTAAGAGGGTCCGTCTATGAAAACTTCATCCAAACTTCCTTCCCAGATCGTCGGCAACGTGGGGATGTATTACGTCTGCTTCCAACTGTCCAAGATGGGTTGGAACGTGATGCCGACGGCACGGAACGCAAAAGGGATCGACATCGTTGCCTACATGCCGGATGGCAAGGGCTTTCTAGGTGTGCAGGTGAAGTCGTTTTCCAAGCGCTGCCCGATTCCACTGGGGCCGAGCCTGGATAAGGTGATGGGTGATGTTTGGTGCGTGGTGGTGCGCAAGACAGACAAGGAATATGTGACGTACTTGCTGTCTCCGGAAGAAGTCAAGAAGGCCGCGCACCTGGATGGGAAAGGTTCGTGGTGGGTGAATCCCAAAGAGTACGATCTCCCGGAATACCGCGAGAACTGGGAACGCTTCTTCATGATTCCAGGCGAGAAGGCCTAAATTCGCCCTAATCCCTGGGACCTTGAACCCGGCGTTTTTTATTGCGCCGCGTCGATTTTCGCGACCAGCTGCTGCGCCCACGCGACCGCCTCTTCGACGGTCGGGAGAACGGAGACGTTTTCCGATTGCGCGGCGTAGAGCGTTTCCCATTCCGGTTCGCCGCGCGGACGCCTAGCTTCGCACTGGCGACTGGTCCCTAACGACTAATCACTGGAACCGGCGCCTTGGTCATTTCGCGAGCTCCTTCCGCGCGGATTCGTATTCTCGCTCCGTCAGAAGACCGCGCTCCCGCGCTTTTTTCGCGGCGGCGAGAAGCCGCTCCGGCATCATCGAACCACGGCACGCGCGCAGGGCGTCCCGGACGGGCTGGGAGCGGATGCCCTCGTAAACCGCGGTTTCCGCGGCAACCGGGGCCGGGTGGACGACGACGCCTTCGGGAACGCGGCGCCGGAAGCGGCCGGCGATTCCGACGTGGATGCGGGCCGGGTCGGTCGGACACAGGGCAAGGAGCGCGAGGACGGATTCGCCCCAGAGCAGGGCGTCGCGGCCGACCTGTTCCACGGCGAGCGCGTAGGCCGGAGCCTTTCCCGCGAACGGAATCGGCGCGGCGAGGCGGTAGACTCCGTGCCCGACGCGTTCCAGCCGTTTCCGATGCGCCAGCTGCGCCAGGGCGTTGGGCGCGAGCCCCAGCTCCTTCGCCCTCCGGGTCGTGACGAGCCCGTAATTGTCGATGGCGTCCTCGTAGACGGCTTGATAATCGGTCATGTCAAAACACTAGCAAAAATGATAGTGTTTTGGCAAACCCGCCGAAGGGGCGGAGGGCGTGGCGAAGCAGTAGGCCGGGGGAGCGCGGACTGCTATTTTTAGCCCCATGGAAAAAGAAGCCCTTGACGCGATCGCGGACGAGCTTTACGGGAAGCTCGCCGGCGTTTCGGCCTCCGTTTCGCCCTGCCTTTACGACCGCGCGGCCTGCGAGCGCATGGCCCCGCTGGTGGCCCGGATCCGCGAGCTGAAGCGCGAGAGGAACGCGACGATTCTCGCCCATACCTACACCGGGTCGGAGATCGTGGCCGGCGTGGCGGATTTCACCGGCGATTCCTACATGCTTTCCAAGCGGGCGTCGGAGACGGAGAGCGACGTGATCGTCTTCGCCGCGGTCCGCTTCATGGCCGAGACGGCCAAGCTCCTGAACCCGACGAAGCGCGTGCTGCTCCCCGCGACGGACGGGCGCTGCTCCCTGGCCGACAGCATCACGGCAGAACAGGTCGCCGAGCTGCGCAAGGCGCATCCGGACCACGTGTTCGTCTGCTACATCAACACCACCGCGGCGGTGAAGGCCCAGTGCGACGTCTGCGTCACCTCGGGCAACGTCTTCAAGGTGGTCGAGCGCATCCCGAGCGACAAAATCTTCTTCCTGCCCGACCGGCTGATGGGCCAGAACCTCCGCAACGAGCTGGCGAAGCGCGGCGTGAAGAAGGAGATTCTGACCTCCGACGGCGCCTGCCACGTCCACGAATCCTACGACCCCGAGCTGCTGGATTTCCTCCGGATGCGCAACCCCGGGCTGAAGGTCCTCTCCCACCCCGAGTGCTCCGAGGAGATCGCCGAACGCTCCGACGTGGTCGGCTCCACCGAGCAGATGCTGCGCTACATCGCCGGCTCGTGCGACGACCGCTTCATGCTGCTGACCGAATGCGGGCTCGCGGCCCGCGTCCAGTGCGAATACCCCGGCAAGACCTTCGTGGGGTCGTGCCAGATGTGCCGCTACATGAAGTCCAACTCGCTCGAGGGAATCCTCCGCGTGCTCGAGAACCCCGCCCCCGGGGACGAAGTGACGGTGCCCGCGGACGTGGCCGAACGGGCCCTGGCCTGCATCCGGAAGATGTTCGAACTGGCGGAGGGCTGAGACGATGGCGGTCCGCGGCGCGTTCGGGAAACTGGTCTATCTGGTCATCATCCTCTTCGGGCTGCTGACGGTGATGCCCGTCTGGTGGGTCGTCACCACCTTCATGAAGGACCGCTCCCGCGTGGGCTGGCCCATGACCCCCTTCCACTGGTTCCTCTTCGCCCTGCTGGGCGTGAAGGTCGAGGCCAGCTACCCCGAGGGGTTCGACCCCCGCCGCAGCGCCGTGATCCTCTCGAACCACCAGAGCTGGCTCGACATCCCCCTCGTGACCGGCTGGGTGCGCCCCGTGGCCTTCCTCGCGAAGAAGGAGCTCTACTCCATTCCGCTGCTGGGAATCCCGATGCGCCGCGTGGGCTGCATCGAGGTGATGCGCAAGGACCCGAAGGCCAACGCGCAGATCGGCCCGCGGATGGCGGCGATGATCGGGAAGGGCTACTCCTACGGCGTCTTCCCCGAGGGGACGCGCTCGACGGACGGCTCGCTGAACAAGTTCAAGACGGGGATCTTCAAGATCGTGGCCGGACAGCCCCTGGAGGTCTGGCCCGTGACGATCGACGGCGCCTGGAAGGTGATGCCGAAGAACCGCTTCGGGGTCTTCCCAGGCACGGTCAAGGTGACGGTCCACGATCCGATTCCCGCCGAAGAGGTGGCGAAGATGGAGTGGAACGAGCTGCACGACCGCGTCCGCGCGGCGATCGCCTCCGCCCTGCCCGCCGAAGCCTCCGCTTCCTGAAAAAAATCGGTTCGCGGAGGCCCTCCGGTTGGTAGATTGAGGGTATGAAATTCCCGAACAGCGACCGAGTCCTCCAGCAGTTCCTCGAAAACCCCGGCAAGCAGTACACCGCCTCCGACCTGCGCGAATACCTGATGGTCCCGCGCGGCGAAAAGGACCGCTTCCGCCGCCTGCTCGACGGCATGGTCCGCGACGGCGAACTGGTGCTTTCCCAGAAGAAGTACTACCGCCTCGTGGGCGAGCTCGGAGAGCCGGGCCGCCAGGGGCGCAAGGGACGCCGCGGGCGGAACGAAGAACCCGCGCCGGCGCCGAACCGCAAGCAGAGGCGCGAACCCGTGGACCGCTCCGCCGGCGGGCGCGGCGGCCGCGAAGAGCAACTGCGGGATGTCCGCGTCCAGGGCGGGCGCAGCCCCCGCGACTTCGGCGAATCGCGCTCGCGCCGCAAGACCCAGGTGGCCGGGGCGTTCGGAAACCCGAAGCTGGCGCTCCCCAAGCTCCGCAAGGGCTCCGCGCTCGAGGACCCGCGCCCGCGCCGGAAGCGCGGCGAGCCGGGCGAAGAGCCCCGGATCCCGTCGGACTTCCAGGGGCTCGCGCGGCTCTTCCTCTCCCGCTACGGCCTCTTCGAGGAGTTCGGCGAGGAGATCGACCGCCAGGTGGCGAACGCCTGCGCCGGCGTGAAGGCCGAGATCCCGAAGCGCGAAGACCGCCGCAAGCTCTACACGCTCTGCATCGACCCCGAAGGGGCGCGCGACCACGACGACGCCGTCTCGGTCGTTCCGCACAAGGACGGCACCTGGGAGCTCTGGGTGCACATCGCCGACGTGTCGTGGTTCGTGGCCGAGGGCTCTCCGCTCGACCTCGAGGCGCGCGACCGCGCCTTCACGCAGTACCTGCCCTGGCAGGCGGTGCCGATGCTCCCGGACTCGCTCTCGGGCGACGCCTGCTCGCTGATGAAGGACCAGGACCGCCTCGCCTTCTCCTGCCAAATGCAGGTCTCGGCCGAGGGCGACGTGACCGAATACCGCTTCGCCAAGACGGTGATCCGCGTGGACGACGACCCGCCCTACCCGCTGGCGCTCGAACGCTCCAAGAACCCGAACGACCCCTGCGCGCAGCTGAAGAAGCTGGCGGAGCTGCTGCGCGCGCGGCGCGAGGAGCAGGGCGTGCTCGAACTCGACATGCCGGAATCGGGCGTGGTCTTCGACGAGAAGAACGAGCCCGTGCGCGTGGAGAACCGCGTGCAGATCGAATCGATGAAGTGGATCGAGGACTGCATGCTGGCGGCCAACCGCTGCTGCGCGAAGATGATGAAGTCGCGGAAGCTGCAGGGGCTCTACCGCGTCCACCCCGCGCCGATCCCGCAGGACGTGCTGGAGCTGTTCCGCAACGAGCCGGGGCTCTTCGAGGGGACGGGCTTCTCGCCCCGCCGCCTCTTCGAGGCGCTCGACTCCGTGGACGAGGGGACGCCCGGCTGCGCCGTGGTGCCCGAGCTCTTCGCGCTCTTCCGCAAGCTGGTCCGCAACGCGAAGGACGACGCGGAGAAGAGGCGCATGGTGCTACGCGCGATGCAGAAGGCGCGCTACAGCGAGGTCCCGATGGGCCACTTCGCCCTGGACTGGAAGGACTACGCCCACTTCACCTCGCCCATCCGCCGCTACGCCGACCTCTGGTGCCACCGCGCGATGTCGCTCTCGCTCGCCGGGAAGAAGAAGCGCTGGCGCGGCCTGGACGAGATGGCCGAGGCGATCTCCGAACGCGAGATCGAGGTGATGAAGAACGAGCGCTACGGCGTGAAGCTCTGCGCCGCGTGGATCGTGAAGGACCGCGTGGGCGAGGTCTTCGACGGGAAGATCACCGGACTCTCGGAATGGGGCATGTGGGTCGAGCTGACCGGAACCGGCGCCGAGGGCGTGGTCCGCTACGAGACGATCGACGGCGACTGGTACACCTACGACCCCGAGAAGGACCGGACCGTGGGGCGCCGCAACCGCCGGATCTTCGTCCGGGGCCAGGAGCTGCGCGTCCGGCTGGAACGGGTGGACCTGGACCGCTACGAGCTGGACCTGACGATGGTCCTGCCCGAAGGCGGGGCCGCCGCGGCCCCGGAACCGCCGAAAAAGCCGAAAAAGCCCCGTTTCGGCCGCAGATGAGCCCCTTCTTTTTCGCCGTGTGTCATTTCGCCGGAATGCCGACGAGACGCGCCTCGATTTCGTCCGTGGTGGGAATCGTCCCTTCGACGCGTTCGGGATACAGTTTCGACAGCTCGTATTCGGAAATGCCGATCGGCTGCGACGTGGATTCGAGCGCGTATCTGGCGAGCACGTTGTCCTTCGTCTTGCAGACGAGGAGGCCGATGGTCTTGTTGTCGTCCTCTTTTCGCAGGATATGGTCCACGGCGACGGCGTAGGCGCCCAATTGCCCGAGGAATTCCGGCTTGAACGCGGATGTCTTGACCTCGATCACGACATAGCAGCGAAGCCGGACGGATGTACAGATGGTGTCCCCACGGCACTTCGAAGAACGCATCGCCAAATTTGGAAACAGCCTGTTTCCGAATTGCGGAGTCGCCGTGCCGGCCCCCGAACCCCCGAAAAAGCCGAAAAAGCCCCGTTTCGGCCGCAGATGAGCCCTTTTCCGCCCCGTTTTGGCCGATTTAACATTCCAAATCTTTCACGGGGCGGCGCAGAAACCTATTTTCCCTCCAAAGGGATAGGCGCTATCCAAAGGACATAGAATGAAATTCCACGTTTTCGCCACCGTCGCTCTCGCCTCCGCGGCCCTTCTTCTCTCCGCCTGCGGTCCCAAGGACCCCAAGGACTGGACCGCCGCCGACTACCAGAAGGAACTGGAAAAGCACGGGAAGCACTTCACCAACGACGCCTACGTGAACTGCGCGGCCCAGAACGACACGGCCCTGCTCCGCATGTTCATCAAGGGCACGATGAGCGTGGACGCCGAAGGCTCCTCCGGCAACACCGCCCTGGCGATGGCCTCGGCGAAGGGCAACGTGGAGGCGGTCGAGTACCTCCTCTCCGAAGGCGCGAACATGGACGTGCAGAACAGCACCGGCGCGACCCTGCTGCTCGACATCGCCACCCGCTCCACCCCGAACCACGTGGCGGTCCTCCGCCTGCTGCTGGACCGCAAGCTGAAGCTGATCGGCGACGAAAAGCTCGGCACCGCCGTGGCCCCCGCCTTCATCAAGGCCGCCGAATTCGGCAACGTCGCCGCGATGCAGGAGTTCATCAAGCGCGGCGTGGACATCGACTGCAAGGGCCCGGACGGCCGCAACGCGCTGATCACCGCGACCAACAACGGCAAGATCAAGGCGGTGGAGCTGCTGCTCGAGAACAAGTGCGAGCTGAACGACACCGACAAGGACTTCAACACCGCCCTGGCCTACGCGCAGGAAAACGGCTGGCCGGACATCGCCAAGATGCTGCAGAAGGCCGGCGCCAAGCGCTTCAAGAACAAGGAACGCTAGCCCTCCGGACAGGGAACTCGAAAGGCGTCCTCCGGGACGCCTTTTCCGTTTTTCCGAGGAGAGGTCAGGCGGACGCCGGCGGTTTGCGCTTGCGCGCCTCCTGCGCGTTCCACGGGTCCTCGGGCCAGTTGTGCTTGGGATAGCGCCCCTTCATCTCCTTGCGGACCTCGGCGTAGGAGCCGCGCCAGAAGCCGGGGAGGTCCTCGGTGGTCTGGATGGGGCGCCGCGCCGGCGAGAGGAGGACGACGCGCAGGGGAGCGCCTCCGGCCGTGGGGTGGCGCGTGACGCCGAAGAAGTCCTGGAGCGGCGCGGCGAGGACCGGGCGCTCCCCGGACCAGTCGATCGCCTGGGAGCGGCCGTTGGGGAAGAGGAACTTGTCCGGGACGTCGGCGTCGAGCTTTCTGCATTGCGGGAACCCGAGTTCGCCGCGGAGCCAGGGGACCAGGTCCCCTTCGCGCAGCGGGCGTCCTGCCTCCGCGGCGAGGCGGACGAGGTTCTCGTCCGACCAGTCGGGCCAGAGCCCGGGGGCGGCCGCGCGCGCGGCCCGGACGCGGGCGACGAGCGTCCGCGCGCCTTCGCTCCACGGGAGCGCCGCGCCGCCGGCGGAGAGCAGATGTTCCCGCCACGCGGAGAGTTCCTCCTCCTCGGCGGCGCGGCCGGGCGTTTCGGAGAGGAGGAGGGAGCCCCACCACGCGGAGACCTTGACCGAGGCCGATTCCTTCTGCGCGTTCCAGGAGAGGGCGCGTTCCTCGCGGAACCAGCGCGAGCGGAGCTCCTCCGGAGCCGCGCCGAGCTCTTCGGGGTCGAACGGCACGGCCGCGCGGATCCGGAGGTCCGCGCCGGCGCCGCCCGCCTGGAGGGCGACGAGCCATTCCGAGGTCCGCAGCGCGTCGCCCTCGGGGAGGTAGAGCCCCTGCCCCCCGGACGTGGAGAGCTTTCCGCTCTGCCCGGGGCGGCGCCGCGCGAGCGCGTCCGGGCGGGCGAGCAGCGCGAGGAGGCCGGGCGAGAGGCGCGCGGAGTCCTTTCCGAGGCGGAGCGTCTCCGCGAGCCGCGCGGCGAGTTCCGAGAGCGTCCCGCCGCCCGCGACGCGGACGTCGTTTCCGGGGCGGAGGAGCGGGGAGACGTCGCACCCCCTGTACGAGGCGGGGAGATCCTCCTCCATCAGCGCGGCGAGGCGGCAGGCGGCGTTCCCGGCGCCGAGGTCGGCGGCGCGGAGGAGGAAGGCGCCGGTCGCGGGGGCGAGCGGGAGCGCGGCGATCCGCTTTCCGAGCGGGGTCAGCTTTCCGTCCGGGCCGAGCGCGCCGATTTTTTCGAGTGCGGCGCGGGCGCGCTCCCATTTCCCGGGGTCGGGCGGCGTGGGCCAGGGGAGCGCTCCGGGGTCGGAGGCGCCCCAGAGCGCGCACTCCAGCACGACGCGCGACATGTCGCACCGCAGGATCTCGGGCTCGCGGTTCGGACGGAGCGTCTCGCGTTCCGGCCAGAAGCGGACGCAGACCCCCTCGCAGGTGCGTCCCGCGCGTCCGGCGCGCTGGGCGGCGCTGTCCGCGCTCTCGCGCCGCGTGGCCAGCCGGGAGAGCCCGCGCGCCTCGTCGAACGCGGAGACGCGCTCCAGCCCGGCGTCGAGCACGACGCGGATCCCCTCGATCGTGACGCTGCTCTCCGCGATCGAACTCGAGAGGATGACCTTGCGCCGGCCGGGCGGCGCGGGCTCGATCGCGCGCGTCTGCTCGGCCAGGGGGAGCGAGCGGTGCATCGCGAAGAGCTCGACGTCCTCGGGGAGGCGGTCCTCGATCCGCTCGCGCACGCGCGAGATCTCCGCGAACCCGGGCAGGAAGACGAGCACGCTCCCCGAGGCGGGATCTTCGAGGCGCGCGAGGAGCGACTTCGCGATCTCCTCCTCCAGGGGGACGGAGGGGGAGGGCTCCCTGTGGACGACCGCGACGGGGTGGAGCGTCCCGGGGACGTCGATCGTCCGGTGCTCCCCGAAGACGCGCCGGAGCGCGGCGAGGTCGGGCGTCGCGGAGAGCGCGAGGAGCCGCAGGTCGGGGCGGAGGTTCTCCTGCGCGTCGCGCGCGAAAAGGAGCGCGAGGTCGGCGTTCGTCGAGCGTTCGTGGAATTCGTCGAAGACGACGGCGGCGACGCCCTCGAGCGCGGGGTCCTCCTGCAGCATGCGCAGGAGCACGCCGTCGGTGACGACTTCGATCTCCGTCTCCGCGCCCGCCTTGGTCTCGCCGCGCACGCGCCAGCCGACGGCCGTCCCGGGCCTCTTCCCGAGCAGGAGGGAGAGCCGGTTCGCGGCGGCCTTCGCGGCGACGCGGCGCGGTTCCTGCACGAGGATCTTCCCGCGCCGCCAGGGGGCCTGGAGCAGCGCGAGGGGGACGAGGGTCGTCTTGCCCGAGCCGGGGGCCGCGACGACGCCGAGCCGGGTCTCCGTCTCCAGCGCGCGGAGGATCTCCGGAAGGCGTTCCCGGACGGGGTAGGCGGGAAGGGTTCCGAAATCGACCGCGGTCATCGCGTCAGCGTCAGCGTCGAGAGCGCGGAGAAGAGGATCATGGCCGCGGCGCCCAGGACGAGGAGGATCTTCGCGGCGAGCGCCGCCTTCGTCCGCCTTCCGCCGTCCATCCCGAGCATGCAGATCGCGGGGAAGAGCATCGGCAGGGCCAGCCGGAAGTCGTTGTGGCACGAGAAGGGATGCGCGTGCCGGAAGTGGAGCACCGCGAGGAAGAAGAGCGCGCCGAAGAGGAGCGAGGGGAGGAACCGCCGCGAGAGCGCGAGCTTCGGATGCCGCGCGATCTTCGAGAGCAGCAGGAGGACGAGGAGGAGCAGCGCGCCGCCCATGCCGTAGGCCGCGAAGCGCGCCTCGTCGCCGAGGTCGAACTCGCCGGAGATCGCGCTGCGGAGGAGGTAGTCGAAGAAGCGCTGGCGCAGCCCCTCGTCGCGCCAGGCGCCGGCGTACGGGGTCGTCAGAAACTCGATCGGGCGGAAGCCGTAGTTCTCGAGCTCGTTCCCCACCTTCAGGTGGCCGTTCAGGCCGCGGATCGAGTCGCCCAGGAGGGCGTGGTTCCCGTTCTCCATCGCCGCGGCGACGTTGTCGCCGAAGGAGAGGACGACCCCCGCCGCGAGAATCAGCGCGGCGCCGGCCAACGCCTTCTTCGAGGGCCGTTCGTTCCCGAAGAGCGAGAGGAAGAGCAGGATTCCGGCCGTTCCGAGCGCGGCCAGCCCGTTGGACTTCGCCAGCAGCGAGAGCGAGACCCAGACGCAGGCGGCGAGGAGCGAGCGGTCCTTCCGGTCGAGCCACCAGCGGCAGATCGCCCAGAACGCGCCCGCGGACGCGAAGTAGAAGACGGGGTCGTTGCCGATGCGCGGCGCGAAGAGCAGGAGCGTCGGCCAGAAGCAGAGGAGCGCGAAGAGGAGGTTCCGCGTCCGCGGCTCGCGCGGAAGGAGGAGTTCGATCGCCTTCCCGCCGTACCAGAAGACGCCGAGCGCGCAGAGCAGCGCGAGGAACTGCAGCCCGCGCAGCGCGGAGAGTTCGGGGAAGGCGTCGCAGAAGGCGAGGATCGGCGCGGCGGCGAGGTAGTAGAGCGGCGGCTGCTGGTACTCCCAGCCCCCGTAGGGCGGCGGGAGCGCGCGGTGGTCCACGATGTACCGCACGTATTCGACGTGGGCGGTCCAGTCGTAGGTGTGGACGCCGGGTTCGGTGCCGGCGAAGCTCCAGCCCGCGAAGAAGGCGCCGAGCGCGAAGATCGCCGCGAAGGCCGCCCGCTTCCGGAAGAGGAGCGCGGTCGCCGCCGCGAAGAGCGCGACGCCCGCGGCGACCATGGACTTGGACGCGGCGGTCGGCACGGAGAGCAGGCGGACGCCGCCCGGGCCGCCGCGGTTCTCGAGCGCCATCCGGATCCGGCGCTTGTGCGCGCCGTCGCCGGGGACGTCGATGACGAAGCCGCGGTCCCAGTCCGTGAGGCTTCCCGAAACGCGGGTCTCCAGGTCGACGGGAACGCCGTCCACGGAGAGCGCGACCATGCGGTCGTCCGGGACGATGCGGACGCGCCCGAGCCGGAAGAGCGGGCGCCAGGCCTCGAACTCGAGCGAGAAGTTCCCCTGGATTTCCGGCTTCGCCAGCGGGAGTTCGGAAAGCGGCGTCCGCTTTCCCTCCATCTCCAGGACGATGTCCGAGACCGCGATGTTGCCCGAGATTTCGCAGACGAGCGAGAAGAGAAGCCCGAAGAGCGCCAGCGCGCCGAAGAGGAGCGCGCGCTTTTTCCTTCCGCGCGGAGGTTCGGCCGGGCGGAGCCCCTCTTCGGTCAGGAGTTCCGCGACCGGGCGGTCGTGCGCCTCCTGGGGGACCGGGCCCGCGGAGATCTGGCTTTCGAAGCAGGTCCCGATCGCGCGCGTTTTCGAATCAAGCCGCGCGAGCGCGCGGTCGTAGAAGCCGCCGCCGCGGCCGATCCGCTCCCCGCTCTTCCCGAAGACCGTTCCCGGGACGAGGACGATTCCGGGCGTCGCGGCCGCGGCGGGGAGTTCCGCCCTCGGCTGCAGGACGCCGAAGTCCGTCGGCTCCAGGTCCGCTTCGCCCCGGACGCGGACCCACTCCATCGCCCGTCCGCGGACGCGCGGCAGCAGGAGCTCCCGTTCCGGATCGGCCTCCGCCCATTCGAGCAGGAGGGGGCGCAGGTCGGGTTCGCTCTTCATCGGCCAGAAGGCCGCGAGCGCGCGGACGCCCGTCCGCTCCAGCTCCCCGCGCAGGATCCCGGCGATCCGCTCCGAACGCGCGGCGCGGTCGTCCGCGGACATCCCCCGGACCTTGGCGAGCGCTTCGCGCCGCAGCTCAGAAGCGGGTCTTCTTGAAGACGAAATAGGGAACATGGCGGACGACGAACATGATCAGGGCCCAGATTCCGGGGAGGTAGAGCGTCCCCTCGGTCTTCCCGTCGGCGATCGCCTTCGCGATTCCGGCGCCGACCTTGTCGCTGGAGGCGAAGAGCGGCCCCTGCTTCAGGTGCGCGGTCATCGGCGAGGAGACGAGCCCGGGCTTGACGTCGATCACGCGGATCCCCTTCTTGGATAGCCGCACGGCCATGCCGTCGACGAAGGTCGCCAGCGCCGCCTTGGCCGATCCGTAGAGGTAGTTCGATTCGCGCCCGCGGTCGGCCGCGACGGAGGAGATGACCGCCAGGCAGCCGCGCCCCTGCGCTTCGAGCCGCTTTCCGATCTCGTTGCAGAGCGCGATCGCGGAGGAGCCGTTGTTGGCGAACTCGCGCATCGCGAGCGCCGTGTCGGCCTCGCACGCCTTCTGGTCGGGGAGCGAGCCGTAGGCGACGAGGACTGCGTCGACTTCGCCGAGCGCGTTCCAGACCGCGTCGAGCGCAGCCGCCTGCGCGGCGACGTCCGAGAGGTCGCAGAGGACGGTCTCCGCGCGCGCGGCGCCGAAGGCCAGCAGGTCCGCCTTGACGGCATCCAGCTTCTCCGCGCTCCGCGCGACGAGGACGAACTCCGCCTTTTCCGACGCGAAGCGCCGCGCGGCGCCGCGCGCCATCGCCGACGTCGCCCCGAAGATCGCGATTTTCCGAACGTTGCCTTTCACGTCAGGCTCCTTTCCCGAAATTGGGTTCTCCGAGCCTTCTCCAGAGCGAGGAGGAGAAGAGCGGGTCCTTGTACTTGACGAACTCCGCGAGGCGCGGGCAGCTGCGCGCGAACATCGCCTCGTCCATGCGCGCGTCCTTCGCGGGGTAGAGCGCCCCGCCCGCCTCCGCGACCACGCCGTCGAGCATGGAGAGGAAGTCGAGCGTCTCCTTCCCCTCGTTCGCGAAGTCGAGCGCGAGCGTGATCCCCTTGCGCGGGAACGAGAGCATCCCGGGCGACTCCACGTCGCCGAAGGTCTTGAGCACGCTGAGGAAGGTCCCCTTGCCGTAGGCCGAGATGCGGCGCAGCAGCTCCGCGCAGGCCTCCTCGCCGTCGCCGAAGGGGAGGACGCACTGGTACTGGAAGAAGCCGCGCTTCCCGTACATCCGGTTCCAGTTCTCGATCGCGTCGAGCGGGTAGAAGAAGGGGACGTAGTGCTGCACGCCCTCGACGGCGCGTCCGACGGTCTTGCGCCAGTAGAGTTCGTTGAACGCGCGGATCGTCGCGCGGTTGAGCAGCCATTCCGGCGCCTCGCACGGGAAGACGAGCTTCGGGACGAAGGGCTCCTTCCTCTCCTCGACGGTCAGGTCGGAGTGGTTGCCCGCCATGAAGAGCCCGCGGCCGAGCTGCGCGCCGTGCGCGGTGCCGTCCACCCACGAGACGCTGTATTCGTATTTCGTCCCGAGCTCCTTCGAGAGCTGGAGGAACTCGCGCAGCGATCCGAACTGGATCGTTTTCACATTGAGAAAAGGTCCGCGGACCCTGCGCAGCCGGATCTTCGCGTCGAGGATCAGGCCGGTCAGCCCGAGCCCGCCGATCGTGGCGCGGAAGAGGCCGGCGTTCTCCGTCCGCGAGCAGCGGAGGATCTCCCCGGAGGAGCGCAGGAGCGTGAACTCGTCGGTCACGCAGCCGAACGTGCCGGCGACGTGGTGGTTCTTGCCGTGGACGTCGTTGGCGATCGCGCCGCCGACGGTGACGTGGCAGGTGCCGGGGGAGGCGGGGAGGAAGTAGCCGCGGGGGAGCGCGAAGCGGAGGATCTCCTCGAGCGTCACGCCGGCCTCGACGCGGAGGTCTCCGGTCTCCGGGTCGAACGAGACGAAGCGGTCGAGCCCGCGCGTCATCAGCAGCGTCCCGCCTTCGTTCAGGCAGCTGTCGCCGTAGCTGCGGCCCATGCCGTGCGCGAGGAAGCTCGTCGCCGGGTCGAAGTCGATCTTTTCGTGCCGCCAGGCGAGGTGCTGCACCGCGGCCGCTTCGACTTTGGGGTACTTCCCCCACGAACAAACCGTCATCGCGTCATCTCCAGAGGCGTTCCGCGAGCCAGGGGATCGCGGGCGCGGACTTCGCGAGGGCCGCCATCGCCAGGACGAACAGTCCGGTCGCCCACGTGACGCGGTCGCGGACGGCGAAGAGGACGGGGTCCTCGTCCATCGTCCCGCGCTCGGCGAAGATCCACATCCGCAGAAGCCCGTAGAGCAGCGCGGGGATGATCAGCCAGAAGAACTCGGGGTTGTTGTAGAAGGCGCCGAAGCGCGCGCTCTGCACGTAGAGCGCGAGCACCAGCGCGGCGTTCGCGGCGGAGGAGACGCCCGCGGCCCGCAGGACCGGGAGGTCGTCCACGCAGTAGGCGCGGCCCGCGCTGCGGACCAGACCGTTCTTCTGCAGGTCGCGCAGGTCCACGAACCGCTTGAGCGTCGCCAGCGAGACGAAGAGGAACATCGAGAAGACCAGCAGCCAGAAGGAGACCGGCGTGGCGCTCGCTTCCGCGCCGGCGACCATGCGGATGGTGTAGAGTCCGGCGAGGAGGAGGACGTCGAAGACCAGCACGCGCTTGACCAGCAGGGAGTAGGCGAACGTGAGGAGGAGGTAGAGCGCGAGGACCGCGGCGAAGCCGGAGGAGCCGACCGCGGCGGCGCAGGCGGCGGAGACGCCGAGCAGGAGCGGGACGAGCGCGGCCGCGCGGGGGACGGAGACCAGGCCCGAGGCGATCGGGCGCCGCCGCTTGGAGGGGTGCAGGCGGTCGGAGGCGACGTCCGAGAGGTCGTTGAAGACGTAGACCGCGGAGCAGGCGGCGCAGAAGGCGGCGAAGCCCGCGAACAGGGAGAGGAGCGCGCCGACGTCGCCCAGGCGGTGCGCGAAGGCGAGTGGCGCGAAGAGCAGCAGGTTCTTGGTCCACTGGTGCGCGCGGAGCGTCCGGAGGAGGATCTTCGCGGGCGAGGGGCGTTCTTCGCGCAGGATCGCGACGTTCGGGATCTTCTTCAGCGCGGACTCGAGAGCGCGCGAGGGCGCGACCGCCGCGCCGCCGAACGCCTTCCAAAGCGGCAGGTCGTCCTTCGAGTCGCCGACGTAGAAGACCGGCCGCTCCCCGAAGGCGGCGCGGATCGCCGAGACCTTCGCCTCCGAGATGACGTTGGGGCCGTCGTCCTGCGTGGCGATCACGCGGTCGAAGAGGCCGAGCTTCCGCTGGACGGCCTCGGCGGTCGTCCTGTGCGCCGCGGTCGCCAGGACGACTTCGCGCCCCCGCGCCTTCTGCGCGCGCAGCTCCTCGACCAGCTCTTCGCGCCACGCGAACGAATCCGGGTCGGGGACCAGGATCTCCGCGATCGCCTTCTTGAAGGGGACCTTCCCCCCGCGCAGCCGGAGGAAGGCGCGGACCGTTCCCGCGAAGTCCTTTTTGAACGCCCCGAGGACGGTCTCCCAGAGCGAGTCCCCGCGGATGAGCGTGTCGTCGAAATCGACGCAGAGCACCGCGTCTTCGGGGATCTCCGGCAGGGCGAAGGGCCTGTTTTCGGACGTCCGTTCCACGATCACAATGTAGAAAAGGGCCGTGGAAAAGGGCCGCGCGCCCCTACCGGACGCCGAGGTCGCGGAGCGCCTCTTCCGCGCGTTCCCGCCAGTCCGGCCAGCGCGCGAGCGCCTCGCGGAACGCGGGGGAGAAGAGCCCGCTTTCGAGCAGTTCGGGCCCCTCGCTTCCGGGCAGGCGGACGAGCGCCTTCCAGGAGTGGAGCAGGTGGTGCGGGGCGCCGAGCCGCTCCAGGTCGGCGGGTTCCAGCCTCCCCGTGGCCATCTTGACGTAGGAGGCGCCGGCGTCCACGTAGATCTTGTCGCCCACGACGGGGTGCCCGAGCGAGGCGAGGTGCGCGCGGATCTGGTGCTTGCGCCCCGTGTGGATCTCGGCCAGGACGAGCGAGCGCCCGCCGCCGCTCTCCAGCAGCCGGAAGTCGGTCGAACAGGGCTTGCCTGCCGGATCGGGGAGCATGATCGCCCGCGCCGGGTGCTCGGTCGCCTCGCGCAGCGGGGTTTCGCACCGGAGGGCCGTCCACTCCGGCGTCCCGAAGACGACGGCGAGGTAGAACTTGCGCAGCAGGAGGTTCTTCAGGTTCGCCTGGTGCCGCTTCGCGGCGTCGAGGTCGCGCGCACAGAGGATCAGCCCGCTCGTCTCGCGGTCCAGCCGGTGGAGGAGGCGGATCTCCGGGTTCCCCGTCGCGCGGCGCGCCTGCTGGACGAACGTGTTCCAGGTCACCTCGCCCGTGCGGCTCACCGGCACGAGCGCCGACTTCCCGAACGCGGGGATCTCGCCCTCCGCGCGGACGATCTCCACCTCTTCGGGCAGCTCGGGTTCGTCGTGCTCCACTTCGGAGGAGACCTTGTCGCCGTTCTTCAGAACCAGTTCCGGAGACGCCTCCTTCCCCTCCACGCGGACGTCGCCGCGCGCGATCCGCTCGCGCCAGCCCGCTTCGTCCAGATAGGGGAAGCGCTTCGACAGGTACTCCGACAAAGAAAGGCCGCCCATGTTGGGCGGCACGAACGAGCTGAACGTCGCGCGGACGCGGGGCATCGGCGGCTCCGGGCTACTTCGCCCAGGCGTCGAGCTCCTTGGCGATCTGGCGCTGCACTTCCTCGGAGAAGGAGCGGTAGCGGATGTAGCGCCCCTGCGCGTCCACGAGGACGATCATCGGGACCGAGCCGATGCCGTACTTGTCGCCGAACTTCTTCGACGAGTCGATGAAGAGCGGGACCGAGACGTTGCGGGTTTCGCGGAACTTCTCCACGGCGTCGGGCGCGCTGGAGCCGCTGGCGACCGCGATCATCCCGAGGTTCGGGTAGTTCTTCGCCATCTTCTCCACGAGCGGATAGGCGTGCTGGCAGTGGCCGCAGGTGGGCATGAAGTAGAAGACCAGGAGGGGCTTGCCCGACCAGGTGCCGAAGATGGCCTTCTGGCCGTCGAGGGTCTTCAGCGGGACGGTGAAGTCCATCTTCGCGTCGGTCCCGTCCTGGGCGCGTTCGAAGGTCGGGACGACCTCGGGCTCGAGCAGCGGGCCCTGCGCGAAGAGGGGCGCGGCGCAGAGGAGGAGAAGGGAGAGGAGAAGCGTCTTTTTCATGGTTGTGCTCCTTTAGGGGTGCAGCCGGTTGGGGAGGCGGGGGAAGGGGACGGTCTCGCGGACGTGCGGCAGGCCGCAGACCCAGGCGAGCGTCCGTTCCAGCCCGAGGCCGAAGCCGGCGTGCGGGAAGGTTCCGTACTTGCGGAGATCAAGATACCAATCGAGCGTGGAGGGGGCAATGCCGTGCTTCGCGAACCCCTCCAGCAGGGTTTCGAGGTCGGTTTCGCGCTGTCCGCCGCCGACGATCTCGCCGAAGCCCTCGGGCGCGAGGATGTCCATGCTGAGCGAGAGCCGCGCGTCCTCCGGGTCCTTCTTCATGTAGAAGGCCTTGCAGGCGCAGGGGTAGCGGTGCACGATCACGGGCGTGGAGTACTGCTGCGCGATGATGGTCTCGTGCGGGCCGCCGAAGTCGTCGCCCCACCGGAAGTCGGGGGCGCCGTTCTTCTTCAGGACTTCCACGGCGTCGTCGTAGGCGAGGCGCGGGAACGAGGCACATCCGGCGGTGGCGCGGAGCGGGGCGAGGTCGCGGCCCAGCAGCGCCAGTTCGGGCCCGCATTCGCCCAGGACGTCGGCGACAATCCGCTTGATCAGCCCTTCGCCGAGGGCCATGTCCTCGGGCAGCTCCATGAACGCCGCTTCGGGCTCGACCATCCAGAACTCGGTGAGGTGCCGGCGGGTGTTGGAGTTCTCAGCGCGGAACGTGGGGCCGAAGCAGTAGGCCTTGCCGACGGCGGCCGCGGCGGCCTCCATGTAGAGCTGTCCGCTCTGCGAGAGGTAGGCGGGGGAGCCGAAGTACTCCGCGGAGAAGAGCGTGGTCGTCCCTTCGCACGCGTTGTCGGTGAAGATCGGCGCGTCCACGCGGAGGAAGCCCTGTTCGTGGAAGTAGGCGTGGATCGAACGCTCCATCCGGTCGCGGATCGCGAGGATCGCGCGCTGGCGCGGCGAGCGGAGCCAGAGGTGGCGCCGGTCCATCAGGAAGTCGGTGCCGTGCTCCTTGTGCGTGATCGGGTAGTCCTCGGAGCCGGAGAGCTGGCGGAGGGCGGAGAGGCGGAGTTCCACGCCGAGCGCTTCGCGTCCGTTCTCCGCGACGGTCCCCTCGGCCTCGACGAGCGATTCCTGGGAGAGGCGCTTCAGCAGTTCGAACGATTCCGCGTCGAGGTCCTCTTCGCCCGCGACGAGCTGTGCGAACCCCGTTCCGTCGCGCAGCTGCGCGAAGCGGATCCTGCCGCTCCCGCGGCGGTTCCAGACCCATCCGCGCAGGCGGACGGTCCGGCCTTTCAGCTGCGGGAGATTCCGGATTTCGGCGAGCGGCGTTTCCATCGGTTTCAAAGCTAGAATTCGACGGGCCCGTCCGAGGGTTCGGGAAGCTCCTGTTCCCCGGGTTCGGGCGCCTCTTCCGGGGGCTCGGGTTCGGGCGTCGGGTAGAGGTCGATTTCGGGCGCGTCGGGCGGAAGTCCGGGAATCGGCTCTTCGGGCTCGGGTTCGGGCTCCGCGGGCGCGGGTTCCTCCGGGGGCGGCTCGTTCCCGTCCGGCTCTTCCGAGGGTTCCTCCGCTGGTTCGCCCTCGGGCTCGGGGCAGAGATTGGTCGCGAGCGAGAGCTGGGCGTCGGCCCAGGCCTGTTCGGGCGTCAGTTCGAAGATCTCGGCGAAGGCCTCGGGTTCGGGCTTGCCCTGGCGGATCTCGTCGAGGTAGGCCGGGACGGACCTCCACTCCCGGAGCTCCGCCAGGTGCTCGAGGAGCGCGAGCGACGCGGCGTAGAGCGCGAAGGCGCGGACCGGGTCGCTTTCCGCGACGAACGGGCCGCGCAGCTCCTCCATCGTCGGGAAGGGCCACGCGCGGCTCCAGCATTCCGGGACGGAGCGCCCCTCGGCGTGCTGCGCGATTCCCTCGTCCATCCAGATCGGGACCGAACCGTTGGAAATCAGGTGCACGAACGCGTGCGCCATCTCGTGGCGGACGGTCGCCTCGCGCCTCGGGTCCTCCCCGCGCACGAGCTCGACCGGCAGGCGGAGCTTCCCGTCGAAGGCGGCGCCGACCCACTGCGGCAGCTCCGCCCCCGCGGCGTTCGAGAACGAGGGGTCGGAGTAGACGACGATCTCGATCTTCCTCTCGGGCGCGAAGGCCAGCAGGGCGCTCAGGTCCAGGATCGCGCGGTCCGCGAGCGCGAGGGCCTCGTCGCCGATTTCGTCGCCCTCCACGCCGTCGAACGAGACCACGGCGTAGGGCGACTCGCCGCGACGCAGCGCCGTTCCCTCCGCGTAGGCGCGCTCCAGGAGCGCGAGCGTCGCGGCGGGGACCTTTTCGGGCGAGTTCGCCCGGAGGATCCCGATCAGCCTGGCCGCCTCCTCGGCGTCGCCTTCGGCGAGGGCGGCGCGCAGCCTCGCCTCGATCGCGGGGAAGTCGGGTTCGCCCGGCATCGCGCCGGATTCCGCGCCGCCCTGCGGCGCGAAGAGGAGCTCGCCGAAGTCCTCGGGCGCGGGCCGCGCCCGGTCGCGCAGCGCGGAGACGAGCGCGACGAGCGCGGCGACCGCCGCCAGCGCGAGCAGCCCCGAGAGCAAGGCGTTGCGCTGGCGGCGGTCCACGCTACGCGAGCCCCGCTTCGCGGCGCCGCTGCTCGATCTCCTTGGTCGCGATGATCAGCATCTGGAGCCGGTTCTCGATGTTCGCCGGGCTGATGTCCGGGTCGTAGTCGAGCGAGAGAATCTGCGCGTCGGGCACGAGCGACTTCAGCGTCTTCGTCATGCCGCGGCCGGTGATGTGGTTCGGCAGGCATCCGAAGGGGTTGAGGATGACGAACGCGCGCACGCCCTTGTGCGCCTGGTGCAGGATCTCGGCGGGGATCAGCCACGCCTCGCCGGCCGCGTAGGTGGGGTCGATGAAGGGAGCCGTCAGCCTCGCCAGGTCCTCCGAGTTCGGGAACGGCGAGTAGAATCGGAACTCCTTCATGATCGCGTCGACCGCGCTCCGCGCGGAGACGAAGACGCTCTCGTTGATGCGCATCATGAGGTTCATCATGAAGGGCGTGGAGGAGAACCCGCGCTCCAGCTTCTCGCGGCTGACGACGTCCGACATCCGGAAGAAGTCGAGCATCGGCGGCTGCACCACCTCCATCCCCTGCGACTCGAGGTACTTCTCGATCTCGCCGTTGGCGGTGGGGTGGTACTTCATCAGGATCTCGCCGAGCACGGCCACGCGCGGCTTGCGCACGGAGCGGTCCACGGGGATGGCGTTGAAGGCGCGGACGGCGGCGCGCAGCCAGAGCAGCGCGCGCTTCCGGCTGGTCTTCAGCGCGGTCATCATGTGCTCCAGGCACTGCCAGTGCACGCGGTTCGCGGCGCCGGGCGTCAGCTCGTAGGGGCGGATCGCGCGGACCATGTTCTCCATCGCGTCCATCAGCACGATGCCCCAGGCCATGCGGATCTGCCAGGTCGCGCTCAGGCGGAACCCGGGGTGCATGCCCTTGTCGTCCTCGCCGGTGGTGACCACGGGGACCGTGGGGTAGCCGGCCTCGTCGAGGGCCTTGCGCGCCAGCATCGCGTACTGGCCCGCGCGGCAGTGCTCGCAGTTCTTCGCCAGGCCCACGGCGATCTCGTCGGGCCTGTACTTCCCGTCCTCGAGGAACGCGAGCGCCTCGCCGATGTTGACCTGCGCGGGGAAGCAGATGTCGTTGTGGACGAACTTCTTCCCGAGCTCGATCGCGCGGCGGTTGGCCAGCGGCATCAGGACGGCCTTGTAGCCCTCCTTCTCGAAGACCTTGCAGCAGAGCAGCGAGAACGAGGGGGAGAGGTTGGGGACGAGGATGCTGCGCTTCGCCTTGTCCTCGTCGGTGAACTTGACCGGGTAGGCCTCGGGCTGCGCGCGGTCCTCCGCGAGGAGCTGGCGCTCGCGCTGGGCCTTGACCGTCTCGATGAAGCTCTTGACGCGGATGTTGAGCGGACCCTTGACCTCGCCTTCGTCCAGCTTGACGACGAGCGCCTCCTTGCCGCAGAGCGTGGCGTAGATGCGCTTCATCTCGTCGGTGAGCGTGGCCTCGTGGCCGCAGCCGAAGGAGACGATCTGCGCCAGCTCCAGCTTGGGGTGCTTGGCCGCGAACTGCGCGGCGGCGAGCACGCGGGCGTGGAACGAGTTGATCGTGTCCATGCGCGACTTGCTCAGGTCCTCGCGTCCGATGTCGAGGCCGTCGAGGATCAGCACGGGGATCCCCTGCGCCGTGAAGAGCGAGGCGAGGCCGTGGTTGACGAAGAGGTCGGAGTGGTAGGGGCGCGCGGCGAGCACGACGCCGAAGCCGTCGGACTTCTCGAGGTCGGCGAGGATCTTCGTCCCCTCCTTGCGCAGGCGGTCGCGGAAGGCCTTGAGGGCGCGGTTGCCCTGCCTGACGGCCTCCTTGGCCGCGCCCGAGGGGATCCCGAAGTGGTCTTCGAGCCACGCGGCGGTCTGCTTCGCCTTGAGCGCCGGGGTGTCCCAGTGGAACACGGGGTGGTCGAAGGCGACGTCGGCGCGCCCGAGCGGGTCGTCGGAGCGGTCCACGACCAGCGGGTAGCCCTGGATCATCGCGCAGAAGGCCTTGCCCTTGATCGACTTGTTCTCCGTGGGCTGCGTGATCATCATCGGCATGAAGATGCGGTCCACGCCGCGCTCGATGAGGTCCTGGACGTGGCCGTGCACCAGCTTCGCGGGGAAGCAGGCGGTGTCGGAGGGGATCGAGGCGAGCCCCTTCTCGAAGAGCTTCGCGTCGCTGCGCTTGGAGACCACGACGTCGAACCCGAGGGTCTCGAAGATCGTCCGCCAGTAGGGGAGCGAGTTCCAGAACTCGAGCACGCGCGGGATGCCGATCTTGATGCCGCGCTTGCCGTCGACCGGCTCCATCTTCAGCTCGGCCATCCAGTCCGCGGCGATCAGCGCGTTGTGCGTCTTGACCATGTCGGGGACCGAGTCCATGCGCTTCGTGGTCTCCTGGACCGCCTTGCGGACGTTCGGGTCGCTCAGGTCGCCGACGATCTCGCCGCGTTCGCAGCGGTTGCCGGTCACGAAGGAGGTGCCGTCGCTGAAGAGCACCTGCGTGCGCTTGCAGCTGTTCGGGCAGAAGGGGCAGACCAGGCCGGGGCGCTCCTCGTAGGAGAAGGTCTCCAGCGACTCCCACGAGATGAAGCTGCTGGCCTTGCGCCCGTAGCGGGCCTCGTGCGCCAGCATGTGCTTGCGCGCGAGCAGAGCGACGCCGATGGCGCCCATCTCGCCGGGGAAGTCGGGGCGGATGACCCCCTTGCCGACGTACTGCTCGAAGGCGCGGAGCACGGCGTCGTTCTTGAACGTGCCGCCCTGCACCACGACGACGTCGCCGAGCGAGGAGAGGTTGGAGAGGCGCAGCACCTTGGTGAAGACGTTCTCGACGATCGAGCGGCAGATGCCCGCCATGATGTCCTCGGTCGCCTTGCCGTTCTTCTGCTCGGTGATGATCGAGCTGTTCATGAAGACGGTGCAGCGCGAACCCAGCTGCGACGGGGCCTTGGCGTTGAAGGCCATCTCGGCGATGTCGCCCACGGGGATCCCCAGCGAGCGGCTGTAGGTCTCGACGAAGGAGCCGCAGCCCGCGGAGCAGGCCTCGTTCAGGACGATCCCGGTCACGATGCCGTTGCCGATGTGGATCGCCTTCATGTCCTGGCCGCCGATGTCGAGGATGAAGCTGACGTCGGGGTGCTCGCGCCGGGCCGCCTCGGCGTGCGAGACGGTCTCGACCGTGTGGAAGTCGGCGTGGAAGGCCTTCGCGAAGATCAGCTCGCCGTAGCCCGTGGTGCCCGCGCCGCGGACCGAGATCTCGACGCCCTCGTCCGCGTAGCGCTTCCGCGCGGCGAGCAGGGCCTCCTTCACGGTGCGCAGCGGGTTCCCGCCGTTGTTGGCGTAGAAGCGGTCCACCACCTCGCCCTCGTCGTCGAGGAAGACGAACTTGGAGGTGGTGGAGCCGGCGTCGATCCCGAGCCAGAGCTCGATCTTCGTCCCCGGCGGGTAGACCTTGCGGACGAAGGGCTTGACGGCGTGGCGCTTCTCGAACTCGGCGCGCTCCTCCGCGCTCTTGAAGAAGAGCTCGCCGACGCGGGACTCCGTGTCGTTCTCGGCGAGGCGCTTTTCGTAGCCCTCGAAGCTCTCCATGCCGCGGTATCCGCACTCCTCGCCCTCGTGGAGCTGGCCCACGGCGATGGCCGCGCCGCGCGCGATCATCGTCTCGGCGCCCTTCGGGCGGATGGCGCTCTCCTCGGCGTCGAGGCGCAGGCGCTCGCGGAAGACGCGCACGAGCGTCGGGATGAAGGTGAGCGGCCCGCCTTCGAAGATGACGGGCGCCTGGATGTCCATCCCCTGCGCGAGGCCGCCGATCGTCTGCTTGGCGATGGCGTGGAGCGAGCTCAGGGCGATGTCCGCCTTGGCCACGCCCTGGTTGAGGAGGGGCTGGATGTCGGTCTTGGCGAAGACGCCGCAGCGCCCGGAGATGTCGTAGAGCGTCTTGCCCTGCGAGGCGAGCTCCTCGAACTGCTCGGAGCGGATTCCCAGGAGCTCGGCGATCTGGTCGATGAACGCGCCCGTGCCGCCGGCGCAGGAGCCGTTCATGCGCATGTCGGAGGTGGTGAGCTGCTTCGCGGAGTCGTCGTAGCGGAAGAAGACGACCTTGGCGTCCTGGCCGCCCAGCTCGATCGCGGTGCGCACCTGCGGGTAGTCGCGCTTGATCGCCAGCGTGTTGGCGATGACCTCCTGCACGAAGAAGGCGCCGAGCGCCTTCGCGAAGGGCTGGCCCGCGCTGCCGCAGAAGCAGATCCGGAACTCGGCGTCGGGGAACATCCCGTGCGCCTCGGAGAGGAGGGCCTTGACGGTCTCCGCCGGGCGGGTGTTGTGGCGGACGTACCGCGCGTGGAGCTGTTCGCAGGTCCCGGGGACGACGACGGCGATCTTCACCGTCGTCGAACCGACGTCCATGCCTACCCAGAGAGTGCGTGCCATAGGCCTTTCCCTTCCTTCCTAACCTTGCTTCGCCTGCGCCCGGACCGTCTGCGCCTGGATCGCGGTGAGGGCGATCGTGTAGACGATGTCCTCCACCAGGCAGCCGCGGCTGAGGTCGTTGACGGGCTTCGCGAGCCCCTGCAGCATCGGGCCGATGCTGACCACGTGCGCCGCGCGCTGCACGGCCTTGTAGGCGATGTTCCCCGCGTTGAGGTTCGGGAAGATCATCACCGTGGCCCTGCCCGCCACGGGGCTGCCGGGCGCCTTCTGCGCCGCCACGTCCTTCACGAGCGCCGCGTCGTACTGCAGCGGGCCGTCGATCGGCACGCCGGGCAGGAGCTCGCGCGCCTTCGCGGTCGCCTCGGCCACGAGCTCGGCGTCGGGGCCCTTGCCGGACTTGCCGGTGGAGTAGCTGAGCATGGCCACCGAGGGCTCGATCCCGAACGCCATGGCGGTCTTCGCGCTCTCGACGGCGATCTGCGCGAGGTCGTCGGCGGTCGGGTTGATGTTGACGGCGCAGTCGCCGAAGACCAGCATCTGGTCGGGCATCCCCATGAAGAAGATCGAGCTGACCAGCTTGCACCCGGGGGCGGTCTTGACGAACTGCATCGCCGGGCGGATCGTGTTGGCGGTGGTGTGGACCGCGCCCGAGACCAGGCCGTCCACCTCGTCCAGCTTCAGCATCATCGTGCCGAGCGAGACGGGGTCCTTCGACAGGAGCTCGCGCGCCTGCTCCTCGGTCATCCCCTTGGCCTTGCGGAGCTCGACCAGCGGGGCGACGTAGCGCTCCCAGATCTTCGCGGGGTCGACGATCTCGATCCCCTCGGGGAGGTCCATGCGGAGCCCGGCGTAGGCCGCCTTGACCTCGTCGGGGGCCGCGAGGAGGACGGGCACGCAGATGCCGCGGCGCGCGCAGACCGCGGCCGCCTGGAGCGTGCGCGGCTCGGTTCCCTCGGGGAGCACGATGCGCTTGACGCTGCTCTTGGCGCGGCGGATCAGCATGTTGCGGAACTCGGGCGGGCTCATGCGGTGCGGGCGGTGGTCGGCCATGTAGGCGTCGACCCAGTCCGTGGAGAAGCGCTCGGCGTGCGCCTTCACGCTCTCCTCCATCGCCTCGGGGTCGTCGGCGGGGACGTCGAGCTTCATGTCGCCGCAGACGCCCGCCATCGTGAAGATGTCGGGGCTCGCGGAGAGGAGAGGCAGCCCGATCTCGAACGCCTTCTCGCACGCGCCCAGCGTGGCCTGCGAGGCCTCGACGCCGCCGCAGAGGAGGATCCCGGCGACGCGGACGCCCGAGACGGAGGCCATCGCGGCGGCGAGGATCACGTCGGCGCGGTCGCCGGTCGTGACCACGAGCGCGTCGTCCTGGAGCAGGTAGAGGCTGCGCTCGACGGAGGTGTGGCAGAAGGAGAGCGAGCGCACGCGGACGTTCTTGTAGTTGCCGTGGCGGACGAACTGCGCGCCGATGCCGCGCGCGAAGTCCTCGAGCCGCGGCGCGACGAGGTCCTGCCTCCAGGGGAGCGCGCCGAGGAGCCGGAACCCGGCGTCCTCCACGGCCTTCGAGAAGTGGCGGACCAGGTCGTCGTTGACCGGGGTACGCTCCTTGCGCGCGAAGTCGCGGGCCTGCGTGGGCGGGAGCGCGTTCTTCGCGAAGTTGCGCACGCTGCGCGAGCGGCCGATCTTGTTGACGACCACGCCGAGCATGTTCCCGCTCTCCACGAACTCGCGGCACTCCACCTCGAGGGCCTCGGCCATCTCGGCGGGGGTCTTGCCGTTCGGCGCGCAGACCATCACGACGTCCGCGTCCAGCGCGTGCACGAGCATCGAGTTCAGCTGCTTGGAGTAGAAGAGCTCCGGCGCGGCGGCCACGCCCTCCACCACGACGACGTCCACGTCCTCGATCTCGGCGCACATCCCGACGACCTGCTCCATCAGCACGTCGCCCTGGCCGCGCCCCATCAGCTTCTCGGCCTCGCGCATGCCGATCGGGTTCGGGACCTTCATCCCGAAGAGCCGGCGCATGGCGGAGGAGGAGACCTCGTTCCGCGGGTCGTCGGCGTGGGCCAGCGTGAAGGGCTTGAGGAAGCCGACGCGCCACTTCGTCCGGAGCAGGGCCTTGACGAGCCCGAGGGAGACGGAGGTCAGGCCGACGTTGTGCCCGTCGGGGATGACGCAGAGAATGCGCTTGCTGTTCGACATCGCCGTTTTCTCCTTATTTCCTTCCGCGCGCCAGGGCGAGCGTGTCCTTCGCGATCAGCAGCTCCTCGTCGGTGGGGACGACGAGCGCGACGGGGGAGTCGCCGACGGAGATCTTCCCCTCGGCGCCGCCGACGGCCTTCGCGTTGGCCTCCTCGTCGAGCTCCAGGCCCAGCGGAGCGAGCATGCGCACCGCCTCGCCGCGGACGACGTAGGAGTTCTCGCCGATGCCGCCGGCGAAGACCAGCGCGTCGAGCCCGCCGAGCGGGATCGTCAGCGAGGCGATCGTCTTGGCGAGCCGGTACTCGAACATCTCGATGGCCAGCTTCGCCCCCTCGTGCCCTTCGGCGCGGGCGGCGACCAGGGTCCGCATGTCCTGCGACAGCCCGGAGATCCCGAGCAGGCCCGACTCCTTGTTCAGCACCTGCACGGTCTTCGAGGCGCTCCAGCCCAGCTTGCGCTCCAGGTAGTCGAAGACGCTCGGGTCGGTCGCGCCGGAGCGGGTCCCCATCATCAGGCCGTCCAGCGGGGTGAGGCCCATCGTGGTGTCCACGCACTTCCCGCCGAGGATGGCGCAGCAGCTGCAGCCGTTGCCGAGGTGGGCGGTGACCATGCGGATCGATTCGACCGGGCGGCCGAGGATCTCGGCGGTCCGGGCGCTCACGTAGCGGTGCGACGTGCCGTGGAAGCCGTACTTGCGCAGCGCGTGCTTCTCGTAGAGCTCCGAGGGCACGGCGAACCGGTAGGCCTTCGGGGGCATCGTCTGGTGGAAGGCGGTGTCGAAGACGGCGGCCTGCACGGCGTCCGGCCAGGCCTTCTTCGCCTCGCGCATCCCCAGCGCGTGGGCGTGGTTGTGGAGCGGGGCCATCGCGGCCAGTTCGTCCACCTGGTCGATTTTCGCGTCGTCGAGGACCACGCTTTCGGAGAAGACCGCGCCGCCCTGCACCACGCGGTGCCCGACGCCCAGGATCTCGTCGTCGCGGACGCCCGCCCCCTCGAGCCACGACTTCAGCGCGCCGAAGCCCGAAAGGTGGCTCGGGTTCTCCAGGACGGTCTCCGCCTCTCCCAGGGAGCCCTTGGCCTTGAAGCGCCCCTGCGCGGTCCCGATTCCCTCCACGAGCCCGGAGGCGCGCTTTTCGAGCACGTCGTCTCCCGAAAGGGCGTAGAGGGCGAATTTCAGCGACGAGCTGCCGCAGTTCACGACGAGTATTGCTTTCATAATGCCGAAATTTAGCCTTTTTTCGTCCGGCTCTCCGCCCCGTCCGGGCGCCCCGGAGGGCCGGAAAGGCCCTGTTTGCTATATTTGCGTCTTCACTTTCCCAACCAGAGGAAACCATGTTCCGTCCCGAAATCAAAGTTCTCGACTGCACCATCCGCGACGGCGGGCTGGTGAACAAGCACAAGTTCAGCCACGAGTTTGTGCGCAAGGTCTACAAGGCCTTGGCCGAGGCGGGGGTGGACTATATGGAAATCGGCTACAAGAACAGCGACAAGCTGTTCAGCCGCTCCGAATACGGTCCCTGGAAGTTCTGCGACGACGAGGACATCCGCAAGGTCCGCGAGGGGATCGAAAACGGCCCCAAGGTCGCCGTCATGGTCGACATCGGCCGCGCCGACCTCGACGCCATCAAGGACCGCGACGAATCGCCGTTCGAGATGGTGCGCGTGGCCGCCTACGTCAAGGACATCGACAAGGCCATCGCCCACGTCAACCGCTTCAACGCGCAGGGCTACGAGACCACGGTCAACATCATGGCCTCCAGCCGCGACCGCGGCCCCGAGCTCGACGAGGCGCTCGCCCAGATCCAGGCCGAGTCCAAGGCCGACGTCGTCTACCTGGTCGACAGCTTCGGCCACTACTACCAGGAGCAGGTGGACGCGATGATGGTCCGCTACAAGGACAAGATCGTCGGCCGCGAAATCGGCTTCCACGGCCACAACAACATGCAGCTCGCCTTCGGCAACACCATCGAGGCGATCATGCGCGGCGCCAACTTCGTCGACGGCACGCTCTTCGGCATCGGCCGCGGCGCGGGCAACTGCACCACGGAGCTGCTGCTGAGCTTCCTGAAGAACCCCAAGTACGACATCCGCCCGGTGCTCGACGTCGTCTCGACCGAAATGGTCCCGATGATGAAGAAGGGCGAGATCGAATGGGGCTACATCATCCCGCTGATGATCTCCGGCGCCTTCAACGTCCACCCCAAGGACGCCATCGCCTGGCGCGCCAACGACAACCCCGAGCGCGACAACTACCGCGCCTTCTGGGAAAAGACCGTCGGGACGGGCCTGGACTAGGTCCGGAAACGAAGCGATCGAAAAGGCGCCTCCCCCGGGAGACGCCTTTTTTCTTTCGCATGGCGCGGTTTCAGCCGGAGTAGTCGGCGTCGAAGTTGACGGCGACGGAACGGCCGGGGAAGAGCGCCGCGACGTCGGCGGCGAGGGCGGCGCGGAGCGCGTCGCGGTCGCGGACGGTGAATTCGACGAGCGCGTCGAAGGAGACCGCGGACCGTTCGTCGTCGAAGAAGACGCCGTGGACGGACTTGACGCCGTCGTGGCGCAGGACGGCCGCTTCGACGGCCTCGGCGTCGGCGCGGCGCGCGGGGTCGGCGGCGTAGATGCCGACGGTGAGGAAGACGCGGAAGCCTTCGATCGCGGCGATCTGGACGGAGCGCGTGAGCCGGTGGATCGCGGCGGCGTCGAGCGAGGCGTCGACGTCGACGTGGACGGAGCCGATCGCGCTGTCGGGGCCGTAGTCGTGCAGCACGAGGTCGTGGACGCCGAGGACGCCGGGGACGGCGGCGACGGTTTCGCGGATCCGCTTCGAGATCTCCGCGTCGGGGCGGTTCCCCATGATGCTTCCGGCCGACTCGGCCAGCATTCCCGCGCCCGCCTTGAGGATGACGACGGAGATGACGGCGCCGATCCAGCCGTCGAGGTTCACGCCGGCGAACTTCACGAGGAGCGCGCCGACGAGGGTCGAGGCGGAGAGGATCGCGTCGAAGCTCGCGTCGGCCCCGGAGGCGACGAGCGCGTCCGAGTTGCACGCGCGGCCCTGCGCCGCGACGTAGCGCCCGAGGGCGAGCTTCGCCAGGACCGCGGCCGCCACCACGACGAGCGCGGCGGTCCCGTATTCGGGCACGGTGGGCTCGACGATCTTCTTCGCCGATTCCACGAGGGAGCCGACGCCGGCGGCCAGCACGAGCGCCGAGACGGAGACCGCGCTGAAGTACTCGATCCGGCCGTAGCCGAAGGGATGCTTCGCGTCGGGTCGCCGCCGCGCGAGCGCGACCCCGGCGAGCGTCAGGACGGAGCCGAGCGCGTCGGTGAGGTTGTTCACGGCGTCCATCGCGATCGAGACCGATCCGGCGGCCAGGCCGACCGCGGCCTTGAAGGCGGCGAGGAGGACGTTCGCGGCCATGCCGACGAGGCTCGTGCGCGCGATGCGCTTCGCCCGTTCGGCGACGCTGGAGGGAACCGTGGCGCTCATCGCGTTGCTCCTTGCTTTTCCCGTTTTCCCCGGACAAAATATACTTCGGGGGTCAGCGGCCGAAGACGCCATCATCCGCACAGGCACCTGGCGACTGGCCCCTGGCGCCTAAGACTCGATCACTGCTCCAGGAAATCAAGGACGACCCGGTCGAACTCCTCCGGGTTGCCGCGCGCGACGAAGTGGTCGCCCTCCACGAACGCGAGCTTCGCGCCGGGGATGCGGGAGGCGATCAGGCGCGTGTGCTCCTCCTTCACCATGTCGCGCGTTCCGGCGACGACGAGCGTCGGGGCCTGGATCCTCGCCAGGTCTTCGGGCGGAATGCCGGGGTCGTTCACCATGAGGTTCAGCAGCTCGGCGTTCGCCCGGGCGCGAGGACTCCACCGCGCGAAGAAGCGCGCGACGCGGAATCCGATTTCGATGGGAATCTGCGTCGACGGCCGGATTCCCTTCGCGTCGAGGTTGCCTCCGTTCAGGACCAGCCTGCGGACCCGTTCGGGGCGTTCCATCGCGAAGACCATGGCGACGTTCGCGCCGTCCGAAAATCCCAGCAGGTCGGCCTTCTCCAGGCCAAGCCGGTCCATGAACCCCAGCAGGTCGTCCGCGAAACGCCGGATGGAGAGCGGGCCTTCGCCGCGCGGCGTCTTCCCGTGTCCGCGCGAGTCGAGCGCGATCGCGCGCCGCGTCGCGGAGAACGCTTCCAGCTGGTGCGAGAAATAGCCGCACTCCTCGCCGTTCCCGTGCAGAAGAAGCAGGGGAAAGCCCTCTCCCCGCTCCACGTAGTGGTGCGCAATGTCCATCGCACCCGAAAGCTAGGAAACGCCCGCTCCGCGCGGGCTCCGCGTCAGCCCGCGGGCAGGCTCTTCTCGAACTCCGCGAGGAAGGCGCGGCCCTGTTCCCATTCGCCGAGGTTCGACCTGGCGTTGATGTGGCCGAGGGCGCCGGCTTCGAAGAGCTTCGCGCCCCACGATTCGGCGAAGAACCGCGCGCGTTCGATGCGGACGAACGGGTCGTTCTCGCTCGCCACCACGCAGGCGGGCACGGGCAGCTTCCCCAGCGGCATCGGCGCGAAGGAGGAGATGATCTCGATCTCGTCGGGGTCGCTCGGCGAGACGAGGAAGACGCCCTTCACCGTCGCGGGGACGCCGCCCCTCTCCGCGCGGCGCAGCAGCCAGTGGACCGTCGTCACGACGCCCAGGCTGTGCGAGACGAAGATCGTCTCCGAGTCGAGCTTCGACGCGGCTTCGTCCAGCGTCTCGATCCAGGTCTCCTTTTGCGGATGGTCCCAGTTGCGCTGGACGACGCGGGTCGCGTTCGGGAGGCTCTTCGCCCAGTAGCTCTGCCAGTGGTCCGGCCCGGAGTTGTTCAGGCCGGGGACGATCAGATAGTGCATGCGCTCTCCTTTTCTTCCCGACAAAAATAGCATGAAAGCCGGGCCGGCGCTCTCTCCGGGCGCGTCGGCGGCGCCTACCGCACTTCGAGGACGAGCCCCTTCAGGTATTCGCTTTCGGGATGGAAGAGATTGACCGGGTGGTCGGCCCCCTGGTGCAGCACGTGCAGCACGCGGACGTCGCGGCCCGCCTGCGCGGCCGCGGAGAAGACCGCTTCGCGGAAGAGCTCCGGCGAGACGAGCTGCGAGCAGGAGAAGGTGAAGAGGAACCCGCCGGGCGCGATGTTGCGCAGCGCGGCGCGGTTGATGCGGCGGTAGCCCTTGAGCGCGTTCTCCACCGATTCGCGGTGCTTGGCGAAGGCCGGCGGGTCGAGGACGATGGTCTCGTAGCGCGTCGGCGCCGCCTGGAAGAAGTCGAACGCGTCCTGGCAGAAGACGCGGTGCGGGGCGGCGTCGCCGAAGTTCAGGCGGACGTTCTCCTCGATCGCGGCGGCGGCGGTGGCGGAGATCTCCACGCTGTCGACCGAGCGTGCGCCGCCGTCGAGCGCGTAGACCGAGAAGCCGCCCGTGTAGGCGAAGGTGTTGCAGACCGAGCGGTTTTCGCAGTAGCGCCCGAGCAGCGCGCGGTTGTCGCGCTGGTCGAGGAAGAAGCCGGTCTTCTGGCCCTGCGCGAAGTCCACGCGGAACTTCAGCCCGTTCTCCAGGATCTCGACCGGGCCGCTCTTCCCGAGCAGGAACCCTTCGCGCACCCCTTCGTCGCCGCGCAGGTGGATCCCCTGCTCGGTCATGGCGTAGACCGCGCGGGGCGCGGCGCCGGCCTCCTTCAGCGCCTCGGCGAGCGCGACGGCGATCGTCTTCTGCTGGCGGAACATCCCCAGGCTGTGGAACTGGACCACGGCGACGCCGGCGTACCAGTCGGCGACCAGGCCGGGCAGGCGGTCGCCCTCGCCGTGGACCAGGCGGCAGGCGTTCGTCTCTTCGCCGTCGACCAGGCCGAGGGCCTTGCGGAGCCCGACCGCCTCGGAGAGGCGCTCCTTCCAGAAGCCGGGCTTTTCGGGCTCGTCCTCGCGCCTGAACCCGAGCACGCGGCAGCGGATGGAGCCCGTGCGCTGGTAGTGTCCGCAGGCGAGGAACCGGCCCTGGGAATCGACCACGTCCACGACGTCGCCGTCGAGCGGCAGCCCGTCGACGCTCTCCACCGCGCCGGAGAAGAGCCAGAGGTGCCGGCGCAGGAGCGAGCGCTCCTTGCCGGGCTTGAGCACGAGGCGGGCGCGTTCCATTCCGTCCTCACACGTTGAAGAGGAAGTTCATGATGTCGCCGTCCTGGACGACGTAGTCCTTGCCTTCGGTGCGGAGCAGGCCGGCGTCGCGCGCCTTGTTCCAGCCGCCGCACTTCACGAAGTCGTCGTAGGAGACGGTCTCGGCGCGGATGAAGCCGCGCTCGAAGTCGGTGTGGATCGCGCCGGCGGCGCGCGGGGCCTTGTCGCCCACGTCGATCGTCCAGGCCTTCACCTCCTTCTCGCCGGCGGTGAAGTAGGTCATCTTGCCCAGCAGGCGGAACCCGGTCCGCACGATCTTGTTCAGCCCCGGCTCGTCGAGCCCCAGGTCCTTCAGGAAGGCGTCGCGGTCCTCGGGCTCCATCTCCGCCAGCTCGGCCTCGATCTTCCCGCAGATGACCACCACGTCGCCGCCGTGCTCCGCCGCGTAGGCGCGCAGCTTCTCCACGTGGGCGTTCCCGGTCGCGGCTTCGCTTTCGAGCACGTTGGCGCAGTAGAAGACGGGCTTGGCGGTCAGCAGCCCCACGCCGCGCATCTCGACCTCCTCCTCCTCGGTCAGCTCGGCGTTCTTCGCGAGCTTGCCGGCGTCCAGGAGCGCGCCGATCTTCTCGAACGCGGAGAGGCGGATCTTGGCGGCCTTGTCGCCGCCGCGGGCCATCTTCTCGGCCTTGGTCCTCGCCCCGTCGAGGGTCTCCATGTCCTTGAGGATCAGCTCGGTCTCGATGATCTCCACGTCGCGGAGCGGGTCGACGGAGCCGCTGACGTGCACCACGTCGGGGTCTTCGAAGCAGCGGACCACGTGGAGGATCGCGTCGGTCTCGCGGATGTGGCTGAGGAACTGGTTGCCCAGCCCTTCGCCCTTGGAGGCCCCGGCCACCAGGCCGGCGATGTCCACGAACTGCATGACCGCGGGCACGATGCGCTGCGGGTGGACGAAGTCCGCCAGGACCTGCAGGCGGGGGTCGGGCACCTCGACCACGCCCACGTTGGGCTCGATGGTGCAGAAGGGGTAGTTCGCCATCTCGGCGCCGGCGCGGGTCACCGCGTTGAAGATGGTCGACTTGCCGACGTTGGGAAGGCCGACGAGGCCGCATTTGAAGCCCATGGAAACTCCTTCGCGCGGGCCTTTTCGCCCGCCGGATTCGGGGGCAAAAGTAGCAATTATCTAGATTAGGCCCATGGTCGAAACGGTCGCCGAAGCCGCTGTCCGCTCCGCCGGGGAGTTCGAGCTCATCACCACGCTGGTGCTGGGGCTCGGCCTGGCGCTCTCCTGCGGGCTCGTCGCCACGAAGCTCCGCCTCCCCGCGCTGGTGGGCTACCTCGCCGCGGGGATCGTGATCGGCTCCGCGCTGCCGTTCGTCTCCGAGCATTTCCCCACGCTCCTCGGCCTGAAGGTCGACGCCGAGCTGTTCGACCAGCTGGCGGAGATCGGCGTGATGCTGCTGATGTTCGGCGTGGGGCTCCACTTCTCCTTCAAGGACCTGATGGCGGTGCGGAGGATCGCCGTGCCCGGCGCGATCGTCCAGACCGCGCTGACCATCTGCGTCGCCTCCGCGCTGGCCCACGCGCTCCACTGGCCGTGGGGGCAGAGCGTCGTCTACGGCATGGCGCTCTCCGTCGCGTCGACCGTCGTGCTGATCCGCAACATGGAGGCCACGGGCGACATCGCCACGATCAAGGGGCAGATCGCCGTGGGATGGCTGGTCGTGGAGGACCTTCTGACCGTCGCGCTGCTGGTGCTCCTGCCGCCCCTCTCCGGCTGGCTTTCGGGCGGGGACGGCGCCGCCCCCGGCGCCGGGGCGCTGGCGCTGACGCTGCTCAAGACCTTCGGCAAGATCGCCGTCTTCGCGGGGCTGATGCTGCTGGTCGGCAAGCGCACCTTCCCGTGGCTGCTGTGGCGCGTGGCGCGCAACGGTTCGCACGAGCTCTTCATGATCAGCGTGATCGCCGTGGCGGTCGGCATCGCCTACTCGGCCTACGCCCTCTTCGACGTCTCGTTCGCGCTGGGCGCCTTCTTCGCCGGGATGATCGTCAAGGAGTCGCCCCTGGCGACGCGCGCCGGCCAGGAGTCGCAGCCCTTCCGCGACCTCTTCTCCATCCTCTTCTTCGTCTCCGTCGGGATGCTCTTCGACCCCCGCGTGCTGCTGCACGAGCCGCTCTGGCTGCTGCTCACCGTGGGCATCGTGATGGTGGGCAAGCCGGTGGCGGCCTGCGCGATCATGCTGGTCTTCCGCTATCCCGTAGGCGCCGCCCTGACGGTCGGCGCCGGGCTCGCGCAGATCGGCGAATTCTCCTTCATCCTCGTGGCGCTCGGCAAGTCGCTGGGCGTGATCGAGCCCGACGTGCAGAGCCTGGTGGTCGCCTGCGCCATCCTCTCCATCGGCCTGAACTCGCTCGTCTTCCGCTTCGTCACCCCGCTGCAGAAGCGCATCCTCGCGAACCCGATGCTGGCGCGCATCGTGGACCGCCCCGCCGACCCGCTGGCCCAGCTGCCCGCGTCGGTGCCGCACCGCGCCCTCACCGGGCACGTCGTCCTCGTGGGCTACGCCGGCGTGGGCCGGAGGATCCAGGAATACCTGTCGAACGAGAACATCCCCTTCGTCGTGGCCGACTCCAACCGCACCGTGGTCGAGCAGCTGCGCGAACAGGGCGTCCACGCCGTGACCGGCAACGTCTCCGAGGCGGGCACCCTCGTCCAGGCGCACATCGCGCAGGCCGGCGCGCTCGTGGTCACCACCACCGACGCCGTGGACCTCCACCGCATCGTGGAGGTCGCCCGCATCCTCCGCCCCTCCATCCGCATCCTCATCCGCAGCACCAGCGCCGAGGAGGCCGACCGCATCTCCGCCGAGGGGATGGGCGAGGTCTTCCTCGAGGAGCAGGAGATCTCGGTGGCGATGTGCCGCGAGCTCAACGCGGTGCTCAAGGGCGGCGACTCCTCCAAGTAGGCGGTCCGCCGCGCGGGCCGAACCGCGCCGAAAGAGGGATTTTTGCGCCGATTTTGGAAAAACCGGACTCTTTTTCGTGAGTTTTTAACCCCGATTTTACGAAAAAAGGAGATTTTTCCCGATTTTGGGAATAGTTTGTAGTCAACGAGCGTCCGCTTTCCGAAAACCCTTTTCCGTGGAGAGACCTGCGCAGATGGACAACCGAATCAGCGAAATCACCGAGAAGCTCTACAAAGAAGGCGTGGAAAAGGGAGAACTGCGGGCCGACGAAATCGTGTCGAAGGCGAAGGAGGAGGCGGAAGCCATCCTCGCCGACGCCCGCGCCAAGGCGAAGGAACTGACGGACAAGGCCGCGGCCGACGCGACCGAAACGCGCCGCAACGTGGAGACCGAGCTGAAGATGGCCTCCGCGCAGGCGCTCGACGCGCTCAAGAAGGCCGCGACCGACGCCGTGCTCGCCAAGTGCGTGGACGCCCCGGTCTCCGGCGCGCTCTCCGACCCCGAAACGGTCGCCGAGCTTCTCAAGACGGTCGTGGCGCAGTGGAGCGCCGGAAAGGAAGGCAAGCTGGAGGCGATCCTCCCCGCGGCCGCGCAGGGCAAGCTGGAAAAGGCGCTCAAGGCCGCCCTCGCCAAGGAGCTGAAGGCCGGGCTGTCGTTCTCCTGGTCCGACAGGCTGCGCACCGGGTTCCAGGTGCGGCCCCAGGACGGCGGATACAAGCTGAGCTTCACCGCCGAGGACTTCGCGGAGTTCTTCAAGGACTTCCTCCGCGCCCGCGCGCGCGCCCTGATGTTCGAGGCGTAGGGCGGCGATGGCGCAGTACTACGATCTGGTCGCGGGACTTCCCGTCCTCGCGTTGGAGGGCAACCGGGAACTGCCCGGCTACGCCTCCGAGCTGGAGTCGCTCGCCGGCGCGATGCGTCCCGAGGACGCGCGCGGGCTCTGGCGCCTGCGCTTGGTCCACGACTGCGCCAACCTCGCGAACGTCCTCCTCGGGCTGCCGTTCCCGTTCGACCGGCGCGGCAACTGGTCGCCCGAAAAGCTGAACGCGGAGATCGCCGCGCCGGACGAGATGCCCGACTTCATGGTCGAGTTCGTCCGGAAGGGCGGCGAAGGCGGGGCGGAGGCGCTCGACCGCGCCTTCTTCGAATGGGCGGACGCCCTGCCCGACGGCTGGGTCCGGAAATACCTCGTGTTCGAACTGCACGTCCGCGCGGCGCTCGCGATTCTGCAGAACCGCCGCCGCGCGAAGGACGCGGCCCCCGTGGCCGTGCCGAAGATCGACGAAATCGCCGCGGCGGTCGGCTCGAGCGGCGCTCCCGACTTCGGGATCGCGACGGCCTGCCCCTGGATCGCCGCGCTCGTCCAGGCCGCGGACGAAGGGCCGCTGGAGGCCGAGCTGGCCGCGGACCGGATCCGCTGGGACATGGCCGGGGAACTGACCTCGACGAGGACCTTCTCGGAAGAGGCGATTTACGCTTTTGCCGTCCGTCTGGGACTGGCGGCCCGCTGGGAGGCGCTCGGCGCCGAAGCGGGGCGCGCGCGCCTGGAACGGCTGGTCGAAACCCTCAAGGTGAACGTGCCGTAGGGCACGACGGAGGCGATGATGGCAACAACAGGCAAGGTCGCGGGCATCGTTTCGAACCTGGTGACGGTCGAAGTCGACGGTCCCGTGGGCCAGAACGAGATCTGCTACATCCTCCTCGGCGGCGAGAAGCTGATGGCCGAAACGATCAAGGTGACGGGGAACCGCGCCTCGGTCCAGGTCTTCGAAAGCACGCGCGGCCTCTCCGTGGGATGCCCCGTGGAGTTCACCGGCCACATGCTCGAGGTGACGCTCGGCCCCGGGATGCTCTCCCGCAACTACGACGGCCTCCAGAACGACCTCGACGCCATGACGGGCGTCTTCCTCAAGCGCGGCGAATACACCGCCCCGTTCGACCCGAAGAGGAAGTGGGCCTTCAAGCCGCTGGCCAAGGCCGGCGACAAGGTGCGCGCCGCCGACTGGCTCGGCTCCGTGCAGGAAGGGTGGATCGACCACAAGATCATGGTCCCCTTCGACTACGAAGGCGAAGGCACGGTCGAATCGATCGTCCCCGCGGGCGAATACGCGGCCGAGGACGAGATCGCCGTGGTCGTGGACGCGTCCGGCGCGAAGCGCTCCCTCACGATGACGATGAAATGGCCCGTCAAGCGCGAGATCCGCGGCTACAAAAGCAAGCCCCGCCCCTTCAAGGCGATGGAGACCGGGGTCCGCACGATCGACACGCTCAACCCGATCGCGGAAGGCGGCACGGGCTTCATCCCCGGGCCGTTCGGCTGCGGCAAGACGGTCCTCCAGCACGCGCTCGCCAAGAACGCCGGCGCCGACCTCATCATCATGGTGGCCTGCGGCGAACGCGCGAACGAAGTGGTCGAGATCTTCACCGAGTTTCCCGAGCTCGACGACCCGCGCACGGGCCGCAAGCTGATGGAGCGGACGATCATCGTCTGCAACACCTCCAACATGCCGGTCGCCTCGCGCGAAGCCTCGGTCTACACGGGCATGACGCTCGCCGAGTACTACCGCATGATGGGCCTGAAGGTCCTCCTGCTCGCCGACTCCACCTCGCGCTGGGCGCAGGCGCTCCGCGAGATGTCGAACCGCATGGAGGAGCTGCCCGGCCCCGACGCCTTCCCGATGGACCTCTCCGCCGTGGTCGCGGGCTTCTACGCGCGCGCCGGCTACGTCGAGCTCCGCAACGGCCAGAGCGGCTCCATCACCTTCATCGGCACCGTCTCGCCCGCGGGCGGCAACCTGAAGGAGCCCGTGACCGAATCCACGCAGAAGGCCGCGCGCTGCTTCTACGCGCTCTCGCAGGCCCGCGCCGACTCCAAGCGCTATCCCGCCGTGGACCCGATCGACTCCTACTCCAAGTACCTCGAGTACCCCGAGGTCGTCGAGTACTTCGACAGGAACGTGGAGCCCGGCTGGGTCGGCAAGGTGCTGGAGATGAAGGACCTCCTCCTCCGCGGCAAGGAGGCGAAGGACCAGATCAACATCCTGGGCGACGACGGCGTGCCGCTCGAGTACCACGTCAACGCCAACAAGGCCGAGGTGATCGACTTCTGCATCCTCCAGCAGGACGCGTTCGACGAGATCGACGCCTCCACGCCGATGGACCGCCAGCGCTACATGGTGGACCTCGTCCTCGGAATCTGCTCCGAGAAGCTCGCGTTCGACGGGTTCGAGGAGGTCGGCGGCTGGTTCAAGAAGCTGATCAACCTCGTCCGCCAGATGAACTACCAGCCGTTCGGGAACGACAAGTTCAAGGAGGCGGAAGCCGAACTCCGCGCGCTCGTCGCCGAAAGGAGGGCCGACTGATGCAGACCCGCGCTTTCCAGAAGATCTACACCCGGATCGACAACATCACCAAGGCCACCTGCACGCTCCGCGCCGAGGGCGTCACGAACGAGGAGATGGCCTACGTGGACGGCCGCCCCGCGCAGGTGGTCAAGATCTCCGGCGACCAGGTCACGCTCCAGGTCTTCCCCGGCACCGCCGGCATCGCCTCCGACAGCGAGGTGGTCTTCACGGGGGCGCCGCCCACGCTGAAGGTGGGCGAGGCGCTCAAGGGCCGCTTCTTCGACGCCTACGGGCGCCCGATCGACGGCGGGCCCGAGGTGGACGGCGAAGTCCGCGAGATCGGCGGTCCCTCGGTCAACCCGGTGCGCCGCAAGCAGCCCTCCGAGCTGATCGCGACGGGCATCGCGGGCATCGACCTCAACAACACGCTCGTCACCGGCCAGAAGATCCCCTTCTTCGCCGACGCCGACCAGCCCTACAACCAGGTGATGGCGACCGTCGCCCTCCGCGCGCAGGCCGACGTCATCGTGCTCGGCGGCATGGGGATGAGCAACGACGACTACCTCTACTACCGCAACCTCTTCGAGAACGCCGGCGCCACCGACCGCATCGTCAGCTTCATGAACACGACGGAGAACCCGCCCGTGGAGCGCCTGCTGGTGCCCGACATGTGCCTGGCCGCGGCGGAGTGGTTCGCCGTGGAGAGGAAGCAGAAGGTGCTGGTGCTGCTGAGCGACATGACGCTCTACGCCGACGCCCTGGCCATCGTCAGCAACCGCATGGACCAGATCCCCTCGAAGGACTCGATGCCCGGCTCGCTCTACTCCGACCTGGCGAAGATCTACGAGAAGGCGGTGCAGTTCCCCGACGGCGGCTCCATCACGATCATCGCGGTGACCACGCTCTCGGGCGGCGACATCACGCACGCCGTGCCCGACAACACCGGCTACATCACGGAGGGCCAGCTCTACCTGCGCCGCGACACCGACATCGCGAAGGTGATCGTCGACCCGTTCCGCTCGCTCTCCCGCCTGAAGCAGCTCGTGACCGGCAAGAAGACGCGCGAGGACCACGCCGCGGTGATGAACACGGCCATCCGCCTCTACGCCGACGCCGCCAACGCCAAGACCAAGCTGGAGAACGGCTTCGAGCTCACCGACTACGACCGCCGCGCGCTCGGCTTCGCGAAGGACTACTCCGCGGCGCTGCTGGCCATCGACGTCAACATCGGGATCGAGAAGATGCTCGACACCGGCTGGGAGCTCTTCGCGAAGTACTTCACGAAGGACGAAGTCGGCGCGAAGCGCGAACTGATGGACAAGTACTGGAAGGCGTAGAAAACCGGAAGGTCCTCCATGGCGATCAAGTTCCAGTACAACAAGACCTCGCTCCAGCAGCTCCGCAAGGAGCTGAAGGTGCGCGTCAACGCGCTTCCGACGCTCGTCGCGAAGGAGACCGCGCTGCGGCTCGAGGTGAAGAAGGCCCGCGAAGCCGCGGCCGCGCTGGAGAAGGACTACGCCGCGCGCCTCGCCTCGCTTTCCGGGTTCGAACGGCTCTGGGGCGAAATGCCCGAGGGGCTGGTCCGCCTGGAGAAGGCCGAGGTCGTAATCCGCAAGCTCGCCGGCGTGAAGGTGCCTTCGCTCGAACGCCTGGAGATCGCCGTCGCCCCGTTCGGCGCGCTCTCCGCGCCCGCCTGGCTCTCCGCCGGGGTCGAGGTCCTGCGCTCGCTGGCCGAGCTCCGCGCGAAGATCGAGCTCGCGAAGAAGAAGGTCGAGATCCTGGAGCACGCCCGCAAGAAGACCACGCAGAAGGTCAACCTCTACGAGAAGGTGCAGATTCCCGAGTACAACGACTCGATCCTGCGCATCAAGCGCTTCATGGAGGACGAGGAGAACCTCGCCAAGTCCTCGCAGAAGATCCTGAAGACGCGGCTCGACGCCATGGCCAGGGAGGGAGCGGCATGATCGTCCCGATGCTGAAGCTGACGCTCCTGATTCCCTCCGGGGAGCGGACCGCGCTGCTCGAGGGCCTGCAGAGGCTGGGCTGCGTGGAGATCGAGAGCTCCGAGGAGCGCGACGCCGCGACCGTCGCCGCCGCGCACGCGCGGAGCGTCCGCTACGACCGCGCCCGCAAGGCGCTGAAGTTCGTCCTCCGCGACTTCTCCGGCGACCCCCGCTCCGCGTCGGGGCTCCGCTTCCCCGACGACCCGGACGAAAGCCTGGAGCTCCTGGAGAAACGCCTTTCCGAACACGGCAAGGCCCGCGCCGAAGCCGCCGCGCTCGCGCGCGAGGTCGAAACGTGGACTCCGTGGGGCGACTTCGACCTCGCGCACCTCGCGGCCCTGCGCGACCGCGGGTACGCGGCGCGGCTGCTCGTCGCGACCGCGCGCCGGCGTGACGAGATCCTCGCCGACCTCGCCGGGCGTTCCGCCGCGGCCGTCCGGGTCGGCGAACTGCCCGGCCGCCTTCTGCTCCTCGTCCTGAACCTCGAAGGCGACCTGCCCGCCGGCGCGGAGGAACAGCCGCTGCCGCGGAAGCGCCTTTCCGAACTGCGTTCCGACCTGGCGTCCGCCGAGGCGCGCGAACGCGAACTCTTCGCCGAACTGGCGGCCCTCTCCTCCGACGACTCGGTCCTGGCCCGCGGCTGGGAGCGCGCCGAGAACGAAGGACGGCTCGCCGCGGCCTCGCAGGACCTGACGCCCGAACTCTCCGGGCGGCTCGTCAGCATGCGGGGCTGGTTCCCCGCGGCCGACAGGAAGGCCGTCGAGGAGCTCCTCGGGGGCCTGGGGTGCTGGTGGGAGATCCGCGAACCGGCCGCGGACGAGGAGCCGCCCGTGCGCCTGAAGAACGGCGCGGTCACGCGCCTCTTCGAACCGGTCGCCTGCCTCCATTCGCTTCCGTCGTACCGGGAGCTCGACCCGGTGCCCTTCTTCTCGATGTTCTTCGCCTTCTTCGTCGGGTGCTGCCTGGCGGACGCCGCCTACGGGGCCATCGTCCTCGTGCTGGCGCTGGCCGCCCGCGCGCTCGTGGGGAGGCAGGTCAAGCCGCTGATGACGCTTCTGGCGATCCTCGGCGGCGTGACCGTCCTCTGCGGCGTCATGCTCAACTCCTTCTTCGGCGAAAGCCGCGACCTGGCCTCGTGGATGACGCCGCTCGCCCCCTACGCCGACGAGGGCGGCACGGTCTATCCGATGATGTCGCTCGCGCTCGTGGTCGGCTTCGTGCAGATCCTGCTGGCGATGGGGCTCCGCGCCTACGTCTCCGCGCGCGAGAAGGGCTGGAAGCACGGGATGGAGCCGGTCGGCTTCATGCTCCTGACCGTCGGCCTCCTCGTCTGGTCGGCCAACGCCTCGGCCGAGGCGGGCGCGCTGCTCGGGCTGAAGATCCACGAGTTCGGCGTCAACGGGCTCCCGATCGGCGGCTTCCTCGCCTCCGTCCCGAAGGAGGCCGGCCTCGCGCTCCTCGGCGCCGGCACGCTCTGCCTGTTCCTCTTCGCGAACATCGGCGCGGGCCCGGCCATGCGCTACTCCGTGCTCTTCCTCTGGTCGATGTACAACTACGCGACGAAGATCGTCTCCGACGCGCTCTCCTACCTGCGCGTCTTCGCGCTCGGCCTGGCCGGCGGCCTGCTCGCCGCGTCGTTCAACAAGATCGCCTTCATGCTGGTCGAGCACGACGGCGTCCGCGACTACGCCAGCCCGCTGGTCCTCGGCACGGTCCTGATCCTCGTGGTCGGCCACGCCCTCAACCTCGTCCTCTCGCTGGTCAGCGCCTTCGTCCACCCGCTGCGCCTGACCTTCGTGGAGTTCTACACCAACCTGGACTACCAGGGCGGCGGCCGCCCCTTCAAGCCGCTCGCCCGCGCAGAGTCACAAGACAGATAACCGCAACCTTTCGGAGGTTCACATGGATGGATCGATTCTCGCGATGATCGGACTTGGCCTGATGGTCGGTCTTTCGGGCTCCGGCTCCGCCATCGGCCTGGCCGTTTCGGGCCAGGCGCTGCTCGGGATGCTGAAGAAGCGCCCCGAGGCGTTCGGCGTGGGCATGGCGATGGCCTCGCTTCCCGCGACGCAGGGCCTCTACGGCTTCGTCGGCTACGTGCTCTACAGCGGCGGCATCCAGGGCGAAGTCGGCATGCTGCAGGGCGCGGTGATGCTCGGCGCCGGCCTGGCGATGGGCTGCGCGTGCCTCTTCTCCGGCATCAACCAGGGCAAGGTCTGCGCCAGCGGCATCGAAACCTACGGATCCGGCCACGACGTCGTGGGCAAAACGCTGATTTTGGCGGCTTTCCCCGAGTTCTACGCGATCCTCTCGCTGGTCGTCGCCATCCTGATGATGTCGATCGCCAAGTAGTTTTTTGCGGAAGATGGCCGGGAAGTCTTGGCTTTCCGGCCTGTTTTTTCTATTCTTGTTCCCGTTCGGGCGATTAGCTCAGCTGGTTAGAGCGTTACCTTGACATGGTAGAGGTCACTGGTTCGAGTCCAGTACCGCCCACGAAAAGAAGGATCCGCGTCGCGGGTCCTTCTTTTTTTGCGTTTTCGGGGGAGGGGAGCGCTCCGGCGGGGGCGTTTCACCTTTTCCGCGTTCCGTTCCGGACGAGGGCGCGCCAGGTCTCCGGCGTGCGCCCCCTGCCGTCGGGCAGTCCGGGATCGGCCCCGTTCGCGAGCAGAAGTTCCTCCGCTTCGGGAAGTCCCGCGCGGATCGCCTCGATCAGGGCCGTGGAGCCCTTGGCGTTCCGCGCGTCGGGCGGACAGCCGCGCGCGAGCAGGAGGGAGAGAAGCCCGACGGGGGCGGGGGAGCGGAGCGCGAGGAAGAGAAGCCCCCCGTCGGGCTTCGCCCCGGCTTCCCCGAGAAGCGAGCGCGCGCGGCTTTCGTCTCCGCTGCGCACCGCCTGCTCGAGCGCGTGGCGCAGCGCTTTCTTGCATTCGCCCGCGGACGTTCCGGGAACGGCGCCGGGCGCGACTTCGCCTGCGGGCCGGGCGAGCCGCGCCTCGAGGCGCGAGCGCTTGCGGCCGAATCCCGGCCGCTTTTCGACGTCGAACCCGGCCCGCAGGAGGCGGCGGCGCACGTCGCCCGCGACCGTGAAGGTCGCCGCCGTCGCGCCCGGCGCCGAGAGCCGCGCGATCTGCGCGAAGAGGGCGTCGCTCCAGGCGTCGGGGTTCTTCGAGGGGGCGAATCCGTCGAGGATCCAGGCGTCCGCCTTCCGCTCCAGCGTCGGCAGCACGTCGGCGAAGAGACCGAACCGCAGGTGGAGACGCGCGTTGCGGAACGCGAGTTCGTCCTTCCCTTCGTCCCACGTCTTCTGGAGCGCCTCGGCCCAGGGCTTCAGCTCCCCGGGCCAGCGGGCGTGCGCGGCGCGGAGTTCCGCGGGCGAGAGCGGGTAGCCCTCCAGCCCTTCGTATTCGAGCGTCCTGTCCGGACAGAGCCGGAAGAAGAGTTCCGCGCAGAGTGCGAAGTTCGCGCCCGTGCCGAATCCGATCTCCGCCGCGGAGAAGGAGGGAACGCCGCTTTCCGCCAGTCCGCGGAACCGTTCGGGGAGCCGGTTCCCCTCCAGGAAGACGAGGCGCGATTCCGCGAACGCGTCCCCGGACGAGGCGAAGGCGTCGCCGAAGAGGTCGTCGCGCAGGGAGCCGTCGGCGCCGAAGCTGCGGCGCCCCGGTCCGTCGCTAGTTCTTCCGGGTGTTGGCGACACCTTCGGAGATGGCGCGCAGCTTGACCGCGGCGGCCACGAGCGGGGCCACGCGGGAGTCGAGCGCGTCCGGGAGGATGTTGTCGGGCGTGGGGTTGGCCATGTAGCGGGCCAGCGCGTGCGCCGCGGCGATCTTCATTCCGGGGGTGATCACCGCCGCGCCGGCGTCGAGCGCGCCGCGGAAGATGCCCGGGAAGACCAGCAGGTTGTTGACCTGGTTCGGGTAGTCCGAACGGCCCGTCCCCACCACGGCCGCGCCGGCCTTGAGGGCGACTTCGGGCATGATTTCGGGCACGGGGTTGGCCATCGGGAAGATGATCGGGTTCGGGGCCATGCGGCGGATGTCCTCCTCGGTGAGGAGGTTGCCCTTCGAGACGCCGATGAAGACGTCCGCGCCGCGCAGCGCGTCGTGGATCGTGCCGGTCATGTTCTCGCGGTTGGAGAAGGAGAGCAGGGCCTCCTTCTCGCGGTTCAGGTCCTTGCGGCCCGCCGCGATGATCCCCTTGGAGTCGCAGATGATCAGGCTCTTGACCGGTTCGCAGATCGTCGGGTCGTGGCCCACGCAGCGCAGCAGGCGCGCGATGGCGGAGCCGGCGGCGCCGGCGCCGTTGATTACCACGTTCAGCTCGGTCATCTTGCGGCCCGTGGCGCGGGCGGCGTTGATGAGGCCGGCCAGCAGCACGATCGCGGTGCCGTGCTGGTCGTCGTGGAAGACGGGGATGCCGAGGTCCTGCAGCGCCTGCTCGACCTGGAAGCACTCGGGGGCCTTGATGTCCTCGAGGTTGATGCCGCCGAACGAGGGGGCGATGGCGCGGACGAAGCGGATGAGGTCCTGCGGGTCGCGCAGGTCGGTCACGATCGGGACGGCGTCGATGTCGGCGAACTGCTTGAAGAGGATCGACTTCCCCTCCATCACGGGGATCGCGCCCTGGCTGCCGATGTCGCCCAGGCCCAGCACCGCGGTGCCGTTGGAGACCACGGCCACGGAGTTGCCGCGGGGGGTCAGCTCCCAGACCTTCTCGGGATGCGCGGCGATCTCCGAGGAGACCGCGGCCACGCCGGGCGTGTAGGCCAGCGAGAGGTCGAGGTGGGTGTTGAGGGGGATCTTGTTGCGGACTTCCCATTTGCCGCGGTTGGCCGCGTGGAGGGCAAGCGATTCCTTTCCGAAATCCATCGTTTCCATCTTCTTCCTTTTCCCGGATCTACATCCGCGCCTTGAAGGCCCTGGTCTCGGCCACGACGTCCGCCGCGCCGAAGATGGCGCTTCCCGCGACGATGTTCGTCGCGCCGGCGGCGAGGACCGCGTCCAGGTTGGCGAGCTTCACGCCGCCGTCGATCTGGACGTCGAGGTCGGGCCGCAGGTCGCGCAGCGCCTTGACCTTGTCCAGGCAGTAGGGGATCAGCTTCTGGCCGCCGAAGCCGGGGTTGACCGACATCACCAGCGCGAGGTCCACGATCCCGAGCACGGGGCGGATCGCCTCGACGGGCGTGGCGGGGTTGATCGCGACGCCGCAGGTGCAGCCCGCTTCGCGGATCTGGTTCAGCAGGCGGTCGAGGTGCACCGTGCTTTCGGCGTGCACCGTGATGTTCGCGGCGCCGGCCTTGGCGAAGAGCGGCACGAGCTGCTCGGGCCGGTAGACCATGAGGTGGCAGTCCAGCGGCAGGGTGGTCGCCTTGGAGAGGGATTCCACGACGGGCGGGCCGATCGTCAGGTTCGGGACGAAGTCGCCGTCCATCACGTCCACGTGGAGCCAGTCGGCCCCGCCGAGCCGCGCGAGCTCGCAGGCCTCGCCCAGCCGGGCGAAATCCGCGCTCAGGAGGCTCGGGGCCAGTCGTCTTGCCGGTGCATTTTCCATCGCGCCCAAATTTAGCAAGGCCGGGCCGTTTCGAATAGCTATATTTGCCACGCCTCTGAAAAAAAAGTTACAGGGCAAGGGAGTAAAGCATGGCTACCAAGACCACCACCGCCAAGAAGACCGCCGCCCCCAAGGCCGCTCCGAAGGCCGCGGAGAAGAAGCCCGCCGCCAAGAGCGCCTGCAAGTGCGCCGCGAAGGCCGAAAAACCCGCCGAAAAGAAGGCCGCCCCCGCCAAGAAGGCCGCGGCCCCCAAGGCCGCCCCGAAGGCCGCCGCCGCGAAGACCGTCGAATTCTCCTGCTTCTCGCCCGCCTCCGGCATCGTCGAGCTGGCCGGCGACTTCAACGGCTGGATCCCCTCCAAGAACCCGATGAAGAAGGACGCCCAGGGCAACTGGAGCGCGAAGGTCAAGCTCCAGCCCGGCCGCTACTTCTACAAGTTCGTCTACGACGGCGTGGCCTGGGAGATCGACCAGAACGCCCCCGCCATGGCCGACATGGAAGGGCACCTCAACTCCGTCATCGACGTCGAGTAGGGACGATGGCCTCCCCCTGCGAAAGCGCCCCCTTCGACGTCGCCCGCGTGGCGCGCGAGTTCGGCACGCCCTGCTGGCTCTACCGGCAGTCGATGATCGAACGGCGCATCGCCGACGTGTCGCGGTTCGACGTCGTGCGCTTCGCGCAGAAGGCCTGCTCCAACCTTTCGATTCTGAAAGTCGTCAAGGACGCCGGGGCGATGGTCGACGCAGTCTCCGCGGGCGAGATCGTCCGGGCGCTCCGCGTGGGCTACGACCCGCGCGCCAAGGTGCCGGGCGTGGTCTACACCGCCGACATCTTCGACCGCGAGGCCCTCGACCTGGTCGAAAAGCACCAGGTCCCGGTCAACATCGGCTCCGCCGACATGCTCGAGCAGCTGGCCGAACGCGGAATCCGCGTGCCGCTCACCGTCCGGATCAACCCCGGCTTCGGCCACGGCCACAGCCGCAAGGTCAACACCGGCGGCGACCTCTCCAAGCACGGCGTCTGGCACGAGGATCTCCCCGCGCTCGTCGCCCGCGCGAACGAACTCGGCTACCCGATCTCCGGCCTGCACATGCACATCGGCTCGGGCAGCGACTTCGCGCACCTCTCGCAGGTGGGCGACGCGATGGTCAAGGCGGCCCTCCTCGTCGGCTCGTCCGTCCGGACGATCAGCGCCGGCGGCGGTCTGCCCATCTCCTACCGCAAGGGCGACGAGGCGACCCCGCCCATCGACCTGCTCGCCTATTTCGAGCTCTGGGACTGCGCCCGCAAGATGATCGAGAAGAAGATCGGCCACGCCGTGACGCTCGAAGTCGAGCCCGGGCGCTACCTCGTCGCCGAGTCCGGCTACCTCGTGGCCGAGATCCGCGCGGTCAAGAACCAGGGCAAGAACCGGTTCTACCTGCTGGACGCGGGCTTCACCGACCTGGTCCGCCCCTCCTTCTACGGCGCCTACCACTACATCTCGATCTACGGGAAGGACGGCGCGATGCTCGTGGGTTCCGAGCCCGCCGTCGTCGCCGGGCCGCTGTGCGAATCGGGCGACGTCTTCACGCAGGAGGAGGGCGGCTTCGTCACGACGCGCGACCTCCCCGAGGCGCAGGTGGGCGACCTCCTGGTCTTCCACGACGCCGGGGCCTACGGCGCCGCGATGAGCTCGAACTACAACTCGCGCCCGCTGGCGCCCGAAGTGCTCGAACGCGGCGGCGAACTCCGCCTGATCCGCCGCCGCCAGAGCCTCGAAGACATTTTCCGCCTCGAAGAACCCTGCGCGTCCCTTTAAGGAGGTCCGCGATGACGTTTTCGGAACGACTGGAACGCCGCGTCGCCCAGGCCGGCAACCCCATCTGCTTCGGCATGGACCCCGTCCTCAAGCGGATGCCCGCGGCCTCCACGCCCGAGGAGACCGTCCGCTCCTTCTATCTCTCCATCTTCGAGGAGATGGACCGCCGGAACGTCTATCCGGCCGCCGTCAAGCCCAACTCGGCCTACTACGAGCAGATCTCGCTCGAGGCGATGTTCGTCCTGCGCGACCTGGTCGCCGAGGCGCGCGCCCGCGGCATCGTCGTGGTGCTCGACGCCAAGCGCGGCGACATCGGCAAGAGCAGCGCGGCCTACGCCCAGGCGGCCTTCGGCGTGATGGGCGCCGACTCGGTGACGGTCAGCCCCTACATGGGCGGCGACTCGGTCGGCCCCTTCCTCAAGTTCTCCGAAGAGCGCGGCGTCTACGCGCTCCTGCGCACCTCGAACCCCGGCGCGGCGGACCTGCAGGACCAGCGCCGCGAGGACGGCGCCCCCTTCTGGCAGGCGACCGCGGAAAAGCTGGTCGAGTGGGACAACGGCTCCCTCGGCGCGGTGGTCGGGGCGACCAATCTGGCGGAAATGGAGAAAATCACGGCGTTTTTCGCCTCCCGCGGCCACGAGATCCCCTTCCTGATCCCCGGCGTCGGCGTCCCCGGCGTGGCCGGACAGCAGGGCGGAACGGCCGATTCGGCCATGCGCGCCATCCGGAACGGGGGCTCCAAACGGGCCTTCCACCTGCTGAACAGCTCCAGCGGCCTCAGCTTCGCCTACGAGGCGCGTCCGGGCGTCGAGCCGAAAATCGCGGCCGTGGACGCCCTGGAAGCCCTTGCGGCGAGCGCGAAAATCTAGATTTCGGGAAAATTGCGGGACTTCGGGAGGAAGTTCCGCGGAGAGACGTTATGCGAATGACGAAAACGCTGTTTGCCGGTTCTCTGGTCTCGCTGCTCCTGGTTTCGTGCGCGGGCAATCCGAAGCCCGCGGACTCGGCCGCGCCCGCCCCCGCTCCCGCGGCCCCGGACACCGGCCTGGTTCTCCTCGGCTACGCGCCCGAAGGCGTCCCGACTCCCGAACAGCTCTCGAAACTGACCCACGTCGTCGCCTTCAGCCTCCAGGTGAACGACGACGGTTCGCTCGTCGACACCTCCGTCACCAAGGACTATCCGCAGCTGGTGAAGGCCGCCCACGCCGCCGGCGTCAAGGCGCTGGTCAGCATCGGCGGCTGGGGCCGCTCGGGCGGGTTCTCCGCCGTGGTCGCCTCGCCCGAGACGCGCGCGAAGTTCGTCGCCAACGTGAAGAAGTTCCTCGACGACAACGGCTTCGACGGGTTCGACGTGGACTGGGAATACCCCAAGCCCGAGGAGATGGCGAACTACGCCACGCTCGCCGAAGAGCTCAAGGCCGCCATCGGCGACCGCCTCCTCACCTCGGCCATCGGCCTGGGCCACAAGCCCTCGGAGTTCGACCCGCGCTTCTTCAAGGCGATGGACCTGCTGATGATCATGTCGTACGACTGGGGCTGGGCGCCGGAGAACGTGCCGGTTCCCGAACCGCACGCGCCCGATTCGCTGCTGGAATTCCTCGACGCCTGGGACGACTACGCGCCCAAGAGCAAGCTCGTCTTCGGGATTCCCTTCTACGCGCGCAGCAACGCCAACTGGGGCGACTGGCTCTCGTGGGCGGACGTGTCGGAACGGTTCGCGCCCGCGCCCGACGCGAACGAAATCGGCGGCTACAACTTCAACGGCATCACCTCGGTCCGCCGCAAGGTCTCCTACACGGTTTCGAACTGCTACCGCGGCCTGATGATCTGGCACGTCGGCCAGGACCTGGACGCCAAGTCGGACCGTTCCCTGCTGAACGTCCTGCGCACCGAGTTCGACGCCGCGAAGGAACGCGCCAACTGCGCGGACGTTCCCGCGGCCGAAGAGGCTCCCGCTCCCGCGGCTCCTGAAGCCGCCGCGGAACCCGCGCCCGCTGCCGAAGCTCCCGCTCCGGAAGTCGCGCCCGCGCAGGAAGCCGCTCCTGCGGAAACGCCCGCACCGGAAGCCGCGTCCGCGACCGAGGCTCCCGCTCCGGAAGCGCCCGCAGCTGAAGCGCCCGCCGCCGCGCAATAACGTCCGCGCAAGAACGTCGAAAGAGGAGAGCGCCGCTCTCCTCTTCTTTTTTTGTCAAAGCCGTCTTTGGAACCTTGACGTCTTTGCGTTTTTTTTTTTACAATCGCGCCGCTATGAAAAATCGTTTCGGGCTCATCCTCTTTTTGTTCTTTCTGTTTGCGTACGTTCATGCGGCGCAAAATCCGTTCCAGCGGGATGATATGGTCATTCACCCGATTACAGGCGACTCTGTGCGGGTGTTCGACATCCTCGTGCGCATCGACTCGGCCGACGTGGACGGACTGGGTTCTCCAAACAGCATCCCGGAAATCGCCAGACCGGCGATGGCGTACACATGCAATTCGCAGCTCGAAAGGGGGCGCGAATTGGACGTTTCCTGGCATCCCACCGGCGTCTGCTACCAGATTTACATCGAAGAGACGTTCCGCAAGTTCGCCGATTACCTGTACGAGGCGACCAACGGCAAGCATCTTCTCGGCAAAGTCCATTTTGTGAGGGATTTCGTGGATAACGCATACGTGGATGTGCTGTGGGCGAGCAATCACGGATGCGGCCTGCTTGGAAGCTGTTCCACGCCGGACGGATATGGAAGACTTGGCGGCAATTCTTCTGCGGGCACAAACGATTGGAAAAATGCAGACGGCACAGGTGGCGCTATTCTGCTTGTCCATCGCGATAGATACGATGGCAACAAGCTGTTCACACCAACCGCTATCGCGGCCACGCTGGCCCACGAGTGGGGTCATTACACGCTTGGTCTAGGAGATGAATACACATTCGAAGACGGCTATACGATTGTCAATCCGGAGCGTTTTCGCAATTTGCTCGTCGATCCCGACAAGCCTATCAGCACGCCGGTCATGGGAAGCGAATGGAGACTGAACGATCCGAATGTGACAATTTTAAGAGAGGCGTGGAATGCATTTGACAACATTGATTCCGCGGCCAAAGTCCTTGACCGGGCCATGTCGGAGGCGCCGTCTTTGATGTACCATCAATGGGTGACCCTTTTCGGCGACGCGGGCGCCATGCGTTATGCGAATCTTTCCACGGACTACATGCATTGCGAGGAGGGGGCGAATGCCTCGGCGATTGGCCATTGCACTCCGCGGACTTTCTACGGCGAATATGGTGGAGTGAAGGTGAAACGGAGATACGAACTGGCCGAGTCGGCATGGGGTAAAATTTCCAAGCCGGATTACAGATGGCCGGAACTTGCGTCCGTCGCGCCGACCGCGAATGACTTCGACACGCGTGGCAATCGCTACGTGAAGATGGACTCGACATCCGCCGACATCATGAGGGCTTTCCTTGAACTCGATTGGTCGCTTTGGAACGCGGACACTTCGTCGCTCTCGTTCGCCAAAACGGTTCTTTTCCTCGTAGACCTGTCCAAGTGGGCGTCCGAGGAAGTGCAACAGAAGATGATTCGCGCCTTGGAAGTGGCCACGCTGTTCGCGAAGAACGTCCCCGGAATCAACATCGGGCTGGAAGCCGTGGCGTCGAGAGGAAACAACCATGTGAGCGTTCCAATCGGCCCCGCTACGGACGTCGCCGATTCCATCTTGGCCGTGCTTGGAAACCTGAAGTTCGAAGGAAACGATTGCGAGAGCCAAGAACTTTTCCGGCCGTGCGATTTCATGGATCTCGATCTCGGCACTTATGGCATAGACGTGCTGAAAAATCGTCCGGCAACGGAAAGAAAACACTTGGTGTTTTTGACGAGCGGGCATCTGCATGCAATGGGATTCGTGTCGTGGCAGGAGATCTACGGCGCGGAGATGGAAAATGCCGGAATCAGACTGCACGTGGAGAATTTCCTGGATTCCGCAGGACAACTTCCGGAGACGTTCCAAGGCTCCCGGCTCATCTACATGTCGATAGGTTCCTCCGCCTACGATATCGTTGACAGACCGGAAACCGAACCGGATAACCTCGTCATGTTCCTCTCCAACGTGTTGGGCTTAAGGACTTGGAGGGTTACTGGGACAAATACTGGGACGCGGCTGTTTTTCGCGGGAACGACCGCTGTGCCGCAGTTGTCCGCAAAGATGCTCGAAGAATGCTCGGCGGCATGGGTGGGAATTCATCAAATCGGCGGAAACGTCGACGATTTTGGGTTCTGGCTCAGCTACGGGATTGATCAGAATCATTCCCATATTGTCCAAGTGTCGACTTCTTCCTACGGATTGGGAAATGATTCGTCACTGTGGTTCGCCAAGATGGATACCGCGAGTTGCGCCGATCTTGTGCAACGGCAGGCGGCTTTGGCGCGACAGTTCACTAGTTTGGGGTGGGCCGGAAAAAACACCGTCTTGGCGTCCGGGAATACAACGGCGTTGAGCAGACTATACGCTCCGCCGGGGAGGGCCAATCTTCTGCCTGGCGAGACGTTGCTGCTGCATTATGAAATCGGAGCCGCCGAACTGCTGGCGGGTGTTTCGCCGCGAGCCGAGATCTGCGACATTTACCGGCCGGAATCGAGGTGCGACACGGTCCTTCTGCGCGATGACGGCGTGAATGGCGATGATTATGCGGGCGACGGCAGGTATGTCCTCCAGTGGAGCGGCTACAAGACCAGCGGACCGTTCCGCGTGGAGGTCGTCGTCGACAGTCTGCCTCCGGAGGCGCATTGGGTCGGCATCGAGGGCGGGGCGACCAGGAAAGCGGAACCCGACGAGTTCATGGGGGAAAGCTCGCTGTTCCACTTCGCGGTCCTCGGCGAGGTCGAAAACGGCGATACTTCGGCGACCGATCCTGTTCTGCCGAAATTGAAGGTGTCGGTGCGAGACCACCATTTCGGCCATCCGCAGATTTCCGTGTTGAGCTTCAAGGTGGAGAACGTCGGCGAAACGCCGCTTGAAGGCGCGACGTTGCACTATTTCTTCACGATGCCCGAGGCAACGCCCTATCTGCTGGACTACTACACTCCGGATTTCGATCCTCAGATCGTGGACCATGGCGAGGGGCGCTACGAGTTGCGGATGCCGTTGGCCGCCAATCTCGCACCGGGCACGATCATGCCCGAGGGGGTGGAGAATCAGCTACATTTAAGAGGAACGAACTACGAAACGCTGAACGTCCTGGACGACTGGTCGAATCCGAAGTCCGTGACATTCGTCGAAACTGATTCCGTGGTCGTCACGGATGGAAACGGAAATCTTGTCCACGGCGTTGCTCCGGAATGGTGGGCGATGGGGGGTGTGCAATGAAAAAGTCGTCGATTTTCGTCACGTTGTTCGCGTTGTTCGCGTTTGTGAACCAAGCCGATGCGAACACGGACCCGCCGCTCACATTTTGCAGTTGGGGACGGCCTGGCATTTCGGACTATATCGATTATGTCCCGGGAGAGTATGTCATTCGCCGGGGGTTCGAGTTCCTCGACGGAAGATTCGTTCGCTATTGCAGCTTTGACACGTTGGCTGTCTCGGATTTGCTATTGCGCGGTGAATACGAAACAGACATCATCGGAATGATTGACGATACGCTGATGACAGTCTGCGATTCGGCAATCATCGTGGACTATATGCGAGAACATCTTGGCGTGCAGGTACATTCTTCATGGCTAAGCGTTTGTAATGGAACGGATCGCGTTTTTTCGGTGCTTCCCATTGAAGTTTTCAAGAACTCGTTGATGGTGCGCGAGGATACCTTGGCAGGTTTCTTTTTTGGGAAATACGCCTACGATTCTTTGGCTACGCCGGGGCGGTACGGGCAGTACGTGAAAGTTCCTCAGGAAAAGGGAGATTTGGTTCGCTTTTATTGCGATTCGATTTGCTATGCCGCCGATATTGAATGGACCTATGTCGAATCTGGCGATTCGGTGCTGCTTTGCCACAAGGATTCGGTGCTGCGGCGGAATGGCGTTTGCATGGACCTGCAGGCGTTGCGCGACACGGCGGGTTCGGTGAACGTGCGGCCGTTCCCGAAGGAGGGCGACGCTTCCGTGGATTCCGCTCCGCGCGTCGCGGGGACGACGAGGTTCTCCCGAATCGGCTCGATGCTGAAAATGGACATCGCCAAGGCGGGCATGCTGGAGGTGAGTTCCGTGGACGGCAAAATCCTCCGCCGGTCGCCGCTCCTTCCGGGCGAGCGCTGGCTGGATCTGTCTGCCTTCGCGCCGGGCTTCCTGGCCGTCCGCGTGGGCGACGTCTCGACCAGTCTCTATTGGGAAGGCGCGGGCAAATAGGCGCGCAGTTCTGGAATCCGCATACGAAAGAGGAGAGCGCGGCTCTCCTCTTTTCGCGTCCGGGGGCGTCGCCGCTATTCCTTTCCGCGCTGGTGGAACCACCAGTACCAGAGCGCCCAGGCGCCCCAGAGCACGGCGAGGCACATTCCCGCGTAGCCGACGGCGTACATGGCGTCCGAGATTTCGCGCCAGCGGTGCAGCAGCCCCAGCTCGTCGAGGATGAAGTTCCAGTCGTGTCCGCCGACTTCGCGCCCCGTGCCGCCGCCGATGAGCGGAAGGACCATGTCCCAGGCGTCGGCGGCGTAGTGCGCCACGCCCACGACGTTCTCGAACGCCCACCAGAGCGCGGCCGCGCCGCCGATCAGGTCCCGCTGGCCCAGCCAGAGCGACCCGCAGAGGACGAGCGGCATGAGCACCTGGAGGATCGAGCCGCCCATCGAGGTGAGCAGCTCGTTCCCGAAGATTCCGAAGACGACGTGCCCCGCCTCGTGGATCGGCAGGTTGAGGTTGTGCAGAAACCAGCCGGGCCCGGCCCAGTAGCCGCCGCGGACCGTCTGGACGGTGAAGAGCGCCAGAAGCAGGACCAGGACCGACCGGCAGGCGAACGAAAAGCCGGAGCCGATCGCCTTCGGGAGAAGGAAGAGCTGCGCGGCGGCGGGCCATTCGCCCGGTTCGTCGAGGTCCAGGAACGGAAAGCGCACGCCGCCTCCGCGCCGGTCTAGGACTCGGCGGCCTTCTTGGCCCCGCGGCGGAAGCCGGACTTGCGCGGCGGGAACTCGAACCCGATCTTCCCGTCCTTGTTCAGCACGAGCGTGGCGTCGAACGTCTTGTGCGTGCGGTTGGAGCGGAAGCCCTGGATCAGGCCCGTGCGCCCCTTGGAGAGCAGTGCCCTGACGTCGTCGGGCGAGAGCTGCTTGCCGAGGATGACGCGGTTGATCCGCAGCCCCTTGGGGGAGCCGTCGAGGTGCGACTGCGACACGTAGGCCTGGATGTCCTCGTAGACGGGGGAGCCGTCCACGGGGGAGTTCCCCAGCGGTTCGAGCGAGCTGGTGTCGAGCTTGGAGTCGGTCGAGCTCTGCGAGAAGAGGAACTCGGTCCGCCCGTCCTTCAGCTGGATCGCCGCGCTGAACGGCGTGTTGCGCTTGCTGCGGAAGTCGTGGAACGGGCCGACCTGGCCCGCGGCGTAGAGCTCCGCGATCTCGGCGGCGGAGAAGTGGCGCCCGCCGATGATCTTGCGGACGCGGCACGAGCCGTCCTCCTTCTCGTAGTGGCCGACGCACTCGTAGATCTTCTCGCCGTTGACCGGGCTGAAGGAGGCCTCCTTGCGGGTCCGCTCCTCGTCGAAGCCGCGGATGCGCTCCACGATCTCCTCGGTGGAGCTGCGGATGTCCTTCATGAACTCGTCGCGCGAAAGCTCGCCGCGCTCGATCTGCTTGAGCTTCTGCTCCCACTCGCCGGTCAGCTCGGCGGAGCCGAGGTAGTCGATCTTCATCGCGCCGATCAGCCCGAGCAGGTCGAACGCCTTGCGCGTGGGGACCAGGTCGCGGCCGTCGCGCACGACGTAGCGGTCGGAGATGAGCTTTTCGATGATCGCCGCGCGCGTGGCGGGCGTGCCCAGGCCGCGGTCCTTGAGCGCCTCGGCCAGCTCCTCGTCGTCCACGAGCTTGCCCGCGCCTTCCATCGCCGAGAGCAGGCTCGCTTCGGTGTAGCGCGCCGGGGGCTTGGTGCTGTCGCCGAGGACGTCGGCGGAGAGGAGCTCCGCGCGGTCGCCGGAGAGCGGCTTGATGGAGTCGGGGTCCTCGGACTTGCCGTAGACGGCCTTCCAGCCCGGGACCACCAGGATCTTCCCGTCGGTCTTGAACGATTCGCCCTCGACCACGGTGACGCGCGAGGTGACGCTGTACTCCGCGGGCGGGAAGAAGACCGCGATCGTCCGCTGGCAGACCATGTCGTAGATCTTCTGCTCGGCCTCGGTCAGCCCCTTGGCCTGGAGTTCGGTCGGGATGATGGCGTGGTGGTCGCTGATCTTCGCGTTGTTGAAGATGCGCTTGTCCTGGTGGACGTACTTCTTCTCCACGGCTTCGGCGGCGAACTTCCCGAACGGGCCGGACTGCATGGACTTCAGCACCTTGTAGACGGTCGGCACGTAGTCTTCGGGCAGGTGGCGGCTGTCGGTGCGCGGGTAGGTGAGCGCCTTCTTCTTTTCGTAGAGCGCCTGCGCGATGCTCAGCGTGGTCTTGGCGGAGAAGCCGAAGCGGTTGTTCGCCTCGCGCTGCAGCGCGGTGAGGTCGTAGAGCGGCTGGCAGCCCTGCGAGGTCGACTTCGAGGTCTCCGAGACGGTCCCGGTCTTGCCCTCGGTCTTCGCGACGATGGCGCGCGCGGACTTCTCGTCCCAGATGCGCGTGGACTTCCGCTCGTCGTCCTCGCCGTCGCGCCTGAACGACGGGTCGAACCAGCGGCCCATGTAGCGCGAGCCGCCGCAGTCGAACTGCGCCTCGACGGTCCAGTAGTCCTTGGGGACGAAGGACTTGCGCTCGTTCTCGCGGTCCACGATCAGCGCCAGGCTCGGCGTCTGCACGCGGCCGCACGGGGTGAGGAAGAAGCCGCCGTGGCGCGAGTTCCAGGCGGTGAGGCCGCGGGAGCCGTTGATGCCGATCAGCCAGTCGGCCTCGGAGCGGCAGACGGCGGCGGCGGCGAGGTCGGCCATCTCCTCGGAGGGGCGGAGCTTCGCGAAGGCGTCGCGGATGGCGGCCGGGGTCATCGACTGCAGCCAGAGCCGCTTGGTCGGTCGGGCGATCTTCTTGTCGTGCCCGAGGTAGTCCATGATGTAGCGGAAGATGAGCTCGCCTTCGCGCCCGGCGTCGCAGGCGTTGACGATCAGCTCGACGTCGCGTCGGCGGCAGAGCTTGTTGAGCGCGCTGAGCTGCGGGCGGCTCTCCTCGATCGGCTTGAGGACGAACTGGTCGGGGATGATCGGGAGCGTGTCGATCTTCCAGCCCTTGTAGCGCTCGTCGATCTCGGCGGGGTCGGCCAGCGTGACCAGGTGCCCGATGGCGTAGGAGACGACGTAGTGCTCGCTCTCCCAGTATTTGGCGTCCTTCCTGAACTTGCCTTCGACGGGCTCGAGCGCCTTGACGAAGTCGCCGGCGACGCTCGGCTTTTCGGCGATCACGAGGATCTTCTTGCCCGAAACCTGTTCCTGCGCGGATGTGGTGCTCTTCTTTGCCATTTGCCTGAAATCTCCAAGTGGCCTTAATATATATTAGTCTCATTATCGGGAATGAGCCGACGGGCCGCCGATTTCCCGAAACTGCGAATTTTTAGGATTTTTTCGACCCTTTCCAGCGGAAAAGGCCGCAGAGCCCGAAGACGACGGGCAGCACGATCATCGGAATGTGGAGGACGGCGGTCGCCGGGAAGGCCTTCATCAGCTTCTCCCGGCCGAAGAGCTTCGCCCCGCGCGCCATCACCAGGCCGTCCCAGAGCGTCTTCCAGAGGAACCCCGCGACGCCCGCGGCCAGGACGGTCCCCGCCCACGGGGAGCCCAGCTTCAGCCCCAGGAGCCCCAGGAGCGGAGTCAGCGCGATCCAGCAGTACCAGAGGAAGATGGCGACGAAGAGCGCCACGACGGGAGGGGAGTAGCGGGTCGTCTTGGAGGCCCAGCGGGAGCGCTGGTTGAAGAATCCGAACGTGCTGTCCTGCGGGGCCGTCGTCACGAACGAGGCCGGGTCGGAGCAGAAGCGCACCTGCCTGCGGTGCGCGCGGAAGGCCTTCTGGAGCAGCAGGTCGTCGTCGCCGCTGAGGACGCGCTCGTCGCCCGAGAAGCCGCCGACCTCCAGGAAGAAGGACTTGCGGTAGGCGAGGCTGTTGCCGGTGCAGGTGACCGGGAAGCCGAGCGCGATGAGCGCGGCGCCGATCACGCCGTGCGAGAAGAACTCCAGCGCCTGCACGGGGAGGAGCCAGCCGCGGCGCGTGTCCGCGGGGAACACGCTGAGGCCCGCGACCATGACCGTGTCGGGCGCGAACGTCCGGGCCATCGCCTCGACCCAGCCGTAGGGGACCTGGCAGTCGGCGTCGGTGGCCAGCACGATCTCCCCCTTCGCGAGCTCGATCAGCTTGGCCAGCGCGTGCTTCTTGGGCGAGACCCCCTCCGGGCACTCGGGGATGCGCAGCACGCGGAGCTGGTCGGGGTGGCGCTCCTGCCAGCGGCGGAGGATGACGTCGGTCTTGTCGGTGGAGCGGTCGTCGGCGACCAGCACCTCGTAGCGGTCCTTCGGGCAGCTCTGGGAGAAGAGGTGCGCGAGGCAGTTCTCGAGCGTCGCCTCCTCGTTGCGGGCCGAGACGACCACGCTGACCATGGGCGTTTCGCCGGAATCGTGGCGGCGCAGCCGCAGGAGCCCGTGCACCAGCGCGCAGTCGAGCAGGAAGTAGAAGAGTCCGCCGAGGAGCCCGGCCCAGAGGAGGGCCTGCACGAGGAACGGGATTTCGGCGGTCGGGATGTCCATGCCCAAAATCTAGCCTAGCGCAGGACGATCCGTTTGCGGCTGACGGAGCCGTCGCTCCAGCGCGTGCCGACGAGGTAGCTCCCGGGAGCGAAGACGCCGTTGCGCATCTGGTCCGCGACGCCGACGCCCTCTTCGGCCGCGAACGAGGCCACGCGCCGGCCCGAGACCGTGAAGACCACGTGCTCCACGGGCCGCGCGGAGGCGAGCGTGTGGACCGGAGCCCGTTCGATCCCGACGCCCGGATCGGGGTCCGCGGGCGCGGGGACGTTCCGGAAGAAGCTCTCGCCGAACGCGGAGAGGTTCGACGCGTAGCGGCTCCAGTTCCTTTTGGCCGCCGGCGTCCAGCCGTTCTCGGCCAGGGCGACGATGCGCGGGAAGAGCTTGGCCTCCGCGGCGTCGGCCGTGTAGTTGTATTCGCTCCAGAGCGCCGCCTCGACGCCCGCCGTGCCCGCGGACATGGCGTAGACCGCCGCGGCCGGGACCGCGCCGCCCTGCGTGCACCAGGTGCTCCACTGGTACTGCCCGTCGGTCGATTCCCCTTCGGGGTGGTCGATGTAGGCGACGGAGCAGGTGCTGTTGATCCAGTTCGCGCCGGGGGCGCCGCCGTCGTTCTTCCACTTCTGGAGAATCGTGGTGGAGCTCTGCGCGCCGCCGGCCGCCTCGGACCAGCCGACCGCGATCTTCCCCTTGCCGTTGACCGTCGATTCGGCGTGCCGCACGAGCGCGGAGTAGTCCGAGCCGCTCATGCTCAGGCATTCGTCGCCGCCGATGTGGATGTAGGGGCCGGAGGTCATGTCGGCGAGCTCTTCGAGCGCGGTCTTGATGAAGGCCCTCCCCACGTCGTTGTTGCAGATGTAGCTGAAGCCGACCTCCACGCCCGCGTAGGGCCAGGTGTAGGGCCAGGAGGTCGACCCGCATCCGACCGACGAATAGGAGGACTTCGCCGCGTGCGTGTGGCCGGGCAGGTCGATCTCGGGGACGAGGACCACGCCGCGCTTCTGCGCGTAGGCGTCGAGCTCCAGCCACTCTTCGCGCGTGAAGGCGCCCCAGGTGGACTGTCCGCCGGTCGAGGAGTTCGCGCCGGTCGTCGTCAGCGCGGGATAGGAGGGGAGGGGGATGCGCCACCCCTGGTCGTCGGTCAGGTGGAGGTGCAGCCGGTTGAGCTTGAGCGCGCCCATCTGGTCGATCAGCCGTTTGGTGAACTCCGCGCCGAGGAAGTTGCGCGCGTGGTCGTACATCACGCCGCGCCAGGCGGCGGCGGGGACGTCCTCGATCTCCAGCGGGGCCACGCTCCCGGAGGCGGCGCTCAGCAGCTGGCGCGCGGTCTGGACCCCGTAGTAGAGCCCGACGTCGGTGGCGGCGTCCAGCGTCCACCCTTCGGCGGAGGTGGTCAGGCGGTAGCCCTCCTCGCCGACCGCGGAGGTGGAGAGGGTCTTCCGGACGGTCCAGGGCGTTCCGGACTTCGGGGTGTTCGTCGCCGCGAGCGCGGCGTTGATCCAGGGGCTGATCTCCGCGGCGATCGCGTTGGAGGAGTAGGAGGGGAGGAGGCCCATGCCGCGCGTCCAGGTTCCGCCCGGGCCGGCGACGGCGCTCGACGGCTGGGGGATCACCTGCACCGAGGCCGTCTCGCCGACGGCGAAGAGCGGGGCGGCGAGCAGGGCCAGGACGAGGCCGGAGACGGCGAAGGAAGGACGCATGACGCACCTCGAAAAGGTCGTTTTTCGAAATATACCCCCCTGCCCGGAAAGGCGAAAAAGGGTATCCGCCGATTTTACCTCGCCGTTGGCCGTATCGGGGATTTTTGGAAGAAACGGCGCCGCGGTTGAACCCTTTTTGAACGGAAAAAGGCGGTTTTCGCCCGCTTTATCGCATTCGAAGTGTCCTTTCCCGCGGATAAAGGAATATATCTCCATATAGGGCGTCCGCGGTCCGGACGCCGAGGCAGGCAAGGATGAGAGAACGTCGCGGACATCGCGCATCCGGGACGGCCGTTTTCCGGACGGCCGCGATCGTCGCTTCGGCGGCCGCTCTGCTCTGGGGCGCGGGCGGCGGCGTGTGGGGTTCGCGCGATTCCGAAACGTCCGTCTCGGTGACCAACTCCACGGCCAACGCGGTCAACGTGGGGATCCGCGTGCAGACCGCCAAGGCCGCCTCGCTTCCCTACATGAACTACGCCCCGTTCAACGCCGGCGGCGGCTCGTTCCTCGACAGCGGCTCCCGCGACGGCGCGGAGTACAAGGACATGTGGCCCTCGAAGTACGAGGTGTCGAAGGAGCCCGGGCAGACGCTGGCCTACGACCTGGCGTGGAACAGCCCCTGGGGCAAGTTCCCCGCCTCGACCGCGGTGACCCCGCTCCTGAAGGTGGGCGCCTGCAACGAACCGCGCCCCGGCTGCGACGCCGACCCCATCTCGCTCGAGGAACTGGCCGCGCTGACGCAGAGCGTGGGCTACTACGACAGGAACTACCGCTACGCCGGCGGCGACTGGCTGGGCAAGAACGGCGGCGTCTTCGCCGGCGGCATGCACGACTCCTTCTGCGGCGAGACGCAGTTCCAGTTCGCGATCCCCGAGGAGGACCCGACCTGGAAGAACAACTGCGCCACGGTCTGCTCCACCACGCCCGACGGGAAGAACAAGACCTACGTGAGCTTCAACATCGACCGCGGCGGGCGCGGCGCGATGTTCTGGATGGCCGCGGCGGCCCTCCAGGAGCTCTTCGGCTTCGACTACCAGGTGATGATCGGCACCGGGATGAAGGAGACCAACTTCCTCCTGGACAACAACGCCTACGCCGCGAACCAGGACGTGGGCAACCTCACCCCCTTCGCCTTCGCCGAGGAGTACAACGTCTCCGCGGACCTGATCCCCTCGTTCCCGACGATGTTCCAGCACGGCATCAGCAACGTGGACGGCGCCTCCTACGGCACGCCCGACGGGCTGCGCTACTGGCAGTACGTGGGGGCGGGCGCCGACGAGGCCTCCTTCGACCGCAAGGCGAACATCGGGCTGACGCTGGCGCAGTGGCAGGACCTGGTCTCGAACAACGGCTCCATGGCGATCAACGCCATCCTCACCCCCGCGCTCCTCTACCAGCTGAACTACCACGTGCTCTCGCAGCTCTCCAACCTGGGCTACACCCAGGTGCTGGAGAACTCCACGGCGGGCTTCGGCGACCACACGGTGGGCTTCTGCATCGCGGCGATCCTCTACAACAAGGGGCTCAACACCTCCATGGTCTACGACGCGCTCGACCCGTCGAAGCCCTATCTGGCGAACATCCTCGACAACCCGAACGCCTGCGACTACGTGAACACGCTGATCCCCGGGAACATCGGCAGCTACGCCGGGCCGGTGGTCGCGAACGCCGGCCACCTGGAATCGGCATCGAAGCACGCCGAGACCGACGCCTCGATCGAGATCCTCGACCGCTGGATCACCGAGAGCGACCTGAAGAGGTTCTGGTTCGGGCAGGTCTCGTGGACCGACTCCACCCCCGGCACGCCCGACATGGACGCGCGCGACCAGGTGGGCGGCCTGCTGCTCCACTTCAAGCTGGGCGCCGCCGAGCGCCGGGCTCTCTGGAACGACGTGAAGGCCGCCTTCGACCTGCAGGCGCAGAAGTGGGGCGGCGGGAAGATCTCGCTGCGCTACGACTGGCTGAGCAACCTGCGCGTGGGCAAGTCCTACATCCCGCGCGACCTAAACCCCCAGCCCGTCAGCTGGATCAACACGAACATCATCGAGAAGTACAGCGGCGGCGAGTACGACGGCACCGGGGCGCGCGTGGACAAGACCTATCCGTTCCTCGAGGTGACGCCCGTTGAGGCCACCGACGCGGAGGGGTTCGCCGTCGAAGTCTACGCGTCCGACCCGCGCGAAGGGCAGGACCGCGGCATCCGCTCGGTGGAGTGGACGATCGACACGCTCTGGCGCAGCTGGAACTCCAACAAGGTCTCGTTCGTGGCGGGCACCCCCTACGACGCGCAGTACCGCATCGACCTTTCGAAGAGCGACCTGGCCCCGCTGGGCGGCGAATCGGGCTGGCTGTGGGTCCGGACGCAGGACTCCTGCGGCAACGCGGTGGCGGCGAAGTCGAAGATCGTGGCCGTGAAGTACCCGAAGATCGTCGAGGCGTTCATCGAGGACGTCGACGGCGACGGCAACGGCGACAGGATCACCGTGACGACCGTCGAGGAGGGCGAAGTGACCGCCAGCCTGAAGGACGCCACGGGGCTGCGCTACAGCTGGCCCGGCTCCGACTCCTGGACGGACGGCGCGGCGGGCCTCGACGACGTCCGTAAGGGGCCCGGGACCTTCGCGGTCGAGGACAGGACGCTCAAGGGCGGCGCCGCGACCGGGCTGGGCGGCAAGGTGGAGATCTCCATCGGGAGCGTGGTGGTCAAGGGGGCGATCGCCGACCGCGTGGGCCCGGTGATCAAGTACGCCAGCATCCGCCCCGACGCGCCCGACACGCTCTACGTGATCTTCTCGGAGACGGTGGACTCGCTGGCGAACCCCGTCGGGAACTACCTGAAGATCAACGGGGACTCCGTCGCGGTCAAGGACGTCTTCCGCCAGGGGCAGAGCTGGGTCTTCGTCCTGAAGACGCCGCTGAAGGAGTCCGAGGTGAAGGCCGGGACGCAGAAGGCGAGCATCGTCCCGGGCGCCGTGCTTGACCTGAAGGGGAACCCCGCGGCCGCGAACAACGTCCCCGTGGCGATCGTTCTGGACGACGGCCCGCTGAAGCTGGCCTCCGAGGGGTGCGCCTACCTGGACGTCGACGCGGACGGCCGCATGGACCGCGTCCGGCTGAAGTTCACCCGCCCGGCGGCCGAGAAGCTGGCCACGCTCTCGATCTCCTTCGTCTGGCGGCTGGACGGGCGCGCGGTCCAGAACGAGACATTCGAGGCCGACGGCTCCGAGCTGACGGTGGACGACCTGGACGAGATGACGGTCTACTACGACGTCCCCGACCAGCGCAGGCTGGCGCAGCGGACCCACTACGACCTCCTGCAGGACGGCTGGGGCCGGCTGACCGTGAAGCAGACGCTGGCCACGGGCGAGGAGCGGACCGACGAGCCGGAGATGGCCGACGCGATGGGCCCCGTGGCCGTGTCGGCGAAGTATTCCGAGGCGGTGCGCGGCGACGTGCGGCCCGACACGCTGCGGGTGAAGTTCTCCGAGCCGATCGACACCGCGGTCACCTCGCTCTTCTCCGACCGCCTCTACTGGACGAAGAACGGCGACGGCGCCCCCGTGCGCACGGTCCACCAGTCGCCCGCGGAGAAGAAGCGCCTGGTGGGCGGCGACGAGCTGCTGGTCTACTACCGGCCCAAGCTGCACACCGTCCGCCCGGGCGTGGGGGACAGCCTGCGCCTGGTGGCCGAGGCGGAGGACGGGCTGGTCCGCGACCGCGCGGGGAACAGGGCGCCCGCGCAGAACCCGTGGGTCGTCCTCTCCGGCAAGCTGCGCGGGCAGCTGCTCCCGCTCGACGAGGTCTTCGAGGCGCGCGACGGGTTCGCCTCCGCGCCCGACACGATCCTCTTCTTCGACTACCGGACCGACCTGGACTCGATCGCGAAGCTCCAGGCGGGGACGGCCTTCACCATCAGTTTCGCCGACTCGTCCGACGAGCCCGACCGCACGGGCCAGCTGTTCGGGTACGAGATCGGCGTGTTCGACAACCTGGGGAACTTCGTCAAGCGCTCCGCCGCGAAGTTCAACTGCGAGGACATGGAGCGCGCGGGCGAAGGGCTTCTTGCCGCCGCCTGCAGCCCCAGGGGCTATCCGGCCGGCCGCAAGGTGAAGGTCTGGATCCCGTGGAACTACCGCGCGGAAAACGGCCGCGTCGTGGGGGCGGGTGCCTATATTCAACAAGTGAGAATCCGGGGCACGCGGACCGAGACCATCGAAGCGGTCCGCACCTTCGGCGTTCTCCGCGGGAAACACTAGGGCCGTCCGGCCCGAGGCAGGCGCAGATGAAGAAGATCGAAGAAATCGCCGCAGAGGCCCTCCTGACCGCCGCGCTGCTGGGCGCGCCCCTCTTCGCCGACGGCGGCGGGGTGCAGGGGACGGTCTCCAAGGGGGGCGCCACCGGGGCGCTGACCAACTACACGGCCTCCTCGCAGAAGGTCGGCCTCCGCCTCTGGAACGACAAGGCGCTTCCCGCCTCCAAGCCCTATCCTTTCAACAACCAGGACTATCCCGACGTCTCCGGCCAGGCGCCGGGCGGGCTCTACTACCAGGACCTCTGGCCCGTGACCTTCTCCTCGCCGCTCGCCGCGGGCGACAAGTACAGCTACGACGGCCCCTGGGGCTACGAGTTCTCCGCCTCCGGCCGCGCCGAGACCCTGATCAAGACCGGGACGTGCAACGCCGCCGGCGCGCGGACCGACGCGGACCCCATCTCGCTCTCGGAGCTGGCCGCGCTGCTCCAGAACCCCGCCTACTACGACGAGTCCTACCGCTACGCGGGCGGCGACCGGCTGGGCTCGCACGGCGGCGCCTACTCCGGCGGCATCTTCGACACGTTCTTCGGCGAAACGCAGTTCCAGTTCGCCATCCCCGGCCGTCCCGAGGAGACCGGCAACGGCGCGGTCGGCGTCTCCGGCAAGTGGATGAACAACTGCGGCGCCTCCTACTGCGCCTCCGCGTCCACCGACCACGTCGCCTTCGACGTGAACCGCGGCGGCCAGGGGGCCCTCTTCTGGATGGCCCTGGTCGCCAACCAGGAGTACTTCGGCATCGACCTCCAGATGATGATCGGCATCGGGATGAAGGAGTCGAACCTCCTGACCGACAACAACAACTACACGGCGGCGCAGGACATCGGCAACCTCACCTCCTTCGCCATCGACCAGGGCTACGGCACGATGCACGACCTGGTGCCCACGCTGCCCAACCTCTTCCAGTTCGGCATCGACGGCGGCTCCTATTCGCGCCCCGACGGGCTTCCCTACTGGCGCTACACCGGCGACGCGGCCGGCGGGCAGGGGCTTTCGCAGGCGCAGTGGCAGGACATGATCTCCAACGACGGGTCGATGTCGGTCAACGCCGTCCTCTCGTCGGCCGCCTTCTGGCACATGACCAACAACATCCTCTCCTCCTGCTCGAACCTCGGCTACAAGCAGCTCCTGGAGAACTCCTCCTCCGGCTACAGCGACCCCGCCGCCGGCTTCTGCCTCGCCTCGCTCCTCTACAACAAGGGCGTGGGGACGACCGCGGTCTACACCGAAATCACTCCTACGGAGAAAGGCGGCAAGCTGAGCTCGCTGCTGAACAACCAGAACGCCTGCGAGACCATCAACAGCGACATCGCCGGCAACATCGGCGGCTACGCGGGCCCCGTGGTGGACAACGCGCGGCGCCTCATCAGCGCCTCGGTCCGCGCCGAGACCGACCCCTCCGTCGAGATCCTCGACCGCTGGATCACGCTCGACCAGGTGAAGCGCTTCTGGTTCGGCCAGGTCTCGCTGACCGACCCCACCCCCTGCACGCCCGCCACCTCCCCGCGCAGCCAGTACGGCGGCCTCCTCATGCACTTCAACATGAGCACCGAGGAACGCCAGGCCATCTGGGACGACGTGGAGGCGGCGTTCAACCTCCAGGCCCAGAAGTGGGGCGGCGGGAAGATCTCGCTGCGCTACGACTGGATCTCGAACCTGCGCGTGGCGAAGTCGAAGATCCCCACGACCGTGGAGGTGAGCCTGGTCGACTGGATGGCGAACTTCATCAAGCAGTACAGCAACGACCCGGTCGACGGCTCCGGGCAGCACGTCGACAACACCTTCCCCTTCATCCTCGACGCCGCCCCCGCGGAGGCCTCCGACCCCGAGGGCTTCGGCATCGAGGTCCACGCCGCCGAACTGCACGCCGACCGCAACGCGAACGGCTGGGACCGCGGCATCGCCGACGTGGAGTGGACGGTCGACACCCTGTGGCGCAGCTGGTCCACCGCGAAGGTCAGCAAGACCACGGGCAACGCCTTCGACGCCATCTACAAGGTGGACCTGGGCAAGAGCGACCTGGGGGCCGTCGCGGTCTCCGGCGGCTGGGTCTGGGTGCGCGCCGTCGACAGCTGCGGCAACGCCGTCGCCTCCAAGGTCAAGGTGGTCGCCGTGAAGTATCCGAAGATCGCCGAGGCGTTCATCGAGGACACCGACGGCGACGGCAACGGCGACAGGATCACCGTGACCACCTCGCAGGACGACGACGTCTCGTCGCGCCTGCAGGACGCCGTCTCCTTCCGGTACTCCTGGCCCACGTCCGACGGCTACGTCGACGGGGCGGCGTTCCTCGCCGACGTGAAGAACGGACCCGGGACGTTCGCGTTCGAAGACAGGACGCTGACCGGCGGCGCCAACAGCGGCCTGGGCGGCAAGGTGGAGATCGGCCTCCCCGGCACGACCATCAAGGGGAACATCGCCGACCGCGTGGGGCCGGTGATCAAGTACGCGAGCATCCTCGAAAGCGACCCCGCCGTGCTCTACGTGCTGATGAGCGAAAACGTCGCCGACCTGACCAATCCGACCGGCTCGTATCTCGTGATCAACGGGTCGAACCGCGCGATCACGAACGTGGCGAAGCAGGACCAGTCGTGGGCCTTCACGCTGGCCGAACCGCTCGACCCCGCGCAGGTGAAGGCCGGTTCCGTGAAGGTCAGGCTGGTGCCCGGCTCGGTCTCCGACATCCCGGGCAACCCCACCCCCGACAACAACCAGGAGGTGGTCGTGCTGCTCGACGAAGGGCCGGTGCCGCTGGCCGAGGACGGGAACGTCTACCTCGACCGCGACGGCAACGGGCGGATGGACCGCATCCAGATCGCCTTCACGCGCCCGATCACCGACAGCAAGCTCGCGACGATGACCGTCACGTACACCTGGCGCGAGGCGGGCAAGCAGATCCGCTGCTTCACCGATTCGCTGCCCGGCGAAAAGCTGAAGATCGATCCGCAGAACGCCACGCTGCTCTACTACGACGTCCCCGACGACTCGAAGCTGGCGCAGTTCACCTATTTCGACCCTTCGCAGAGCGGCTGGGGGCGCCTGACGGTCTTCCAGAAGAGCCTGACGCCCGCCATCTCCGACCGAAACGACGACGTGGCCATGGCCGACGGCATGGGGCCGATCGCGCTCTACGCCCGCTACGGCGAGACGAAGCGCGCGGACATCCGTCCCGACACGCTGCGCGTGGAGTTCTCGGAGCCGATCGACACCTCGGCGGCCGCCCTCTTCTCCGACCGCCTCTACTGGACGAAGTCCGGCTCCGGCAACCCCTACCGGATCGCGCACCAGTCGCCCGCGGAGAAGAAGCGGATTCTCGGCGGCGACAAGCTCCTGGTCTACTACCAGCCCGAGCACGCCACGCGTCCCGGCATCGGCGACAGCCTCCGGATCGTCTACGAAGCCGACGAGACCGGTCTGATCGTCGACCGCTCCGGGAACAAGGCCTCCTCGCTGAACCCCTGGACGGTCATCGACGGCAAGCTGCGCAGCCAGGTCGCGGCCCTCGAGGGGCTCTACCATCCCGACGAGCGCGACGCGGACCTCGTCCTGGACACCGCGCTGTTCTTCGACTACACGGTCGACCTCGACAGCGTCGCGAAGACGCGGCCCGGCCTCGGCTTCACCATCAGCTTCAGCGACTCCGCCGGCGACGCGGACCGCTCGTCGCAGAGGTTCGGCTACGAAGTGGCCTACTTCACCAACCTCGGCGCGTCCGTCCGGCGCGTGGCGAAGACGTTCACCTGCGCCGACATGGAAAAGCAGGCCGCGGGCTCCGGCCTCCTCGCCGCCGTCTGCGACGTCTCCAGCTACCCCTCGAGCCGCAAGATCAAGATCTGGGTCCCCTGGGACTACCGCGCGGACAACGGACGCCAGGCGGGCGCGGGCGCCTACGTCCAGCAGTTCCGGATCTGGGGCGACCGCATGTCGGGCATCGACGACGTCCGGACCTTCGGCGTGGTCCGCAGCCGCGGGCTGAAGCCGTCGAAGGGCGGGAAGAAGTAGTCCGCGGGGAGGAACTGCATGAAGGTCGTCCGGGTCGGCATCGGGGTTCGCGCGGCGCTCGCCGCGGGCGTGGCGTTCTTCGCGCTGCGCTGCTCCGAGCCCGCCACGGGAAGCCTGGACGGATTCGACGACGGTTCCGCCGTCGTCTCCTGCGCCTCGTGCGGCTCGACGACCGACGCGCGCGACGGCAAGGTCTATTCGACCGTGGAGATCGGCGGGCGCGTCTGGATGGCCTCGAACCTGGACTTCGAGGCCGACTCCAGCTGGTGCTACGGCGACCGCTCCTCCAACTGCGGAACCTACGGGCGCCTCTACACCTGGGCCGCCGCGATGGGGCTTCCGCCCGAGGCCGGCTCGTCGCGCGCGGACAAGCTCGTCTCCTCGCCGCACCGCGGCGCCTGCCCCGAAGGATGGCACGTGCCCGACCGCGGCGAATGGGCCGAGCTCGGCTCCTACGCCGAAGCCGGGCGGCTTCTGAAGGCGACGGTCCTCTGGCGCTACGGGGAAGGCGCGGACTCCCTCGGGTTCGGCGCCGTTCCCGGAGGCTATCGCTACGCCGACGGAGAGTTCCTCAGCAAGGGGTCGTTCGCAAGCTATTGGACGGCGACGGAGATCGACGAGGACTACGCCCTCGCGCGGCGCTTCAACGCGAATTCGTCCGGCATCGCCTCCGACAACGGGCGCAAGACCCACGGCTATTCGGTCCGCTGCGTGAAGGACGGCTCCGGCGGGCGTTCCTCCTTCTCCGGTTCCTCCGAAGGCGGCTCCTCGGACGAAGGGTCGTCCGGATCCGGTTCTTCGGACGGCGGGTCGTCGGGTTCGACCTCTTCGGAAGGCGGATCGTCCGACGAATCCTCCTCGTCTTCGTCGAGCTCTTCCTCTTCGAGCAGTTCCTCCAGCTCCTCGAGCAGCAGTTCGTCCTCCTCCAGCTCTTCGTCCAGCAGCTCCTCGTCTTCGAGCTCGTCGAGTTCCTCGTCCTCGAGCAGCAGCTCCTCGTCGGCCGCCAGCGGCGGAATCTGCGCGGGCAAGCCCGAATGGGCCTCCGGCCGGTACTACGATCCCGGCGACGAGGTCGTCTACAATGGCGTCCTCTACCGGAACATCCACAAGACGGCCAGCCAGTATCAGGAGCCCTCGGACGACGGATACTTCTGGCAAGCGGTCGGCTCCTGCAGCTAGCCGCGCCGCCGGCCGACTGGACCGACGAAGGCGTCTGCGGCCGACGAATCTCAAATCCGACGATTTTTTTCTTGCGCGATTGCGGTTTTTGCCGTATTTTAGAGAATACGGGATGAACTGTGAAGGAGAATGACATGATCCGTCAAGACGCTCTTCGTTTCGGGAAGTTCCCGGTTCTGCTCCTTTCCGCCGCGCTCCTCTCCGCGCCCGCCTTCGCCGCGAAGGAGGCGCCGGCCCACGAGGGCCTGCGGCAGGCGATCGACGCGCACGACTACGCCAAGGCGCGCTCCATCCTCAAGCTGGGCGTGAAGGACGTCTATTGCGGCGAGATGCCGACCGACACGGCCAAGACCATCTGGGCGCAGCGTTGGAAGAAGGACCCCGACCTGGCGCGGAAGAACTGCGCGCGCCAGTACTACGAGGCCTTCCCGGCCGCCGACTGCAACGGCCCCGGCGCGACCGTCGAGCTCTGCCGCGCGCGGCTGGAGCTGATGGCCGAGACGGGCGACCACAAGACCTTCCTCGTCGTGGCCAACGCGGCCCTCGGCAATCCGGCGATCTCCAAGAAGCTCCAGCGCGACGGCGAGGTGAAGGAGAGCTGCGGCAAGAACCTCAAGTGCAAGCAGCAGTGCCTCGCGGCCGTGGACGCCGACCTCGCCGCCAAGGGCGAAAAGCTCCTGAAGAGCGAGGCGGACGACCAGATCAAGGCGACCGCGCTGCTCAAGCTGGCCACCACCAGGGCCGCGGCCGTCGAGGAATGCAACGCCGATCCGTTCGTCTTCAAGAAGCAGAAGGTCTCGGTCGTCGCGGACATCGTCGAGGACGCGCTCGTCGCCTCCACGCGCACCGCGACGAGCTACACGCTGGAGAAGGAGGTCTACGACCGGGCCAAGGGCTGGGTCGCGGCCGCGCGCTCCCTCCAGACCCGGCACAAGCTCTTCGGGGCGAAGGCCGGCAACGTCTTCCCCTCCACGGCGAAGTGGGCCGAGAACCAGATCGTCGAGCGCGCGACGGCCGCGGGCCGGTTCACGCGCCCCGAGGTGATTCTCTTCTGCGCCACCGACACGGTCGCCGTCGACGCGAAGTTCCGCAAGCTGACCTCCGTCCGCTGCCCGGTTCCGTGCGGGAACGACCTCTACGCGCACGGGGCCTGCCCCGACGTGCTGACGGACTCCCGCGACGGCAAGCGCTACGCCACGGTCGCCGTCGGCAAACAGGTCTGGATGGCCGAGAACCTGAACTTCGGCACGCTGGTGGACGGCGGGACGCCGCAGGGCGACGCGAGCGCGACCTCCGCGCAGAAGTGGAGCCCGACCGGCGACGAAGTCGGCTGTTCGACCTACGGCGCCCTCTACCAGTGGCACACGGCGATGGGCCGTCCGGCGCAGGCCGACGACGAGAAGATCGGAGCCGACTCCAAGGTGCGCGGCATCTGTCCGGAAGGATGGCATCTGCCGAGCCAGGAGGAATGGCGGGAACTCCGCGCCTTCGTGGACAAGGACAACGGCGGCACGCTCCACGACGAAGGGCAGTCGCTGAAGAGCATGGGCGAATGGTACGGCGTGCCCGGCCGCGGCCAGGACAGCTACGGCTGGAACGCGATTCCCGCTGGGCGCCTGGAGCACGCGAACAGCGAGCTCGCGCACCGCGGCGCCTACGCGAACTGGTGGAGCTCGACCGACTACGACGAAAACGTCGCCTGGTACCACGCGCTGTACGGCGGGTACACGGGATTCCGGACCTACGGGCTGGGCAAGAAGAACGGCTTCTCCGTCCGCTGCGTGAAGGACGACCCGCGCACGCCGGTCTCCTCCCCGAAGACCGCCGCGGCGGCGAAGGACGACGAGGACGACGATCTCCTCGACGAACCCGCGCCGGCGCCGGCGCCCAAGGCCGAGCCCGCGAAGCCCGCTCCCGCCAAGGAGGAGGCCAAGCCCGCGGCTCCCGCGAAGGACGCGAAGGCGGACAAAGCCGCAGCTCCCGCGAAGGCGGACAAGGCCGCAACGCCCGCCAAGCCCGCGGCCAAGGCTCCCGCGAAGAAGAAGCCCGCGAAGAAGTCCGGCAAGAAGGGCTAGCGCCGCGCTCCGTCCCTCCGCAAAAGCTCGGCCCCTTTCCATCAAAGGGCCGAGCGTTTTTGTTGCGCGGTTGAGAAATTAGACCCGAAAAAGTGTGTGTTGATTGAGATTTTAGACCCGAAAAAGTGTAGAGCTGTTGAGAAATTAGACCCGAAAAAATGTAAGAAAAGACCTGGCTGATGAGGGAATTCGGCCGGCTCCACTACAAAAAGGTCGCCTACGTCTCGTTCTACGGCAACAGCCCGACCGCCAAGGTCTTCGAAGAGGAAAGCGACGTCAAGAAGTTTCTCGCCGCGCTGAACATCGCCTCCGGCGTCACGATCACTCCGCACGACACGCTGATCGTTCTGGACGAAATCCAGAATGCGCCCAAGGCGTTCGAATCGCTCAAGCTCTTCTGCGAAGAGGCGCCCGAATACCATCTGATGGTCGCCGGATCGCTTCTCGGCGTGGCCGTCCACGAAGGAGTCTCCTTCCCCGTCGGAAAGGTCGACACGCTGCAGCTGCATCCGATGACGTTCCGCGAATATCTGCATGCGGTCGGCGAGGAACGGCTCTCCGAAACCCTCGGCGGAGACTGCGCGCTCGCCGACGCATTCGCGGAGCGGTGCGTGCGGCATCTCAAGAACTACCTCTTCGTCGGCGGGATGCCCGAGGCGGTGGACGTCTTCCGGAAGAACAACGACTACCGCGGCGCGCGGACGGTCCAAAAGAACATCGTCCGGCAGTACCGGGGCGACTTCGGAAAGCACGTCGGACCGCGCGAACTGCCCAAGATCAACATGGTCTGGGACGCGATTCCGACGCAGCTCGCGAAGGAGAACAAGAAGTTCTTCTTTGGCCGGATCAAGCCGGGGGGGCGAAGCGCGGAATTCGAAAACGCCGTGCAGTGGCTGTCGGACGCCGGTCTCGTCCACAAGGTCCACAGGGTGAACGAGCCGCGCATCCCCCTGGCCGCCTACAGGGACTTTTCGGCGTACAAGCTGTTCGCGCTCGACGTCGGCCTGCTGGGGGCGATGGCCAATCTGGACCCCAAGGCCCTTCTGGAAGGCGACCGGCTGTTCGTGGAGTTCAAGGGCGCGCTGGCGGAGCAGTACGTGCTCCAGCAGATTGTCGGCGAGACGGAGCTCGAACCCTTCTATTTCGGGACGGACAAGGCGACGTTCGAGCAGGACTTCCTCCTGCAGATCGGCATGGACGCGGTTCCGGTCGAAGTGAAATCCTCGACCAACGTCCGTTCGCAGAGCCTCAAAAGCTTCTGCGACAAATACCGCCCCGGCCGCGCGGTCCGTTTCTCCCTGCGTCCCTACGCCGACCAGGGATGGATGGTCAACATCCCCCTCTACTCCGTCTGCACCCTGGAGGGCGGTTCCACTAGTCCCCGGGGCCTGGCAACTGGTCCCTGATTTTCCCTACCCGAGCGCCGCGTCCAGCAGCGCCATGTTCTCTTCGGAGTATTCGAGCTGGCGCGAGAGCAGCTTGACCGCGTCCACGCAGAGGTCGCGCGCGTCCGGCCCCGCGAGTTCGCGCGCGAAGAGCCGCGCGGTCCGCCAGAAGAGAAGCGCGAACCGCGCCTTGGAGAGCGCCCGCCCGTCGAAGAAGGCGCTTCCGTAGTGCCGGAAGAGGAGATAGGCGACCAGCTTCGCGCTGCGCGCTTCGGAGAGAAGGGCGCCGTCCTCGGGCGATCCGTTCCGGACGGCTTCGCGGATCCGGGCCAGGGCGGCGTCCCAGCGCGCCCCGCAGCTTTCGGTCCTTTCCAGCAGCGCGAGAAGCTCCGCGGGCGGAAGGAATAGCCGGTCGTCCGGGCGCGGTCCGCGCTTTCCCGGCGCGGCGTTTCCGGTCATTTCGTCCAGCAGCCCCTGCAGCTCCCCGGCGAGGAGGAGGACGCCCTTCAGCCGCTCGTCCAGCGGGACGTCGTTCCGGGCGAGCAGCCCGAAGAGCGCCTCGCGGCTTTCGATCACGGCGAAGAGGGCTTCGCGTTCCCCGTCGTCCAGCGCGGGGCCTTCGCCCTCCGTCTCCCGCGCGACGAAGGCGAGCGGCTCGTCGGTCTCGAACAGCAGCCGGACCGCCTCTTCGCAGCAGAGGCCGAGCCCGCGCTCCTCGAGGTCGCCGTAGAGGTTGACGAAGCGCGGGTGCTCGCGGCAGATGGCGCAGAGCGCGCCTTCGCCCAGCGCGGACTGGATCTCGCAGAGGTTCCTTCCGTCGAGGAAGGGGCAGCGGCCGCCGTCGAGCGTCCGGAACCGCCCGTCGACCACGTTCGCGCGGAGCTTTTCGCCGAGCGGTCCTTCGACCTCTTGGTAGCGTTTCCGCGTCTCCTCGTCCACGCCGATCTCCCAGCCGACGCAGCAGCTGTCGGAGCATTCCGACGCGGTGCAGCGGAACCGGTCGAAGAAATCGGGCGTTCGGAGAATCATGGGGAACGAAAAATGCGTTTTTGAAGAGAGATTTAGGGATATATTGTAATAGAGACCCTCTACCCCGGGATGGAATCGTGAAATACGCCAAGTCGTTCGCCCTTGCCATTTTCCTCGCCCTCTTCCTCTCCGCCTGCGGCGACGACGGCGGCAGCGGCCCGTCGGGCTCGGAAGCGACGCTCTCCTCCTCGAGCGAGGGCGGTTCCGGCGACGGCTCCTCCATCGGCAGTTCCTCCGACGACGACGGCTACTCCTCCGATGAGGAAGAGCCCGGCGGCGGACGGTCGAGCAGGAAGAAATCCTCCTCGTCCTCTTCGTCCACCTCCTCCTCGTCCGCGGACGAAGGGCCGCAGTCCCCGCTCGGCGCCTGCGGCGCCTCCAACGCCGGCGAGATCAAGCAGGACGCGGACGGGCTCGTCGGCGAGGCCGGCGTCCGCTACGCCTGCGACGCGGGGCTGGGCGCCTGGCGCGAGGCGACCGTCCTCGAATACGACACCTACCTCTGGGGCGCGGCCGAAGACGGGCTCGTGCAGAAGGGGCTGGTCACCGACGCGATCTACAAGTACGACTCGCTCCAGGGCGCGTGGCGCAAGGCGAACGCGAACGACACCGCATTCGGACTGGGCGGCTGCACGCAGAAGCGCGAAGGGAAGGTCGACCTGGCCGCCACCGACTACTACTACATCTGCCGCAACGGCAAGTGGGACGGCGCGAAGGTCCGGGAGTACAACACCTACGGGCTCCAGTGCGACGGCAATTCCGCGCTCGTCCACGGTCTTGTCGTGGACTCGCTCCTCTACGTCTGCGACGCGGACACGTTCCGGGACGCGACGGTTTCGGAAAAGCTCGCGGACCTGGGCTGCACGAGCTACAACGCGGGCGACTCCGTGCTGTTCGAGGGCTACGCGCGCTGTGCCGAGTCGGGCAAGTGGATCGCGGCGCGGACGACGATTCCGGGCACGCTGATCGACGCGCGCGACAGCAACAGGACATACAACACCATCGGCATCGGCCTGCAGCGCTGGATGGCGGAGAACCTGGACTATGCGGACAGCGTCGCCATGCCGAGCCTCGTCGGGCGGAGCTGGTGCTACAACGACAGCGCGCAATACTGCGCGCAATACGGCCGCCTCTACACCTACGCGGCGGCGGTGGACAGCGCGACGACGGGCTGCGGCTACGGGAAGATCTGCCAGGCTTCCGACAACCGAATCCAGGGCGTCTGCCCCGACGGGTGGCACATGCCCCAGTACTGGGAGCTGGAGTACCTGGTCGAGGCCGTCGGAGGCGCGAAGAAGGCCGGGAAGTTCCTCAAGGCGAGCACAGGCTGGAATCCCGGACTCGACGGCGAAGACGCCTACGGCTTCTCGGCGATTCCTTCCGGATTCCGGATGCACGAGAACGGGAATTTCGTCAACGTCGGCATCGCCGCGCACTTCTGGTCCTCGACCGGATACAGCGCGAACAGCGCGAACTACCTGTTCCTCTCCTACCTCGACGACGCGTCGACCCTGGGCAGCGGCGACGAACGCGAGGGCTTCCCGGTCCGCTGCGTGAAGGACTGAATCAGGGATCAGGTCTTGACCGCTACCCAAGACCTGACCACTAATCGCTAAATTGGGGAACAAACCCCGATAAATTTCCTATATTTGTTCCCCAATGGAAGCCAAGATGGACCGTGAATATTCGGAAATCCAGGAGCTGGTGCGGCAGCGCGCGGATTTGCAGGCGCGGCTGAAGCTGCTGCCCTACGACGGCACGCCGGAAATCAAGGCGCGCGGCGAGGGGAAGTATCTCTACATTCGCAAGCGCGTGGCCGGAAAGCTGACGAGCGCCTACGTGGGCGCGTTCGACGACGAACTCTACGCGGCGCTTCTGCGCTGGTCCAAGGAGGCGCGCGAGCTGAAAAAAAGGATTCGCGGCGTCGCGAAGCGCCTTGCGGAGCTTGGCCACGAAACGACGGAACTTTCCGCGGCGGTTCTGCTGAACGTCGAATTCGCCCGCGCGAACATGAAGTCCTGCATCTACGACCAGGCGGTGCTGGAAGGGGTGGCGACCACGTTCCCGCAGACCGAGGACATCCTCGAAAACGGGCGCGTCAACGGCGTCTCGGCGAACGACGTGCAGAAGATCCTGAACCTGAAGCACGCGTGGGAGTTCGTCGCGGACCCCGACTTCGTCGCGGCGAAGCCGGACTACAGCGTCCTGCGCCACGTCGCGCGGCTCGTGAACGAGGGATTCTACGCCGACGGCGGCCGTATCCGCGGCGTCCCAGTGGCGATCGGCGGCACGACCTACAAGCCGCCGCTGCCGGTCGAGGCGGACGTCCGAGAGCGCATCGCGCAAATCCTCTCCGAAGGCGGGGAACCCGTCGACGTCGCGATTCGGCTCTGCCTCTACTGCATGAAGACGCAGATTTTCAATGACGGGAACAAGCGCGCCGCGGTGATCTTCGCCAACCACTATCTGATTGGTCGCGCGGGGGGGCTTCTCGTGATTCCGGAACGGAACGTGTCGGAGTTCAAGCGCCTGCTCGTCCGCTACTACGGAGGACGGGACGAAGGAAAAATCGCCGCCTTCCTGAAAAAGAAGTGCTGGCGGCGATTGGGGTAGCGACGCGCTGCGGATTATCCGCACTAAGACCTGAGACCTAATCCCGGATCTTTTCGCAGAGCTCGTCCCAGTTGAGCCGCTCGCCCTTCCAGCGGTAGACGCGGTAGAGGCGGCGGGCCAGGTCGCAGCTGATTTCGTAGGGGATGGTGTTGTAGCGCGCGGCGATCTTCTCGAGCGGCAGCCCTTCGTCGGCGTCGATGAGCGCCACCGTGTCGCCGGCGGCCGCCTCGGGGAGGTGCGAGACGTCGACCATGATGACGTCCATGCAGACGGTGCCGAGGATGGGGCAGTCGATCCCGCGGATCCGCACCGTGGCGCCTGGGGCGGGGGCGCGGCGGAAGCCGTCGCCGTAGCCGATGGCCACGAGGGCGACGCGCGAGTCCTTTTGCGCGGTCCAGCGCAGGCCGTAGGAGACCGAGTCGCCGGCCTTGACCACGTGGACCATCCGGATGGTGGAGTACATGCGGAGCGCGGGGCGCAGTCCGAATTCGTCCACGGTCCGGCCGTCGAGCGGGGAGGCGCCGTAGGAGGCGAGCCCGGGGCGGGCCATCGTCACCACGTCCCAGTCCGGGAAGCGGAGCAGCCCGGAGGAGGCGGCCAGGTGGACCAGGCGCGGCCGTTCGGGGAGCGCGCCGACCGCGGCGCGGAACCGGCGGTACTGCTCCTCGGTGAAGTCGCTGGAAGGGTCGTCGGCCACGGCCAGGTGGCTGTAGACGCCGTCGATCTTCGCGTGCTTCAGGGCGGCGAAGCGGCGGATGGAGGCGGCGTCGTCCCAGGGGAGGCCGAAGCGGTTCATCCCCGTGTTGATCTTGAGGTGGAAGGGGGCTGTCGCGCCCTTTTCCGCGAGGAAGCCGTCGAACCACTCCGCGAGCGCGGGGTCTTCGATCGTGGGGACGACGTCGTGCTCGACGAAGAAGGGGAGTTCCTCCTTCGAGGCGGGGCCGAGCACCAGGATGGGCATGGTCACGCCCCACTGGCGCAGCGCGATCGCCTCGAAGAGGTGGGCCGTGCCGAGCATCGTCGCCGCGCCGGAGCGCTGGCAGGCCATGGAGCAGGCCAGCGCGCCGTGGCCGTAGGCGTCGGCCTTCACGGGCAGCAGGATGTCCTTCAGCCCGGCGCTCGCCTTGAGCCGCTCCAGGTTCGACACGAGCGCGTCGAGGTCGATCTCGATCCAGTTCGGGCGCGGAATGGAGCTCAGCCCCTTCAGCGTCGGCAGTTCCCCGTTCACGCGGCGCCTACAGCAGTTCGGCGATCTGGACGGCGTTGAGCGCGGCGCCCTTGCGGATCTGGTCGCCGGTCAGCCAGAGGGTGCTGCCGTTGTCGTCGGCGATGTCCTTGCGGACGCGGCCCACGAAGACGTCGTCCTGGCCGGCGCTTTCGAGCGGCATCGGGTAGACGTAGTTCTGCGGGTCGTCCTTGAGCGTCACGCCCGGGGCCTTGCGCAGGGCCTCGCGGATCTCCTCGACCGAGAGGGGCCGTTCCGTCTGGAACCAGACCGACTCGGAGTGGGAGCGCAGCGAGCTGACGCGCACGCAGGTCGCGCTGGTCCGCACGTCGGAGTGCATGATCTTGCGCGTCTCGTTGTACATCTTCATCTCTTCCTTCGTGTAGTCGTTCTCCATCATCTTGTCGATCTGGGGAATGACGTTGTAGGCGAGCTGGAAGGGGAACTTGGAGATGTGCGTGGTCGAGCCGGTCTCGACGATGTCCTTGTACTGCTGCTTCAGCTCCTCCATGGCGACGGCGCCGGCGCCGCTGGCGCTCTGGTAGGAGGAGACGTGGATCTTGCGGATGTGCGAGAGCTTCTCGATCGGGTTCAGCACGACCACCATCATGATCGTGGTGCAGTTGGGGTTGGCGATGATGCCGCGCCCGCCGAACTCGGCCTTGTGGAGCTTGATGTCCTCGGGGTTCACTTCGGGGACGACGAGCGGCACGTCGGCGTCCATGCGGAACTGGCTGGTGTTGTCCACGACCACGGCGCCGGCTTCCACGGCGTACGGGGCGAACTCCTTGGAGATCGCCGCGCCCGCGGAGGAGAGGACGAGGTCCACGCCCTTGAAGGAGTCCTTGCCGAGGACTTCGCACTTGAGCGTTTCGCCGCGGAACTTGAATTCCTTGCCCTTGCTGCGTTCGGAGGCGAGCAGCTTCAGGCTCTTCAGCGGGAAGTTCCTCTGTTCCAGGATCGAAAGGATCTCCTGGCCCACGGCGCCCGTGGCGCCCATGATCGCGACGTTCTTGTCCATCTTCTGCGGTTCCTCTGCGGTGTTGGAGGGATTAGAGCTTGATCTGGCGGGAGAACTCGCCGAGCGCCCTCAGCGAGGTCTCGGCGCTGGTGCGGGTCCCCTTGCCCAGGGTCTGCGCCTCCGAGTCGTTCGGGGCGCTGAAGAAGCGGGCGGCCTTCGAGCCGGAGCTGCGCAGGTGCTCGGCGGATCCGACGAAGAGCTGGTGCGTGGCGGAGAGCTCCTTCGGGGGCTTGAGCGCGAGGATCTCCTCGGCGAGGGCGCTCGATTCGGCGCGGAGCTTCATGGCCTGGTCGCGGGTCTCGCCGTACTTTTCGCTCTCCTCGGCCAGCCCTTCGAGCTTGAGCTTGCGGAGGGCGTTCCCGAGCTCCTTGGCGCGGGAGACGAGCGGGCGGACGGTCTCCTGGTAGGCGGCGACGGCGGGGTTGCCGGCGTCGAGCGACTTGCGCTCCTTCGCGGCGCGCTCCTCCTGGAGCATGCGCTGGGGGGCCTTCATCTCCTCGGTGACGGGTTCCGCGGCTTCGCCGGGAAGGGCGAGGCGGCCGGAGACCTTGACGACGTCGTCCTTTTCCGCCGCGGCGGCCTGGCGTTCGGCCCGGACGTCGGAGGCGATGGCGCTGAAGGTGCCGGTGCCCAGCCCGAGGATCAGGAGCAGGGCGGTCATCCCGACCACCGCGGTGGCCAGCACGCCCGAGAGGGAGGTGCGCACCGGGCCGCGGGAGTTGATCGCCACGGCGATGCAGGTGAGCGCCAGCGAAAGCTGGATGACGAGTTCGGTGAGCGTGAGTTCCATCGCCGTCCTCTCCCTGGAACCGGGTTAGAAGGGAAGGTCGTCGTCCGCGCCGGCGCCCATCGGGGGCTGCGGGGCGGGGGCGGAGTAGGAGGAGCGGCCGCCGTTGCCGTAGCCGCCGCGGTCGTCGGAGTTCCGGCGTTCGTAGCCGCCCTGCGAGGAGTCGTCGCGGCGCCCGCCGAGCATCTGGAAGTTGTCGGCCACCACTTCGGTGGTGTAGCGGTCCTTGCCGTCGCGGTCCTGCCACTTGCGGGTCTGGAGCTTGCCCTCGACGTAGACCGGGGAGCCCTTGCGGAGGTAGTCGCGGGCGATTTCGGCGAGGCGGCGCCAGCAGACCACGTTGACCCATTCGGTCCGTTCCTGCTGCTGGCCGTCGCGGCCGCGGAACTTTTCGGTCACGGCGACGGAGAAGTCGGCCACGGGGGAGTCGCCCGCCTGGCGGACCTCGGGGTCGCGGCCGAGATTGCCGATGATCATCACCTTGTTGAGAGCCGCCATTTTCTCACCTCTTCTGGAAGTTCAAAGTCCGTTTCTGCGACAGGTAAAGATAGCAAGGAAGAGTCTTATATTTCTGTCATGGGAAGCCCCTCCGCACACCCTTCCTCCCCCCGTCCCCCGAGGACGGTCCTTCCCGTCGAACGCCTGGCCGAACTCTGGCCCGAAGAGCTCCGCGGGCTCCGCCTGGGGGCCCTCCTGCACCCGGCCTCCGTCCTCCCGGACACGAGCCACGTGCTGGGCGCCCTGAAGGCCCTGGACGGGAAGCTCTTCCGGCTTTCGGCGCTTTTCGGCCCGCAGCACGGCATCCTGGGGCAGACCCAGGACAACATGGTCGAGTGGGAAGGGGGCGTGGACGAGTCGACCGGGCTTCCGCTCTTCAGCCTCTACGGAACGCACCGCGAACCGACGCCGGAGATGCTCTCCGGAATCGACGTCCTCCTGGTGGACCTGCAGGACGTGGGGGCCCGCTACTACACCTTCGTCTGGAGCCTCTGGCTCTGCATGCGCGCCTGCGAGAAGGCGGGCGTGGCCGTGGTCGTCTGCGACCGCCCGAACCCGATCGGGAACGCCGCGGAGGGCGAGCTCCTGGACCTGGAGTTCTCGAGCTTCGTCGGGATGGACGCGATCCCCAACCGCCACGGGAAGACGATCGGGGAGCTGGCCGGGCAGTTCAGGAGGGAACGTTTCCCGAAGACGAAGCTCTTCGTGCTGCCGATGGAGAACCACGACCCCGCGGCCTGGTTCGACGAGACCGGGCTGCCGTGGGTGCTTCCCTCGCCGAACATGCCCACGCTCGACACCGCGGTCGTCTATCCGGGCATGTGCCTGCTGGAGGCGACCAACCTCTCCGAGGGCCGCGGGACGACGAAGCCGTTCGAGCTCTTCGGGGCGCCGTGGCTCGACGCCGACGCGCTCTGCGCGCACGTGAACGGGCTCGGGCTGCCGGGCGCCGTCCTCCGCGCGGCCCATTTCGCGCCGACGTTCCACAAGTACAGGGATCCCGTCGTCGCCGGCTGGGCCGACCCCGCGTTCAGGGAGTTCGCCGGCGCGGTCTGCCACGGCGCGCAGATCCACGTGACCGACCGCGACGCGTTCCGTTCGCTGGACTGGGCGGTCGAGATCCTGCGCTACGCCTTCCACCGCCATCCGGACCGGTTCGCCTGGCGCCCGGCCTCCGCGGGCTACGAATACAACTTCAAATACCCGGCGATCGACCTCCTGCTCGGGAGTTCCGCGATCCGCCGCGCCCGGATCGAGGAGCGGCCGCTGTGAACGCGCTGGTCCTCTGCGCCGGCCTGGGGACTCGGCTGCGGCCGCTGACCGACCGGATCCCGAAGCCCCTGGTCCCGGTCGTCGACCAGACGCTGCTCTCGCGCGTGGTCGACCGGGTCGCCGCGCCCGGCGTGCGCGTCTTCGCGAACGCGCACCATCTCGCGGAGCGGATCGCGGAGTTCGCGGAGCGGGACGGGCGCGTCGAGAAGGTCTTCTTCGAGCCCGAGATCCTGGGCACCGCCGGGCCGCTCGCCCGGATGGCGCGCGAGGCGGAGCGCGACGAACTGCTCGTCGCCAACGGCGACGTCTGGCACGGGATCGATTTGCGGGAGTTCGCCGAGCGCGCGCGGAGGACGGGCGCGGAGGTCGTCCTGCTCGGGCGGAACGACCCGCGCGTGAACACGCTCGCGGAGGAGTGTGGAAAGCTGGCCGGCGTGAAGGGGCGGTTCGGCTCGGACCGCGGGTCGCTCACCTTCACGGGCATTTCGTGGTACGCGCCCTCCGCGCTGGAACGGATTCCGGAGGGGCTTTTCGACGTCCGCGAGTTCTGGAGGTCCGAGCTGGAGGCCGGCCGCGCGCCCGCGCTGCTGGAGGCGCCGGAAAGCGCGCGCTGGATCGACGTCGGCACGCCCGCGGGCCTTCTGGAGGCGACGGCGGCGCGCCTGGACGAACTCGGGCTGGATTCGTGGGGCGAAGTCCCGGAATCGGCGGCGCTGGTCCGGTCCGCGGTCTGCGCGGGCGGGTCGTGCGGGGAGGGCTGCGTCCTGGAGCGCTCGCTGGTGCTCCCGGGCGGGCGGGTCGCCGCGGGCGAACGCCTGCGCGGCGTAGTGGTCGGCGACGGTTTCCGATGGGAGGTCTGAAATGGAAGCGGAAGTCGAAACGTTTTCCGGAGAGCTCTCCTCCCGCCTGAAGATCTGGCTGGAGGAACGCGGGTTCGACTTCTCCTCGTCCTGGACCGCGGCCGGGAAGGCGGGCTCGAACCGCCGGTACTGGCGCGCGCCCCTGGGCGAAGGCAGCGTCGTGCTGATGACGCAGCCCGCGGTCGACGCGGACTTCGGGCGGTTCGAGGAGATGACGCGGTACCTCCTGAGGAAGGGCGTGCGCGTGCCCGAGCTCCACGTGGCCGACGAGATCGCCGGGCAGATGCTGATGGAGGACCTCGGCTCGGTCTCGTTCTACGACGTCGTGCGGAACGAGGGCTCCGAGGAGGGGCTCTTCAACCGCTATTCCGCCGCGCTCGCCCTGCTGGCCGGCATGCAGGAGAGGTGCGCGGACTGCGAGACCGACGGTCCCGCGCTTCTCGTCGAACGGAAGTTCGGCTACAAGGCCCTCCGCTGGGAAACCGACTACTTCTCGGAACACTGGCTCGGGGGCGTGATGCGGATCGGGCGCGAACGTCGCGACGCGCTCGCCGACGAGTTCGACGAGCTGGCCCTCCGCGTCCGGCGGCACCCCGTCGGGCTGATGCACCGCGACTTCCAGTCGCAGAACCTGATGGCGGTCCGGACGCGGCCGCTCTCCCTCGCGGCGATCGACTACCAGGGCGCGCGCGTCGGCTCCGTCTGGTACGACCTCGCGAGCCTGCTCTGGGACCCCTACGTCGGGCTCGACCGCCAGCAGGTGCGCTACCTCTGGCGCCTCTGGTGCGGGCTGCGGAAGATCGACGCCTCCAGCGCGAACTGGCGCGCCTTCGTCGAGGCCTCGCTCCAGCGCCTGATGCAGGCCTGCGGCGCGTTCGGGAACCTCGGGCGCCGCCAGGGCAAGCCCTTCTTCGAGGCGCAGATTCCCGCGGGGCGGCGCCAGCTGGAGACCGCGCTCGGGGAGCTGCCCGAATCGGAGTTCCCGCTGCTGCGCGAAACGCTCGCCGAGGGGCCCGAAGAGGAGTAGGCCGTCAGAGCGGCTTGCGGCAGCGGAGCATGACGTCGCTCGCGAGCGACGCGGAGAGCGCCCCGAAGAGCTTTTCGGCGCATTTCGTCGCGAAACCCCTCGTCACCGGCGCGCCCGCGGCGCGTTCGACGAAGAAGCCGGCGTCCTTCGCCTGCTCGACGAGCGCGCGGAAGGTGTAGCTGCGGACGTGCCCGGCCGGCGTGAGCGGCTTCCGGAGCGGGTTGCCGTAGTCGCTCCTCCGCGTGGAGACCTCCGTGGAGAGCGGCTGCCAGCCGAGCAGCACGAAGACGCGGTTGAGCGCGGAGGCGAGGTTCGGCGTGGAGAGCACGAGGACGCCGCCGGGCTTGAGGACGCGCTTCAGCTCGGAGAGCAGGCGGTCGGTGTCGACGATGTGCTCGATCACCTCGCAGCAGACGACGCAGTCGAACGTGTTCTCCGGCCAGGGGAGTTCGTCGCGGTTGAGGTCGCAGGGCTTCGCCTCCTTCAGAAGCGGCAGCGCGGGCTTCATCGCGTCCAGACTGACGTCGGTGCCGTAGATTTCGCCCTCGAACGCCGGGCGGTAGGCGCGCACGATCGATCCGTCCCACACGCCGATCTCGAGGAGCTTCCCGGTCTTCGGAATCCACCGGACCGTGCGCCGCACGCGCTCCGCCGTGTAGTCGGCGCCGGACATGGCGCTCTGCGCGTAGCGCTCCTTCGCGAAGTCGGAAATCTCGCTCATCTGCCCTCTCCTTCCCCCTTCTTCGCGCGGCAGGCCCAGAAGAGGGCCCCGACGGCGGAGGGGAACAGAACCGAAACGTAGCCAAGCGCGCTCGCCGCCACGCACTGCGCGGCCGTGATTCCCGGCAGCGGCGTGAAGAGCGCGATCATCGCCGCCTCGCGGACGCCGATGTTGAAGAAGCTGACGGGGACCATGTTGACCAGCATCAGCAGCGGAAGCAGCGTGAAGAGCCCGATCGCCGGGAACGGCATCCCGACCGCCCAGTAGAGCACGGCGGTCAGGAGGTTGCTCAGGAACTGGATCGCGACGGAGAGGGCGACGACGGCGGCCTTTTCGCGGGCGGGGAGCGCGCGGGCGCCGCGGACGTTGGCGAGAAGCCCGGCGAGCTTCGGGCGGTCGAGGGCCTTCGCGAGCCAGGCGTCGGGCGCGAAGGCGAGGAAGGCGCAGCAGAGGGCGAGCCCGGCCGTCAGGACCGCCATGGCCGGGACCGCGCGCGGAAGCGCGCCGAGGTGCGCGGGCTCGACGGCGCGGCCGATCCAGACGAAGGCGACGAGTGCGGCCACGCCGACGACGCGGCCCAGGAGGATCGATCCCGCCGCGGCGCCGTAGGCCTTCTCGTCGCGCCCGAGCAGGACGGCCCGGACGACGTCGCCGCCGGCGGAGGAGGGGAGGAAGAGGCTGGCGAACTGCCCGATGCAGATCAGCCGGAAAAAGGCCCAGACGCCCGGGACGGAGTCGCGGCCGCCCGCGAAGAGGGCGCGCCAGCGCAGCGCCTGCAGGAGGAAGGTCGGGAGGAAGAGCGCGGTCCCCAGCGCGAAGAGCCTCCACGAGACGTGCTCCAGCGATTGCGCGACGTCGTCCAGCGGGATCTTCCGCACGACGAGCCAGAGCAGGAGCGCCGCGACGGCGATCCGCAGCGGAATCTTCAGGCGGCGCAGGAGGGGGCGGGCCAACGGATCAGCCCTCCTTCCGCTTCAGGAACCCGATTCCGCAGAGGAGCGCGAGGAGGAGGAGCCCGGCGCAGACCACGGGGTTCGTGCGCGCGAGCGCGGGCGAGCGGTAGCGGAGCTCCACGCGGTGCTCGCCCGCGGGGACGGGGACCGCCTGGAGCGCGTAGAAGGCGCGGACCACGGGGACTTCGTTCCCGTCCACGGTCGCGCGCCAGCCGGGCATCCAGTTCTCGGAGTGGAAGAGCATCGCCGGGCGGTCGCTCTTGGTCTCGACGACCAGTTCGTCGGGCTTCGGGTTCGCGACGACGCGCGCGCTTCCCGCGGGCAGCCGTTCGGGCGCCGCCGCGGCGGAGGAGGAATCGGCCGCCCGGGCCGGGGAAGCGGAGGAGTCGCCCGCCGCGGCGGGGGCGAAGGCCGGGTGCGCCGCGCCGACGCCCGCGTCTTCGGGCTCGAGCAGCATCACGGTCCGCTCGTCGAACGAGCGGGCGTCGAGCGCGGCGAGCTGCGCGTCGCGCGGCAGGACCAGGACGCTGTCGTAGAGCGCGACGCGCGGCAGGGCGGCGGGGTTCTCGACCAGGCGCCCCTGCGCGAGGACGTACCGGACGTTCAGGAGGTTGAGCGCCGCAGATCCGGCCGGGTCGCCCTTCTGCAGGCCCGAGATCAGGCGCGTCCGGCCCTGTCCGCCGGTGAATTCGCGGAAGGACCGCAGTTCGTTGTCGTGGAAGCCGAGGACCGCGCGGAAGCCCGCGAAGCCGCCGAGGTTGTCGTTGATTCCGCCGAAGGAGAGCAGGCGGTAGTCGTTCGGCGGCTCGGCGCCCGTCTGCTTCTGGAGGCGCGCCCAGTCGGCCTTGAGCGCCGGGGGGACGACCTTCTCCGCGGGGACGACGTCGACGAAGGGGGCGTCGGTCCAGAGGAGGTCGGCCAGCGCCGCGGCGCCGACCAGGAGCAGGGCCCTGGGCGCGCGGAGGTTCCCGGAGCCCTTGAGGACCGCGGCGGCGACGAGCGCGAAGAGGACGAGGCTGGCCCAGACGGCGGAGGATTCCGCCTGCATGGTCCCGCGCGGGCCGTCGTCCAGCGGCGTGAAGTAGTCGCGCACGCTCTCCTGCGAATAGAGCCCGTCGACGCCCGTGACCGCGAAGACCAGGACGAGGGCCGTCGCGCAGACCGAAAGGAGCATGGGGACGGGAACGGCCTTCCAGCCGCCGCGGAAGAGGTCGCCGAACGACTTCGCGGAGAAGGGAACTCCCTTCTCCTGCGCGGCCAGGGCGGCGAGCGCGGCGAGGGCCAGGGCGACGACGAGGAGGGCCGCCGGGGCGCCGAGGAACGAGCTCCAGAAGCTCCGCGCGACGGCCAGGAACGCGGCGGCGCCGCAGAGCGCGAAGAGCGGGAGCTTCGGGAACGGCTCGTCGGGACGCTCCTCCAGGTCGGCGAAGAACCGCGCGGCCATCCAGGCGGCGGCCATCGGAAGCCAGAAGTTCGCGATCGAGGGGGCGCGGAACGAGCTGACGCCGGGCAGCCATTCGTAGAAGAGCCGGAAGAGCGGCGTGTGCGCGCCGAGGACGTAGGCCAGGACCAGGGCCGAAGCGCCGAGCCAGAAGGCGGCTTCGCGCCGGAGCCCGCGCCGCGCCAACCCCAGGAACCCGAGGATCAGCAGCGCGGCGCCGAGGGCGTCCTGGTTGAGCTTGAGGAAGTTGCGGCCCCAGTAGTGCTTCTCCACGATGCCCGCGCCGTCGGGCGAGGAGACGTCGGACCGGCGCGAGATGAAACCGGGCAGGACGACCGAGGCGAGTTCCTCGGGGTGCAGCGACCACGAGACCGCGTGCCCGAACGTCGTCTTCTCCGCGCTGCCGCGGACCGACCACTCCTTCACGTAGTCGCGCTGCGGCAGGATCTGGAACGAGGCCGTCGCCAGCGCCGCGGCCACCGCGAGCCCGACGATCCCCTGGCGCAGGATCTTCGTCTTCGCCGGGACCTTCTCCCCGAAGACCAGGAAGAGCGACAGGAACAGCAGCCCCCACAGGGTGAAATAGACCGTCTGCAGCTGGCTGGAGAGCAGCATCCAGACGAGGGCGAGCGCCATGGCCGCGCCTCCCCAAAGTTCGCCGTCCTTCGCGAGCTTCACCAGGCCCCAGAGCAGCCAGGGCAGGGCCGAGATCACCATCATCTTCCCGTCGTGCCCGGGGTAGCAGAGCGAGAAGAAGGCGGGGTTCAGCGCGAAGAGCAGGGCCACCAGCGCGCCTGCGCCGAAACTTCCCGCCAGGCGTCCGAAGAGCAGCAGGCCTCCCATGAAGGCGAGCTGCACGCAGAGGAGGAACTTCCAGCCGATCGCGCGGGCCGGGTCCATGACGCGCTGCAGCAGGCGGAGCGGGTGGTAGGCGTCGCCGAACATGGCGTCGAGCGTGGGGATGCCGCCCAGGCGCGAGTTGTCCCACTGCGGCAGGACGACGTCCTGCGCGACGTAGCGCACGCCGATCCCCTTGAGCTGGTCCGCGTTGAGCAGAAGCGACGATCCGTCGAAGACGAAGCCGTGGAAGAGGACGAGGAGGAGGGCGAAGAAGGCGCCCGAGGCGATCCAGAACTTTTTCATCGTTTTCTCCGCGGGGGAGGAAAGCGGCGCCCGCCGGGGCGGCGCGGGCCGTTTCTTCAATGATAGAATTTGGAGGGAGCGGGGACCCCGCGGCGCTACGCCCCGCCTCCGGCGATCCGGCCCGCCGCGTCGAGCGCGAACCGGAAGATCCGGACGTAGCACTCCTTCGCGGACGACAGCGCCCCGCCCCAGGACCAGTTCCCGACGGCCATGTCGAGCGAGAAGCAGAGCAGCAGGGCCTGGAAGAGCGCGACCCAGACGACGGACTGCAGGAAGCCCCGGCAGACGAGGTCGGTCTGCTTCGGGTGGATCGACTTCAGGAGCTCGGAGAGGAAGGCGCCGTAGAGCAGCGCCGCGGCCGCGGCGCACCGGGCGTCCCAGGGCTCGCGGACGAAGCGGCCCAGCAGGAAGGCCGCCGAGGCGTAGAGCGGGATCGCGTAGGGGGCCAGGCCGATGAACCAGTTCCCCTCGCTCAGCGTCATGTAGCCGCCGCCGTCCTCGGCCACGTGCAGGCTCTTCGGCGGGCGGAGGAAGAGCAGCCCGACGGCGGCGTGCGTCAGCTCGTGCTCCAGCGTGGAGAGGAACCCGACGAAGTTCGAGACCTTGTCCGGCGCGCGGCTCCGCAGGATCCGGTGGAGGAGGAAGCCCGCGGCCGCCAGCCCGGCGGGAAGGAGGAGCCGGACGGTCGGGCCCTCCCCGGCCAGCCCTTCGAGCGCGTGGAGGAGCAGCCCCGCCCACAGCGGCAGGAAGAGCGAGAGGAAGCAGACCCGGCAGACCCGCTTGGCGAGGGAGTCCCGGGAGCTCTGGGCGGAGGCGGCCATGCGACAATGATAGCCACGCGGGGGCGCCAATCCTATATTTGAGCACGGTTTTCAACCCATACCCATGGAGCGCCAAATGGCCACCAAAGTCATCACCATCAAGTCCGTCAAAGGCCGCCAGATCCTCGACTCCCGCGGCAATCCGACCGTCGAAGTCGACATCGTCCTCAGCGACGGCTTCCTCGCCCGCGCGGCGGTGCCCTCCGGCGCCAGCACCGGCGAATACGAAGCCTGCGAACTCCGCGACGGCGACCCCAAGGCCTACAAGGGCAAGGGCGTGCTGAAGGCCGTCGCCGCCGTCAACGGCAAGATCGCCAAGGCGCTCAAGGGCAAGAACCCCCTCGAACAGAAGAAGCTCGACGAGCTGATGATCGAGCTCGACGGCACCGCCAACAAGAACAACTTCGGCGCCAACGCCATCCTCGGCGCCTCCATGGCGATCTGCGTCGCCGGCGCGCACGTGAAGAACATGCCCCTGTGGAAGTACATCGGCAAGCTCCACGGCACCAAGCAGTTCAAGCTGCCCACCCCGATGGCCAACATCGTCAACGGCGGCAAGCACGCCGACAACAAGATCGACTTCCAGGAGTTCATGGTCATGCCCGTGGGCGCCAAGAGCTTCTCCGAAGGCCTCCGCTGGATCGACGAAGTGTTCCACACCCTCAAGGGCGTCCTGAAGAAGCAGGGCCAGGTCACCGCCGTCGGCGACGAAGGCGGCTTCGCGCCCAACGTCGACAACGACAAGGCGCTCGACCTCATCATGGAGGCGATCAAGGCCGCCGGCTACAAGCCCGGCAAGGACATCTGCATCGCCCTCGACTGCGCCAGCTCCGAACTCTTCGACGAAGGCGGCCGCAAGGGCTACAAGTTCTGGAAGACCGAACCCGGCAAGCTCTACCAGGCCGCCGACATGGTCGCCAAGTACGAAGCCTGGCTGAAGAAGTACCCGATCATCTCGATCGAGGACGCCCTCGACCAGAACGACTGGGAAGGCTACACCGCCATCACCAAGAAGCTCGGCAAGAAGCTGCAGCTGGTCGGCGACGACTTCTTCGTCACCAACCCCGCCCGCCTGAAGAAGGGCATCGAGCAGAAGGCCTGCAACTCGATCCTGATCAAGGTCAACCAGATCGGCACCGTCACCGAAACCCTCGAAGCCATCAAGATGGCCCAGAAGGCCGGCTACACCGCCGTCGCCTCCCACCGCTCCGGCGAAACCGAAGACACCTTCATCGCCGACCTCGCCGTCGGGACCGCCTGCGGGCAGATCAAGACCGGTTCGCTCTCGCGCACCGACCGCATCTGCAAGTACAACCAGCTCCTCCGCATCGAAGAGCAGCTCGGCGCCAAGGCCGTCTACCAGGGCAAGATCCGCTAGCCGGATCCGGTCCCCGGAAGGAAAAAGGAATCCCCCGCTCCTCGGAGCGGGGGATTTTTCGCATTGCGGAAAGGAGTCCCGCGGACCCGCGGGCCGGGACCGCGCCTACAGCGAGAGGCAGAGGACGAGGGTCGGGCCCACGAAGAACAGAAGGACCGCGGCGCGGAGGAGGCGCCATTTCGCGCCGGCGTCCTCCTTCTCCATGCCCCAGGCGACGAAGGGGACGAAGGAGAGCAGCATCGGGACCGCGTAGCGGAAGTCCGAGCTGCAGGCGAACGGGTACTTCGCGCGCAGCGCCGCCATCGCCCCGTAGAAGAGGACTCCCTGCGCGACGAGGAGGAGTTCCGTCGCGCCGAGCCTCCGGCGGACGAACCCGCGGACCGCGAAGGCGGCGAGTCCGACGAAGGAGAAGCACATGAGCGTCGCGCAGGCGTTCCCGAGCGGGGTGTTCAGCAGGTCGAACTCGCCGAAGAGCGCCGTCTTCGCCATGTAGGTGGCGAGGAACTGGCGGCCGCCGGCGTCGGTCCAGGGCGAGGTCCAGGTCGTCGTCAGGAATTCGCGCAGGTCGAACCAGAGGAGGTTCTGCAGCCCGCTCTTCACGGCGAGCTCGTCCGCGAGCCCGTCGGAGTTCCCGACCAGGTCGCCGCCGCCGAACAGGCGGAGGAGGCCGATGGCCAGCGGGAGGCCGCATCCGGCGACGATCGCCGGGTTGAACCACTTCGCGTCGCCGGGCGCGGCCGGTTCGGCGGCGGGTCCCTCGGCCATCCTGCGGACGGCCGAGATCCCGAGCGCGGTCCACCAGAGGGCGATCGTCACCGCCGCCGTGCTCTTCGTCCACCAGGCGAACCAGCAGCAGACGGCGGCGAGGAAGAGCCCGCGCGCGTTCCGGTCCCGCAGCCAGGCGACGCAGCCCAGGAGCGCGCCGAGGTGCGCGACGTAGAAGAGCTGGTCGTTCCCGATCCGCGGGGCGACGAGGAAGAGGACGGGCCAGAGGCACCAGAGCAGGCAGGCGACCGCCAGCGGAGCCCCGCGCATCGTCTTCAGCAGGACCGCGACGCCGAGCGCCAGGGTCAGGCAGGAGAGGAGGACCGAGAACCACTGCATCGCCCGCTCGGGCTGCCCGAAGAGCGCCTGGCCCGCCGCGTGGACGGGCGCGTTGGCCAGGTAGTAGAGCGGGGGATGATAGCAGGTCCAGCAGGCGCCGGCGTCGGGAATCGTCCCGGTCCGGACGATGTGCTTCACGTAGGCCACGTGCCCGCCCACGTCGTGCGCGCGCGACTGCCACGGCGTGTCGAACGCGTAGAGGACGTGCAGCAGCGTGGCCAGCGCGACGAGCGCGGCGGCCCAGCCGGGGAACCTCGTCCGGCGAAGGAGCGAGAAGAGCAGCGCGCAGAAGAGGAGCGCGGCCAGGAGGCCCGCGGCGTTCCCGAAGCGCGAGCCGCCGAGGACCTTCGCGTCCAGGCCGGCGGGGCCGCCCCTGTTCCGGATCCGGACCGAGAAGTGGTTCAGGTCCTGGAGCACGGGCTCCAGGTCGCGCGGCGTCAGCACGAAGCCGTCCTGGAAGTCGCAGAGCCCGCGCTTTCCGCCCAGCTCGAGGTTCTTCCCGTTGACGATCACGTCGTAGGCGCAGTCGTCGGGGATCAGGCGCAGCGAGAAGGGCTTCCCGAGGGAGTTGACGTCGAATTCGACGGAGAAGCGCGTCAGGCCGGAGCGCTCGAAGGGGAGCGAAACGGGTTCGGACCTCCAGTCCGCGCCGGTGAAGAAGACGTTCTCGATCTCCGGCTCGCGCCCGAAGGAGAGGACCGCGAAGAGGACGAACAGGAGCCCCAGCGGAATCTCCCGGAACTTCGCGAGGAAACGGAGCGCCATCATCGCGTGCGGCCTAATGCGCGGGTTTCTTTTCCGAAGAGATCTCCTGGTGCTCCTCTTCGGTGTTGACGTCCCAGATGCGGCTCTTGTCGGAGCTTCCCGAGCGGATCGCCTTCGCGGCCTCGATCGCGCTCAGCATGGAGTGGTCCATGTTGTTGTAGCGGTGCATGCCGTTGCGCCCGACGAGGTAGAGGTTTTCGATCGAGTCGGTCCACTCGCGCACCTTGCCGAACTCGCCGTAGGAGCCGAAGTAGGCGGGGTAGGCCTTCTTCACGCGGATCAGGACGGAGTCGCGCACGCTTTCGCGCTTCGCCACGCCGATCTTCTCCAGCTCGGAGACCGCGAAGTCCACGAACTCGTCGTCGGGCATGGTCCACATCGCGTCGCCTTCGTTCGCGAAGTACTCCAGCCCGATCCAGATCCTGGAGGGGTCGGAGACGAGGTAGGGGCTCCAGTTGTTGAAGACCTGGATGCGGCCCAGCTTCACGTCGCTCTCCTGCACGTAGATCCAGTTGTCGGCCACGTGGTCGAGCCGGCTTTCGGGCGTCCCCTTCTTCGCGTTCTTCTTCAGCTCCAGGCGGTCGAGCAGGAGCCCGACGGTCATGAAGTCGCGGTACACCAGCCCTTCGGCCACGCGCCGCACCTCGTCGGGAACGCCGGACATGGCGCGGACCAGGTCCGCCACCGGCATCGACGAAATCAGGTAGTCGGCTTCGATCGTCTCGCGCCCGTCGGGCCCTTCGACCACGGCGCCGGTCACGCGGTCCCCGTCGCGCAGGATCTCGACGACCCTGCGTTCCAGGCGGATCTCGCCGCCCGCCTTCCGGATCTCGTCCGCGAGGGTCTCCCAGAGCTGCCCGGGGCCGAGCTTGGGGTAGAGGAAGTTTCCGATCAGGCTGGTCTCCACGCCCTTCTGCGCCACGTCCTTCTTCCCGCCCTTGGGCAGGAGCTGCCTGAGCGCGTGGGCCACGGTCTTCATGACCGAGAGCCCCTTGATCCGCTGTCCGCCCCATTCGGGCGAGATCTCGCTGCACGGCACGCCCCAGACCTTCTCGGTGTAGTCCCGGAAGAAGGTGCGGTAGAGCTCCACGCCGAAGCGGTTGATCATGAAGTCCTCGAGGCTCTTCTCCTCGCGCTTGGGGAGGAGGGAGACCTTGAGGTAGCTCAGCCCGATCTTCGCCATGCGGACCGGGCCGAGGCGCAGGACCGTGTCGAGGTTCAGGCTGACGGGGTAGTCGAAGAGCTTGCGGAGGAAGAGGATGCGCGAGAGGCGCGACCGGCTCAGCATCACGCGGTCGGTCTTCTCCGGGTCCGGGCCGCCTTCGGCCAGCGCGACCGGGCGTCCGATGCGGACGTCGTCCGAGCTGGGGGCGCCCTGCTGCGGGAGGATCCGCCGCCAGAGCTCCATCACCTCGTCGCTCTTGCTGAAGAAGCGGTGGCCGCCGATGTCGATGCGGTTGCCGTTGTGGACGGCGGTGCGGGAGATGCCCCCGACGAACCCCTCGGCCTCGACGACCAAGGGGAGGACGTCGGTGGTCCGCAGCAGCTCGAGCGCCGCGGTGAGCCCCGCGGGGCCCGCCCCGACGATCAGCGCCCGTTTCGCCATCTTCGGGCTATTCGAAGAGGTTGTACTGCAGCGTGAGGGAGACGCTTTCGCGGCGCTGCGCGTCTTCGCTCAGGTTCTTGTCGTAGAGCATGTCGAGGGAGGCGGTGACGGCCACGTACTTGTTGAAGTTGGCCTTCAGGCTGTTCTCCCACTTGAGGTCCACTTCCTCGAGACCCTTGAAGTTCGCGAAGAGCGAGAACTTGCTGGCGGCGCTGACGTATTCGCCCTTGGCCCAGGTCATGTCGAGGATGTATTCCAGGCCGGGCTCGCCGCGCCAGGTCTCGATCTTCTTCGTGTCGGGGTCGTCGGCCCAGCCGAAGTACTTCGAGCCCCAGGTGTTCTTGTAGGCGAAGCCGAGGCGGTTCTGGATCTCTTCGAGCGGACGCCAGCCGAGGCCCGCGCTGGCGGTCAGGTAGCCGGGGTCCCAGTAGTCGGAGACGGCGACCTTGCGGCCGTTGTCCTTGTAGGTGTAGCTGGTGGTCCACTGCGATTCGGCGAGGACGCCGGCGTAGAGCGAGAACATCTCGGTGAACTTCCAGGAGTAGCGCGATTCGCCCTGCAGCTTGTCGAGCGACTTGCGGGCGGCGGCGTTGCCGATCTTGGTCTCGCCGTAGCCCAAGTGCATTTCGTTCACCCATTCGTGCTTGCCCCAGGTGCCGACCAGCTTGCCGTCCACGAGGAATTCCCAGAGGAGGGCGTCGTCGCCGGCGGTGACCCAGTTGTCGCTGTTGGACTGGCTGAGGTTGAAGCGGGCGCCGAGCGTGGGGACCCAGTGCTTGACTTCGGGGGCGGGCTCGGCGGCGGGGGCTTCCGCGGCCGGCGCGGCTTCGGGGGCGGGTTCGGCCGCGGGCGCGGCTTCCGCGACCTGGGCGGGGG
>JAGCEZ010000083.1 GCA_017650365.1 Fibrobacterales bacterium | reverse complement strand
GGCCGCCACGGGAACAAGGGCGTCGTCTCCAAGATCGTCCCGGTCGAGGACATGCCCTTCACCGAGGACGGCGAGCCGATCCAGATCCTCCTGAACCCCCTGGGCGTCCCCTCCCGAATGAACGTCGGGCAGGTCCTGGAAGTGCACCTCGGCTGGGCGGCCAAGACCCTCGGCCTGAAGTTCGCGACCCCCGTCTTCGACGGCGCGACCTACGACGACGTCATCGCGGCCCTCGGCGAGGCCAAGCTGCCCAAGAGCGGCAAGACCCACCTGATCGACGGCCGCACGGGCGAACGCTTCCACTCGCCGGTCGTGGTCGGCTACATGTACATGCTCAAGCTGCACCACCTGGTCGACGACAAGATGCACGCCCGCGCCATCGGCCCCTACTCGCTCGTCACGCAGCAGCCGCTCGGCGGGAAGTCGCAGTCCGGCGGCCAGCGCTTCGGCGAAATGGAGGTCTGGGCGCTCCAGGCCTACGGCGCGGCCTACACCCTGCAGGAGATCCTGACGGTGAAGTCCGACGACACGGTGGGCCGCACGAACGTCTACAACGCCATCGTCCACGGCGAAAACGCCCCCGAACCCGGCATCCCCGAGTCCTTCAACGTGCTGATCCGCGAGATCCGCGCGCTCGGCCTCGACATCAAGATCGGAGAGTAAGAAGATGGAACAGCAGAACGACATCCAGCAGAACAAGGGCGCGGTCTCCATCCAGCTCGCCTCTCCCGACGTGATCCGCAGCTGGTCCTTCGGCGAAGTCGTCAAGCCCGAGACCATCAACTACCGCTCCTTCAAGCCGGAGAAGGACGGCCTCTTCTGCGAGAAGATCTTCGGACCGGTGAAGAACTACGAGTGCAACTGCGGCAAGTACAAGCGGATCCGCTACAAGGGCGTGATCTGCGACCGCTGCGGCGTCGAGGTGACCGAGGCCAAGGAGCGCCGCAAGCGCATGGGCCACATCGAAATGGCCATCCCGGTCGTGCACATCTGGTTCTTCCGCGGCACCCCGAACGTCATCAACCTGCTCTGCAAGGCCGCCTACGGCAAGAACTGCTTCACGCTCTACAACAGCGCGGCGGGCGACCGCGGCAACGTCGAGAGCGTGGTCTACTACGAGCACTACGTGGTGCTCAACCCCGGCAACACCGACCTCTCCAAGGGCCAGCTGCTGAAGGAGGAGGACTACCGCAACCTCGTCTCCGAAAAGCGCGAGCTCGAGGTGGACATGGGCGCCAGCGCCATCCGCCGCCTGCTCGCCGAGATCGACCTCGTCGAGGTCGCCAAGCGCCTGCGCGCCGAAATCAAGGAGAACAACACGGTCAACGCCAAGGCCGAGCTCCTCAAGCAGCTGCAGGTCGTCGAGGCGTTCAACCGCTCGACCAACAACCCCGAGTGGATGGTCCTCGACGTGCTGCCCGTGCTGCCGCCGGACCTCCGCCCGCTGGTCCCGCTGGACGGCGGCCGCTTCGCGACCTCCGACCTGAACGACCTCTACCGCCGCGTGATCAACCGCAACAACCGCCTGAAGAAGCTGATCGCGATCAAGGCGCCCCAGGTGATCCTGCGCAACGAAAAGCGCATGCTGCAGGAGGCCGTGGACTCCCTCTTCGACAACAGCAAGCGCCACTCCGGCTCCGGCCGCGAGCACCGTCCGCTGAAGTCGCTCTCCGAGCTGCTCAAGGGCAAGACCGGCCGCTTCCGCCAGAACCTGCTCGGCAAGCGCGTCGACTACTCCGGCCGCTCGGTCATCGTCGTCGGCCCCGAGCTCAGGATGCACGAGTGCGGCCTGCCCAAGGACATGGCCCTCGAGCTCTACCGCCCGTTCGTCGTGCACCGCCTGACCGAAGAGGGCTACGCCGGCACGGTGAAGTCCGCGAAGCGCTTCATCGACAAGCAGCGCCAAGAGGTCTGGGACATCCTCGAGGACATCCTGAACGACCACCCCGTGCTGCTGAACCGCGCCCCCACGCTGCACCGCCTCGGGATCCAGGCCTTCTACCCCCGCCTGATCGAAGGCAAGGCCATCCGCCTGCACCCGCTGGTCTGCGCCGCGTTCAACGCGGACTTCGACGGCGACCAGATGGCCGTGCACCTCCCGCTGAGCTTCGAGGCCCAGCTCGAGGCCCGCGTCATCATGATCGCCCCGAACAACATCCTGCACCCCGCCTCCGGCAAGCCGATCGCGGTTCCCGCGCAGGACATGGTCCTCGGGCTCTACTACCTCTCCAAGATCCGCTGCAACCGCAAGCCCGACGGCAACGTCTGGCCCCTCGCGGAGGCCGAGGACTACCACCGCAGCCTCCACCGCTTCTACAGCGAGGACGAGGCCCTGCAGGCCTACAACAGCGGCGCGGACGACGCCTGGCTCGACTACCGCAACACGGTCGGCGAGAAGTTCCGCAGCTGGAAGATCGAGGAGAACGAACCCCTCGCCTACACGCACCGCCGCGTCTCGCTCAACAAGAGCATCCTCGTGCGGTTCGAAAAGGGCCGCCGCGTCTACAGCTCCGTCTTCTTCCGCGACACCAAGGTCCGGAAGCTCTCCGACGGGACCGAGACGGTCGTGAAGGCCGGCGCCCGCGCCGAGAAGGTCGAGCTCCTCGAGGACACGCTCCTCGAGACCAGCGTCGGCCGCTGCATCGTCAACTCGAAGGTCCCCCAGGACGTGCTCGGCTTCGCGAACATCGAGTTCAGCAAGAAGAGCATCTCCAAGACCATCGACGACCTCTACCGCCTGGCCGGCAACGCCCGCACGGTGCAGTACCTCGACGACATCAAGAACCTCGGGTACTACTGGGCCGGCCGCTCCGGCATCTCCGCGGGGATCTGCGACATGATCATCCCGCCGGAGAAGACCGAGATGATCGGCAGGACCCAGGCGAACGTCGACAAGATCTACGACCTGTACGAAAACGGCGTCATCACCGACGGCGAACGGTACAACCAGGTCGTCGACGCCTGGTCGCACATCACCAACGACATCTCGAACCTGCTGTTCGAGCAGCTCAAGGGCGACCGCGACGGCTTCAACCCCGTCTTCATGATGGCCGACTCCGGCGCGCGCGGCTCCCGCGAGCAGATCAAGCAGCTCTCCGGGATGCGCGGCCTGATGCAGAAGCCCGTGAAGCAGCTCGGCGGCCAGGAAGTCGTCGAAAACCCCATCCGCTCCTCCTTCCGCGAAGGGCTGAACGTGATGGAATACTTCATCTCGACCCACGGCGCGCGCAAGGGCCTGGCCGACACCGCCATGAAGACGGCCGACGCCGGCTACCTCACCCGCCGCCTGGTCGACGTGGCCCAGGACGTCGTCATCTCGATGGACGACTGCGGCACGAAGCAGGGCAAGGAGATGCGCGCGGTCAAGGACGGCGACGACGTCGTCGAGGAGCTTTCCGAACGCATCCTCGGCCGCGTGGCCGCCGAGGACGTGGTCCATCCCGTCTCGGGCGAGACCATCGTCAAGGCCGGCGAGATGATCGACGAACGGATCGCCGCGCGCATCGACGCCGCCGGCATCGAATCGGTCGTCGTCCGCTCGGTGCTCACCTGCGAGGCCCACACCGGCGTCTGCGCCCAGTGCTACGGCCGCAACCTCGCCAACGGCCGCAAGGTCGACATCGGGGAGGCGGTCGGCGTGCTCGCCGCCCAGTCCATCGGCGAACCCGGCACCCAGCTCACCCTCCGCACGTTCCACATCGGCGGCGCCTCCAGCCGTCTGGCCGTGGACAACTCCCGCAAGTCGCCCGTCGACGGCACGGTGGCCTACGAATCGGTCGAGTTCGTCGTCCGCGAGGACGGCGTCCCGGTCGTCACCAGCCGCAACGGCGAAGTGGTGGTCAGCGACGCCGAGCACATCGTGCGCGGCCGCTATCCCGTCCCCTACGGCGCCGAGCTCAAGAAGTTCAGCCTGGACGACCAGAAGGCCGCCCTGCTGCCCGTCGAGGGCGTCAAGAAGGGCGAAGAGCTCTTCGGCTGGGACCCCTACAACCAGGTCATCGTCACCCGCGAAGGCGGCAAGGTCCAGTGGGAGCAGGTCGTGGACGACCGCACCCTCCGCAAGGAATACGACGACCAGACCAACCAGACCACGCTGCGCATCATGATCGACCGCCGCGGCCAGCTGCGTCCCCGCCTCAACGTGCTCGACGCCGCCGGCGAGAAGGTCGACAGCTTCCAGCTGCCGGTGGACGGCATCCTCGTCGTCGAGGACGGCGAGAAGGTCAGCGCCGGCGCCGTGGTCTGCAAGCTGCCCCGCTCCGCGAGCAAGACGCGCGACATCACGGGCGGCCTGCCCCGCGTGGCCGACCTGTTCGAAGCCCGTCCCCCGAAGGACCCGGCCGTCATCAGCCCCGTCACGGGCGTGGTCCAGGAAGGTCCGTTCGAACACGGGAAGCAGCGCCTCTACATCCTCAACGAGGACGACCTGGCGGCCTGGAACAAGCTCTCGGCCGAGGAAAAGGCCGCCTTCGGGACCATCCCGGACGACCTCCGCGTGTCGAAGAACACGAACCGCGTCTGGATGGTCAACAAGCTCAACAAGGACCGCGCCGCCGTCGTCGACGACGCCGCCGAGGCCGCCGCCGCCGCGGAAGGCGCGCCGCGCCGCAAGGTCTCGACCCTCCAGCCCCGCAAGGACGTGGACTTCGTCTTCGAACGCTCCGGCGCGGCGCTGATCCCGAAGGGCAAGCACCTGACCGTCCACGCGGGCGACCGCGTGAAGTCCGGCGAAAAGCTCTGCGACGGCGCCGAAGGCGCGGCGGACATCCTCCGCGTCAACGGGCCGAAGGCCGTGCAGGAATTCGTCGTCACCGAAATCCAGAAGGTCTACCGCCTCCAGGGCGTCGTGATCTCCGACAAGCACATCGAGTGCATCGTGCGCCAGATGATGCGCAAGGTCGAGATCGTCGACCCGGGCGACACCGAGCTGCTCGAGCAGGAGGAGGTCTCGCGCCTCCGCCTGCGCCAGATCAACGAACGGATGAAGGCCGAAGGCCGTCGGGAGGCCGTGGGCCGTCCGATGATCCAGGGCATCACCCGCTCGTCGCTGGGCACCGACAGCTTCATTTCGGCCGCGGCGTTCCAGGAGACGACGAAGGTCCTCACGAAGGCCGCCATCGAAGGCCGCCGCGACGACCTGGTCGGTCTGAAGGAGAACGTGACGATGGGCCGCCTGATCCCCAGCGGGACCGGCGCCCCCTCGATGCGCAAGGTGCGCGTCAAGGACCTGGACGCGGAAGACTCGTTCAAGGCCCAGGACGCGCGGGACGATTTCGGCCCGGCCGGGGAGGAAATGGGTTCCATCGACCTTTGATGGAGCCCGACCCTTGACCGCGGCCGCATTCGTGGCTACATTTGGGAACCGTTTTTCGAAAGAGGTCTGAGAAAGTGCCTACCATCCAGCAACTCGTGCGCAAGGGACGCAACGCGGTCAAGTCGAAGACCAAGTCGCCCGCCCTGCGCTCCGCCCCCCAGAAGCGCGGCGTCTGCACCCGCGTCTACACCACCACCCCGAAGAAGCCCAACTCGGCTCTCCGGAAGATCGCCCGCGTGCGTCTCTCCAACAAGATGGAAGTGACGTGCTACATCCCCGGCGAAGGGCACAACCTGCAGGAACACTCGATCGTCCTGATCCGCGGCGGTCGCGTGAAGGACGTCCCCGGCGTCCGCTACCACATCATCCGCGGCGCCCTCGACACCCAGGGCGTGAACGACCGCAAGCAGGCCCGTTCGCGCTACGGCGCCAAGCGTCCCAAGGACACCAAGAAGGACAAGAAGTAATGTCGCGCCGCAGCAAATCCCAGCTCCGGGCCGTTCTGCCCGACCCCAAGTTCAACAGCACGCTCGTCACCGAGTTCATCGGCGTCGTCCTCAAGGACGGCAAGCGCACCGTCGCCGAGCGCATCGTCTACTCCGCCATCGAGGCGCTCGACAAGAAGGTCGAGTCCGAGGAAGGTGCCCTGGGCAAGTTCGAGCACGCGCTCGAGAACGTGAAGCCCCAGGTCGAAGTGAAGTCCCGCCGCATCGGCGGCGCCAACTACCAGGTGCCGATCGAAGTCCCCGCCCGCCGCGCCAAGGCCGTCGCCTCCCGCTGGCTGGTCGAGGCCGCCACGAAGCGCAGCGAGCACACCATGGCCCAGCGCCTCGCCGCCGAGCTGACCGCCGCCTACAACAACGAAGGCAACGCGGTCCGCAAGAAGGTCGAGACCCACAAGATGGCCGAAGCCAACAAGGCCTTCGCCCACTTCCGCTGGTAGGCCCTCCGGAATCCGGGAACGAGCCGCCCGCGCCTTTCGCGCGGGCGGTTTTTCGTCTATATTGAAGACGATGCTGCAACCCGAAATCAGAAAGACGGTCGAGGACTTCCTCAGGACCTCCAAGGACCCCGACCTGAAGTGGCTCGGCGAGGAGAACGTCGGCTGCGGGAGCGTGAACGCCGCCTGGCGCGTGCGCACGTCCGCCGGCGACTTCTTCCTGAAGTGCAACGACGCCTTCAACCTGCCCGGGCTGTTCGAGGCCGAGTCCCGCGGGCTCAGGAGGCTCCGCGACACCGGGACCCTGCGCGTGCCGCAGGTCCTCCTGCAGACCACCGCGGGCGAGAACGCCTTCCTGCTGATGGAGTTCGTCCCCGCGCGCGACGAGGGCGACGGCTTCTTCGCCGGGTTCGGGCGCGGTCTCGCGCGGATGCACCGCAACACCTGGAAGGCCTTCGGGCTGGACCACTGCAACTACATCAGTTCCATCCGCCAGTCCAACGCGCCGCGCGGCGACTGGGCGCCGTTCTTCATCGAGGAGCGCCTCGCGCCGCTGCTCAAGTCGGCGTTCGACGCGGACCTCCTCCCGCAGAACGTGCTGAAGAAGTTCGACGAGCTCTTCCGCCGGATCCCGGACATCATCCCCGTGGAGCAGCCGGCCCTCCTCCACGGCGACCTCTGGTACGGCAACTTCATCCGCTCCGGCGGCGAGGCGGTGCTCATCGACCCCGCCATCTACTACGGCCACCGCGAGGTGGACCTGGCGATGACGAAGCTGTTCGGCGGGTTCCACCCCGACTTCTACGCGGCCTACCGCGAGGAGTTCCCCCTCGAGGAGAACTGGGAGGAGCGCGTCGGCCTCTGGAACCTCTACCCCCTGCTCGTCCACGTGATGCTCTTCGGCGAGGAGTACGTCCCCCGGCTGCTCGAGAGCCTGGAACGATACTGCTGAGGCGGCCATGCGCACGCTGGGAATCCTCGCGCACGTCGACGCCGGAAAGACGACGCTCTCCGAGCGCATGCTCTTCCTCGCCGGGACGATCCGCAGCTGCGGCGAAGTGGAGGACGGCCTCGCGACGCTCGACAGCCTCCCCGAGGAGCAGGAGCGCGGCATCACCATCGAGACGGGCGTGGAGCGCCTGGTCTGGCGCGGCGTCGAGATCCAGCTGCTCGACACCCCCGGCCACGTGGACTTCGGCTCGGAGGTCGGCGGCGTGCTCGGCGCCCTCGACGGCGCGGTGCTCGTCGTCTCGGGCACGCGGCACCTGCAGACGCAGACGCTGAGCGCGTGGAACAAGCTCTCCGCGGAGAAGGTCCCCACGCTCGTCTTCGTCAACCGCCTCGACGCCGGGGGAAGCGACCTCGACGAGACCCTGCTGCGCCTGCGCGGGGAGCTGGGACGGCGGCCGCTTCTCATGACGCTTCCTTTCTATAAGGATGAAAATCTCGTCGGCGTCGTGGACGTCCTGAACCGCGTCGCCGTCGTCAACGAGCCCGGCGACGCGGGCGCGTTCCGGACGGAGCCCGTGCCCGCGGAGATGCGCGCGCGCGTCGACGCGCTCCACGAGGAGCTCGTGCTCGCCGCGGGCGAGGCGGACGAGGCCGTCGCGGAGCGCTGGATCCTGGAGCGCGGGGCGGACACGGGCGCGGTCGTCCGCGCGCTCGCCGAGAGGCTGCGCGCCGGGGACGTGCTTCCCGTCTGGGCCGGCGCGGCGAAGCGCTGCGTCGGCGTGCGCCAGCTGCTCAACGGCGTGGTCTGGTTCCTGCGCGACGGCCGGAACGTCCGGCCCGACGCCGCGCTCCGCGTGGTGCGCGCGCGCTGGTCCGCCTCGACGGGCCGCTGGCACATGGTGCAGGCGATGCGCGACCTCGCCGCGGCCGAGCTGCCCGGGATGCTCTCGCTGCGCGCGGGCGTCCTCGAGCCGGCGGAGTCCGTGCGCGCGGGCGAGGTCTTCGCGATCGGCCGTCCGGAGCCCGAATGGCGCCCGGGAGACCTGGTCGGGCTGAGCGGGGGAGTGGTCGCCCGCGAGAACCGCTCCTGGGAGGAGCCGCTCCTCGAACAGCGCGTCGAGCCGAAGGACGACCGGTCCGCGGCGGAGATGCCGAAGGCGCTCGCCGAGCTCCAGGCCATCGATCCCTCGCTGCGCGCCCGCCCGGACGACGACGGCCTGGGCTGGATCGTCTCCGGTGTGGGCGAGGTGCACCTGGACGTGACCATGGAGCGGCTGAAGCGCGACTTCGGGCTGAAGTTCAAGGTGCGCGAGCCGCAGGTGCAGCGCCGCGAACGGTGGTGCTCCCCGCAGCGCGACCTCGAAATGGAGTGCGAAAGCGGGAATTTCCGCGCCCGGTGCCGGCTTTCGCTGCTTCCGTGGGAGGGCGAGGGGGTCTCGGTGGTCGCGGAGACCGAAAACCTGGCCACGGGGCTTCCCCGGAAGGTCTTCGACGCGGCGGTGGAGGAGTGGAGCCGCCGCGGCGTCCTGGGGCGCGGTTTCGTCGCCCATTTGAAGATTTTGGTGCACGAGGCCGAGTGGACGGAGCCGTTCCTGCCCGGAATCTTCAAGAAAATGGTGGACGACCTCTTCCGGCTGAGGGCCTCCGGCCAGTCGGTCCGGGTGGAGGAGCCGCTGGTCGAGCTGGAGATCTGGACCCCCTCCGAGCACCACGGGGCGGTCCTGAACGACCTCGCCGCCCGCTCCGGGAAGGTCAATTCCGAGGACTGCGACGGCTACCACTGGCGCGTGAACGCCGAAATGCCCCTCAGTTCGCTGATCGGCTACGCGGTCTCCCTGCGCTCGATTTCGCGCGGCGCGGCCACTTTCACCCCCCTGGCCGAGGGGTGGAACGAGAAGGTCTAGGCCCGGCCGGAAAAAAGTTCGATTTTTTCCCCCGTTCCCCTTGAAGTTCCTCCGGGAAATGTCTAAGTTTGTCGCCCGCATTGGTCAAGCTTCCTCTGATCGACGCGGAAGACCGAAGATACCGGCTGGTCACCGGAGAAGCAACGCAGTGGTTTCTACGAGGTAGAACAGCCATGGCAAAAGCAAAGTTTGAACGCACCAAGCCCCACGTCAACATCGGCACCATC
>JAGCEZ010000082.1 GCA_017650365.1 Fibrobacterales bacterium | reverse complement strand
GCATGCCCTTCCAGAACGAAATCGTCCTCGTCGCCTCCATCGCCGTCTTCTTCGGCGGGCTCGTCGGCTTCTTCCGCTTCTTCGGGAAGCAGGGGCTCTTCGCCTGGACCGTCATCTGCACCATCGCCGCGAACATCGAGGTGCTGATCCTGGTCCACGCCTTCGGGCTCGACACCACGCTCGGCAACGTGATCTTCGCCTCGTCGTTCCTCGCGACCGACGTCATGAGCGAGATCTTCGGCAAGAAGGAGGCCGGGCGCTGCGTCAAGATCGGCATCCTCGCCAACGTCACCTTCATCCTGATCTCGCAGAGCTGGTTCCTCTACGTGCCCGCCGAGGCCGACACGATGGCGGAGCCCATCCGGACCGTCTTCTCGAACACGCCGCGCGTCATGCTCGCCAGCCTCGTCGCCTACGCGATCTGCGAGCTCTACGACGTCTGGGCCTACCACCGCATCTGGAACTGGACGGAGCGCCGCTTCGGAAACCGCAAGGCCGGCCTCTGGATGCGCAACAACGGCTCGACGCTCGTCAGCCAGATGGTCAACGTCGTGGTCTTCAACCTCCTCGCCTTCGCGGGCGTCTTCCCCTGGGAGACCATCGGCGAGATCCTGGTCTTCTGCTACGGCATCTTCGTCGTCACGTCGCTGTGCGACACCCCCTTCGTCTACTGGGCGCGCCGCATCGCGGAAAGGCACCCGGAGCTGCTGGAGAAGTAGCCCGGAAGGCGCTTTTCCCGGCCCGTTCCCGCGCGAAATCGCGTATCTTTCGGAATGGAGGTTCCGATGACGATGTCCTCTTTCCCCGAAACGATCCGCGCGCTCCTCTCCGGCAAGATCCTCTCCGAAGAGGAGTGACGTTCCGGCGTCCGAGGGAGGTTCCGCAAAACCATGCGCGTTCTTTCGAAGATCGTCGAATGGGCCGGCCGCGCGATGGCGGCGATCGTGCTGGCGACGGCGGCCCTGGCGCTGTTCGCGCCGGAGACCTGCCTCTGGATCCGCCTGGAGTGGGTGAACCGCCTGCTGGCGGTGGTGATGTTCGGGATGGGGCTCGCGCTCAAGCCGGGCGACTTCGCGCCGGTCTTCAGGCGCCCGCGCGACGTGCTGACGGGCTGCGCGGCGCAGTTTCTCCTGATGCCCTTCTTCGCCTTCTGCCTCTCGAAGGCCTTCGGGCTCGATCCGGCGCTGACGGCGGGCGTGGTGCTCGTGGGCGCCTGCCCCGGCGGCACCTCGAGCAACGTGATCACCTACCTCTCGCGCGGCGACACGGCGCTCTCCGTGGGGATGACGGCCGTGAACACGCTCCTCGCGCCGCTGCTGACCCCGGCGATCGCCTACCTGCTGCTGCGCGCGACCGTGAACGTGGACGTGGCGTCGATGTTCCTCTCGATCGTGACCGTGGTGATCGCTCCCATCGCGCTGGGCTTCGCGGCGAACCGCCTCTTCGGGAACGCGACGCGCCGGGCCGCGAAGGTCCTGCCGCTCGTCTCCGTCGCCGCGATCTGCATGATCGTCGCCTCCGTGGTCTCGCACAACTCCGCGAAGATCCTCTCCACGGGCGCGGTCGTCTTCGCCGTCGTGGTCCTCCACAACCTGCTGGGCTACGCCGCCGGGTTCGGGCTCGGGAAGCTCCTCCGCCTGCCGCCGCCCAAGACCAAGGCGCTCTCCGTCGAAATCGGCATGCAGAACTCCGGCCTCGCCACGGCGCTGGCCGCCTCCGCCTTCCCCACGCTCGCCATGGCGACCGTCCCCGGCGCGATCTTCTCCGTCTGGCACAACATCTCCGGCGCGATTCTCGCCAGCGTCTACCGCCGCTGGAACGGGAAGAACCCCGGCGCCGGAACCCCCTCCGCGCCCTCGGCGTAGCGCCCGCCATGCGAAGCCCCTTCCTCGCCGCCGCGACCGCGCTTCTGCTCCTGGTCTCCGCCGCGGCCGCGCAGGAGACCGCCCCCGCGCGGAAGAACCTCTCCCCGCTCGACGACCTCGGAAGCCACATGCTCTGGAGCGCCTTCGGCTGGCCGCTGGCGTTCCACGTCGCGGGCGGCGCCGCGACCTACGGGCTTTCGATGAACGGCAACGACCTGACCGTCGCGCGGTTCGCGGCGCGCCAGGACCAGGCGCTCTTCGGTCCGCTCTTCCTCCCGGGCATGGCCGCCGGCACCTTCTTCCCCGTCCTCGTCCCGGGCTGGCTCTGGTTCTTCCACGACGAGGGCGAAACGAAGAACGCCGGCGCCGTGGCGATCCAGGCGACCGCGATCGCGTTCCTCTACAACAACATCCTCAAGGCCGCGACGGGCCGCGCCCACCCCGACGAGGAGAAGAACAGCCGGGCGCTCTCGCGCGACTTCAAGTGGGGCTTCGGACGGCGCGGCGTCTTCTACGGCTGGCCCTCGGGCCACTCGATGACCAACTCCGCGCTGGCGCTCTCCATCGCGAGCTACCGCCGCGACGACCCGGCGATCGTCGCCGGCTGCTCCCTCTACGCCGGATACGTGGCGACGAGCATGGTGCTGGGCGCGAAAGGCCACGCGCACTGGTTCTCCGACGCCGTCGCGGGGACGCTGATGGGCGCGTCGATCGGCTGGAGCGTCGGGGGCGCCTTCCGCCGGGCGGAACGCGGCGAAGCGGACTCCTCCCGCGTAAGCCTCCATCCGCTTCTCCTCGGCGACGCGCAAGGCGCGCTCCTCGCCGCGCGGTTCTAGGACGCGTTCCGCGTCCCTCCAGGAGCTATCTTGGGAGAAAACCGCCAAGGAGGCGACCATGGAAAAGACCGAACGGCTTCTGGAACTTCTCGACAAGGCGGAAAACGTCGCGGCCTTCACGGGCGCCGGCGTCTCCACGCTCTGCGGCATCCCCGACTTCCGCGGGCCGCAGGGGCTCTACAAGCAGCCCGACGCGGAGCGGATCTTCGACATCGACTGGTTCGACGAGGACCCCTCGATCTACTACAAGGGGTGCGCGGAACTGGTCTACGGGCTGAAGAACTACCAGCCCGGCCCGGTCCACTTCGCGCTGGCGAAGCTCGAACGCGAAGGAAAGCTGAAGGGAATCGCCACGCAGAACATCGACATGCTCCACCAGAAGGCCGGGAGCTCCGTCGTCTACGAGGTCCACGGCTCCCCCATCCTCCACCACTGCCGGCGCTGCGGCGACGAGAAGAGCTTCGCGGAGATCTGCGCGATGCTGGAGAAGGAGCCCGTGGCGCATTGCGCGTGCGGCGGGGTCTACAAGCCCGACATCACCTTCTTCGGCGAATCGCTGCCCGAGGAGGCCTTCGAAGGGGCGATCAAGCTGGCCTCGGAGGCCGACCTGATCCTGGTCCTCGGCTCCTCGCTGACCGTGCAGCCCGCGGGCTCGATCCCGCTCTACACCCTGCGCCGCGGCGGGAAGATGGTCATCGTCAACGCGCAGTCCACGCCGCTCGACGGCTCGGCGGCGCTGCTGATGCCCGATCTGAAGGAGTTCGCGGAGACGATCCTGGACCGCAGGTGACGGTCCGGCGGCCTACTTCCCGGCGCGGGCGGCGCGCTGGATCGCGAAGATCTTCTTGAGTCCCTTCTTGGCGAGCGCGCGGAGCGCGTCAAGCGACTCTTCGGTGAAGGGCTCGTGTTCGGCGGTCCCCTGGAGCTCCACGAAGCGCCCGTCCCCGGTCATCACGACGTTGAGGTCCACCTCGGCCGTGGAGTCGTGCGCGTAGTCGAGGTCCAGGGTCGGCTTTCCGCCGCAGACGCCCACGGAGACCGCGGCGATGTCGCGGACGATCGGGTTTTCGGAAATCACGCCGTCGCGGAGCAGCTTGTCCACGGCGTCGGCGAGCGCGACCATGCCGCCCGTGATGGAGGCGCAGCGCGTGCCCCCGTCGGCCTGGAGCACGTCGCAGTCCACGGTGATCAGGCGCTCGCCGAGCTTCTCCATGTCGACGGCGGCGCGGAGGGAGCGGCCGATCAGGCGCTGGATCTCGGTGGAGCGCGAGTCGAGCTTGAGCTTCGAGATGTCGCGCGGCTTGCGGTCGGGGGTGGAGCCGGGGAGCATGGAGTACTCCGCGGTTACCCAGCCCTTGCCGGAATCCTTCAGGAACGGAGGCACCTTGTCGCTCACGCTGGCGGTGCAGAGGACCCAGGTGTTCCCCCACTTGATCAGCACGCTCCCGGCGGCGTATCTGGTGAAATTCCGGACGATTTCGATCTTCCGCAGCTGGTCTGCCCGTTTCGCGGCCATACGGCCCTCCTTCGCCCCGGGAAGGGGCTTTTGTCAAGGGAAATTTAGCCCTTTTCGCCCTTGCGGAAAGGGAGCGGCGCCCCCGGCGACTTCTAAATTTGAGCCCATGAAAATCGCCCTCGGAAAACGTTCCAGAATCGCCCTGATCGTCTGCGCCGCGCTCCTCGCGCTGGTCCTGCTCGCCCTCAAGATCGCCCCCGGATTCGCCAAGGACTGGGCGGTCGAGCACTCCGAGGAGCTGATCGGCCGGAAGATCGCCGTGGAGTCGGTCTCGTTCAACCCGCTCACCTTCACCGCGGAGGTGGACGGCTTCTCCCTCTTCGAGCCCGACGGCGAAACGCGCTTCGTCGGCTTCGACAAGTTCCGCATCGACCTCGACCCGCTGCGCCTGCTGACCCGGACGCTCGGCGTCGGCGAGATCCAGCTGGCCGGCCTCTACGTCCACGTGGTGCAGGACGGCGACCGGTTCAACTTCAGCGACATCCTCGACCGCTTCGTCCCCGCCGCGGATTCCGCCGCGCCCGCGGACACCACCGCGCCCGCCACCATCGCCGAGACGACGGACGGGCTCCCGCTCTTCATCCTCGTGCGCAACATCGCGCTGCAGAACGGCAACATCATCTACGAGGACCGCAAGGTCGGCTCGCGCCTCAAGCTCGAGGACTTCTCCGTCTCGGTTCCCGAGGTCTTCCTGAGCGACAAGAACACCGACGTGGGCGTCACCTTCAAGTTCGCCTCGGGCGGCGACCTGACCGTGAAGGCCGGGATGAACATGGCGACGAACGAATTCTCCGTGGGCGTGAAGCTGCACAGGTTCGCGCTGGGCGTCGGCAAGCCCTACCTGGCCGACTTCGTCACGGTCCAGGACCTCTCCGGCACCGTGGACGCGGACATCTCCGTCGCGGGCAACGTCGCCGATCCGCTCGGGGCCACGGCGAGCGGGACCGTCGCGGTGGACTCCGTGGTCGTGACCGAGACCTCGGGCAAGACGATCGGCGTGGCGCGCGTGGACGTGGGGATCGCGAAGGCGAACCTGGCCGACAACGAGTTCGCGGTGGACTCCGTGGTCGTGGACGGCGCCTGGGCGCACTTCGACCTGCTGAAGGGCGGCGCGACGAGCGTCGACGCGCTGCTCAAGCCGAACAAGGAGGCGAAGAAGGAGGCCGTCGACACGGCCGCCGCCCTCGTCGCGGCGGCTCCCGCCGCGGCCGCGCAGGAGGCGGAGAAAAAGAACGCGGGCGATTCCGCGGCCGCTCCCGCGAAGCCGCTGAAGGCCACGGTCGGCAAGCTCCTCGTCAGGAACACCGTCTTCACCGCCAACGACTACACGCTCGCCAAGCCCTTCTCCTACGTCGTGACGGGCATCACGGTCTCCGCGAACGACGTCTCGCTCGACAAGCCCTGCGCGGTGACGATCGGCGCGCTCCTCCCCGGCGGCGGGCAGGCCTCGGTCAAGTACACCGGCTCCCCGCTCGACATCGGGACGATGGACGCCTACGTGAGCGTGAAGAACGTCGCGCTGAAGAACTTCTCCAACTACAGCCACCACTACACCGGCTACCCGATCAGCGGCGGCACGCTCGCCTTCGCCAGCGAGAACAAGCTGCGGAACTTCGCCGTCGACAGCCGCAACACCATCGACGTCTACAACATCGAGGTGGCCGACAAGGACCCGGCCGCCGACCCCGAGTTCCTCGTGCCGATGAAGGTCGGGCTCTACCTCCTGAAAGACAAGGACGACAGGATCCAGTTCGACGTGCCGGTGAAGGGCAACCTCAAGGACCCGCAGTTCTCCTACTTCAAGATCGTCTGGAAGACGGTGATGAACCTGCTGGTCAAGGTCGCGCTCTCGCCGCTGAAGGCCGTGGGGAACGTCGCCTCGGCCGGCGCGGGCATGGTCGGCCTGGACCTCGGCGGGGACGACGAGATCGTGATCGACCCCGCGTCCGAGGCGCTCACGAGCGAGCAGTACGCGAAGGCGACCTCGATGGCGGGCGCGCTGCAGGGCGGCAAGGTGAAGCGGATCGTCTTCACGCAGCTCTGGAACCCGAAGAAGGCCGCCGGGGAGTTCCGCTCGCGCAAGATGAAGCGGGAGTTCTACAAGGCCACGAAGGGCAAGAGCGCGCTGAACGAGCTGGACGAGGCGGAGATCGCCGAGATCAAGGACGGCGACGACGCCTACAAGGCCTGGGCGAAGGAGCACGAAGGCGAGTTCGGCGCCGACGCGCTGAAGGCGGAGCTGGCGGCCAAGGCCGAAAAGCGCAACGCCGACCTCCTCCACGCGCTGCGCCAGCAGGCCGGCGTCACCGAAAAGAACGTCCAGGCGGTCACCGCGCCCGCCCCCGCGCTCGCGCGCCACAAGGGCAAGCCGATGTACAAGGTCTCCCTGGAGATCGAGTAGGCGGAAAAGGCATGACGGGAAAGGGACCCGCGTTTTTGCTAGATTGCCTTTCCGGACAAAGGAAACACGAAGGGAAAAGATGCTGAGCGCGAACGGTTTCGAGGGAATGCTGACGAAGATCTCCACCAAGCGGATCCAGGAGAAGTCCTTCGCCGCCGGGGACGGGCGCGACGCGAACGACTCGGTCGTCCTCCGGCTGAACGTCCGCCACGTCGACGCGACCAACACGGCGCACAGGTTCGTGGAATCGCTCCAGAAGGAGCTGAACGCCCTCAACGTCAAGTCCGCCTTCGCGCTCCCGATCTCCTGGAAGTCGGTCGCGTTCGAGTTCCCCGCGCCTCTCGCCCTGGTCGTCGACTTCGACGGGAACGAGTTCGACGCGCAGCTCCTGGGCATGAAGGTCCGCCAGATCGTCCGCCAGGAGACGCTGCAGTTCGTCTTCGACCTCGACTTCCAGAAGGAAGTCCAACCCGAGGACGCGGTCCTCTACGAATACCTCAACAAGCGCGAAGTCGTCGAGGAGGGGAAGAAGCCCGTCCTCGCCTCCTACGCCGTCCAGCTCTCCGTCGCGAAATGAACCCCCTCCGCATCGTCTGCCCGCACTGCGGCGAAACGTTCGAAATCCCGTTCGACGACGAACAGGCGGCCGGGCTGGTCTTCCTGCGCTGCTTCAAGTGCGGGACGCCCCTGGTCCACGCCATCCGGAGCGGCCGGACGACGGAGGCCGCCGGCGACGCGAACGCGACCGTGGAGATGGACGAGGCGATCTTCCGCGAGCTCTGCGCGAAGAGGCTGCACCGCACCTCCGTCCCGTTCCGCCCGGTCCGCCGGCGCGCGAACGACGGGAACGGCGACAAGCCCCCGATCTCGACGGACGACGTCATCGAGATCCACACGATGCTCGAGGAGTCGAAGGACTTCGACGACTTCCTCGCGAAGCTCTAGCGCGCCTCAGCGCGCCTTCTTCCCGTAGAGCTTCGCGGCCGCGGCGACGCGGTCGGCGACCGTCCGGCGCAGGGACTCGGGCGCCTTCACCTCGATGTCCGGGGCCTGCCCCGCGAGCCACGCGACGAAGTCGGGCGTGGCGCGGACGGAGAACTCCATCTCGCACGACTTGTCGTCGTACCGGGCGCCCTTGAAGGACCAGCGCTTCGCGTAGCGCCAGAGCCAGTCGGGTTCGCCGTTGCCGTTTTCGGGGCGGATCTTCAGCCGGACCTCGACCGGATCGAGGTCCGTCCTGCGGAACTGCCCGAAGTGGCCGGGGAACCAGCCGTCGCGGTCGACCCGCCGGCCGATGGCCTCCACGGTCCTGCGCGTCTCCGCGGACATGTCGTCCATGATGCGGAGCATCGAGATGTAGGCGACGCGGAACGAGCGTTCCACCTCGGGGGCGTCGGCGAGCGTCGCCGCGAGGTAGAGGCAGCCGACGCGCAGGACCAGACGGATCGGGTTCGCGCTCGCCACCTTCTTCCTGCCCTTGCCGTCGGCGTCGTAGTCGAAGGAGATCCGCTTGCCCTCGTCGATGGCCTCGACCAGCTTCTTGATGACGCCCGCGGGGCAGGGGCGCTCGGCGAAGGGCCCGTTGTCGACGATGTAGTAGGGGCTGAGCTGGACGATCTTGGCCTGCTGGTTGGCGTCCTTCGGCGGGTTGAACTTGCGGAGGAGGCCGCGGATCGAGTCGGCGAAGGCGATGGTCTCCGCGGAGCCCTCCAGGCAGGAGGCCAGCCGCCCGAGCTCGCGGAAGAACTCGCCGGAGTCGGGCGTGGTCTTCGCGGCGGCGTAGGTGGCGGGGCGGCCGCGCCTGCCGGGCGTCTCGACGAAGCGGTCGGGGACCTTCGCCTTGGCGAGCGCGAGGTAGCGGGCCGCGTTGCGGGGGGAGCACTTGATTCCGCGGGCGATCTCGTCCAGCGTCTTCGGCGCGGAGCCGAGCTGGGCGAGGAACGCGGCGATGTGGGATTCCGAATTGGGCTTGTTGCTCATGCTTTCACTCCGCGAGCTGGACGAACGACGGCCCGAGGGCGTGTTCGATCCGGAGACTGTTCACGACCGTCGCGTCGCGCGCGGCCTGCTGCGCCGCGGCCTCGGCGGTCGCCCGCTGCAGGTTCGACACGACGCTTCCCTCGAGATAGACGACGCCGTCGAGCGCGCGGACGTAGATCCGGGCGCCGTGGAGGGCGGAATTGTTGCGGAGCGCGGCCATGATCTTCCGCCCGGTCTCCTCCGGGGAGCGGAGCGTGCCGCCGCGGGCCACCTGGACGCGCACCGACGCGACGCCCGGAATCCGCGAGACGAGGGAGTAGATCTCGTCCGGGGCGTCGTTCCGGGCGGAGCGCCCGGAGATCTCCACGTTCCCGCGCCGGACGGAGACGCGGGCCTCGAGGACGATCTTCGCGATCCGGTCCTGCACGTCCGCGAAGATCTCGGCGTCGGAGCGCAGCGCCTCGGGCACCACGAGGATCTTCGGGACGACGACGAGCACGCCGGGGATCTTCTCGATCCGCGAGACCAGCGCGTCGCGCGCGGGAAGCGACCCGAGCTGCCCCTTGAGGTAGACGATCCCGTGCGAGGCCGAGACGTTCAGCGAGCGGAGGGACTCGTCGCCCGTCGCGCGGAGCGCCGCGCAGATGCTGGGCAGGAGCGCCGTGTCCTCGAGCACGCGCCCCTTCTCCCCGCCCGCCTTGAGAAGCAGGTAGGCGTCGTTCTCCAGCCGGATGATCCTCTGCTCCTGGCGCCCGTGGATCACGCCGACCATCCGGCCCGCCACCTCGTACTGCGTGTGGTAGACCCAGTCGGAGATCTTCAGCTCGGAGACGAACCGCGGGACGAGGAGGTAGACGCGCGCGGTCTCCTCCTGCACGACGCGGGGGTAGGGCACCTCGACTTCGCGCGTTTCGCCGCGGCCGAGGTCGAGCGTCAGGCGCTCCTGCTCGAGCGTGCGGCTGCGCCGCTCGATCGTGCCGAGGCGGTCCAGCCCCTTGACGTAGACGCGGTCGCCGAGGACCAGGCGCGAGCGCCCGGCGATCTTGCACCCGATCTTCTCCGCCTCGGCGGGGAAGAAGCAGCGGAAGTCCGACGCGAAGAGGACGAGGGAGTTGCCGCAGGAGCAGCAGCGCGCGAGAAGGCGGTGGTCCGGCGCGACCCCGCCGCCGTAGTCGAGGAACGTCCGGGAGAAGACGTCGTGCGGCTTCACCTCCCTGCACTGGTGGCAGTAGAGGCTTTCGCGGCGGACGAGGAGGTCGAACCCTTCGAGCATCGCCCGGGCTCCCCTATTCCGCGGACAGCGCCGCCTGCGCCGCGCGGACGCGCCTGGCGCTCTCTTCGGTCCCGAGTTCGGCCACGATGGACGAGACGTCCGGGCCGATCAGGGCGCCGCAGAGCGCGAGGCGCAGCGGCATCATCACCTGTCCCGGGCCGAGCCCGTTCTTTTCGCACAGCCCGTGCAGCATGGCGCCGAGTGCCTCGCCGTCCATCGGGCCGTTCCAGGAGGAGAGCGCGTCGGCGACGAGGTCGAGGTTCGCGGAGGTCCCCTCCTTCCAGGCGCGCTTCACGCCCTTGGGGTCGTATTCGGACGGGGCGCGGAAGTACCAGGCGGCCTGCGCGGCGAAGTCGCCCAGAAGGCGCACGCGCGGGCGGACGGCCTCGACGATGCGCGCGAGCCGCGCGTCGTCCTCGCCCGAGAGGTCCACGCCCGCCTTGCCCAGGACTTCCCGGAAGCGCGGGACGAGCGCTTCGACGGGGAGGCGCTGGACCGTCTGCTCGTTGAACCACTCCAGCTTGGTCTCGTCGAACGCGGAGCTCTTCGGGGAGATGCGGTCGAGCGTGAAGGCGGCGACCATCTCCTCCTTCGTCATCAGCTCGCGGTCGTCGCCCGGGCCCCAGCCCAGCAGGGCGAGGAAGTTGAAGAGCGCCTCGGGCAGGTAGCCCTTGTCGCGGAAGTCGCCGACCGAGGCCGCGCCCTTGCGCTTGGAGAGCTTGCCGCCGGAGGGCGAGAGGATGACCGGAAGGTGGACGAACTGCGGGGGCTCCCACCCGAACGCGCGGTAGAGCAGCAGGTGCCGGCTGGTGGAGGGGATCCACTCGTCGCCGCGCAGGATGTGGGTGATCTCCATGTCGTGGTCGTCGACGACATTGGCCATGTGGTAGGTCGGGAAGCCGTCGCGCTTGAGGAGGACCATGTCGTCGAGCTGCGCGTTGGGCGTCGTGATGTCGCCGCGCAGGAGGTCGTGGAAGGTGGTCTCGCCCTCTTCGGGGACCTTCAGGCGGACGACGAAGGGCTCGCCGGCCTGCGCGCGGCGGAGCGACTCCCCGGGGTCGATGTTCCGGCAGCGGCGGTCGTACCCGGTCGGCTTCCCGGCCGCGGTCTGTTCGGCGCGGAGCGCCTCGAGCCGTTCGGCGGAGCAGAAGCAGCGGTAGGCCGCCCCCTTGGCGATCAGCTCCTCGGCGGCCTTCTGGTAGAGGGGCAGGCGCTGCGACTGCGTGTAGGGGCCGTGCGGGCCGCCGACGCCTTCGCCTTCGTCCCACTGCAGGCCGAGCCACTTGAGGTCGCGCAGCAGGTCGTGCAGCGCCTCGGGGCTGTATCGGGTCTGGTCGGTGTCTTCGATGCGGAGGAGGAACTGCCCCCCCTGGGCGCGGGCGAAGAGCCAGTTGAAGAGGGCCGTTCTCGCGCCGCCGACGTGCAGGTAGCCCGTGGGGCTCGGCGCGAAGCGGACACGGACCGGTCGGGTCATGGACGCGCTCCCGCGAAAGGGTGAAGCGGGGAGAGAGGGATTCGAACCCTCGGTACGGGGTAAACCGTACGACGATTTAGCAAACCGTTCCCTTCGGCCACTCGGGCATCTCCCCGAAAGGACTGCCCAATATTAGCTATTTTGAAACTGTTTCTTCAATCCCCCCGGAGCATTTGTTGGACGACCTTCTCCTCGATCTGGAATCCGGCGGACGCCCCCGCGGGGAGACCGCCTGGAGGAAAGGCGTCCGGAGAGGCTCCCCGAAGCCGAAATCCGGAGGGAGGCGGCGCGGGAAGCGCGGCGGAAGGCCCTTCCTGAAGGCGCTCCTGGTCCTGGCCGTCCTGGCCCTCGCGCTCGGCGCGGCGTTCTACGCCTGGATCTTCCTCTACCTCCCCTCGCAGGACCCCGACGGGAAGTTCGACCGCGCCGCGATCGTCGCCTCGCTCGGCTCCGAAAGCGAGGTCTACGCCTCCGACGGCAAGACGCTGCTCGGCAGCTTCTTCGACGCCACCCACCGCCGCTACGTCCGCCACTCCGACATGCCGCCCGAGCTGCTGGAGGCGATCATCGCCGCCGAGGACGCGCGCTTCCTCAAGCACAACGGCGTGGACCCGCTCGGCATCGCGCGGGCCGCGTTCCAGAACCTGAAGGCGGGGCGAGTGACCGCGGGCGGGAGCACGCTCACGCAGCAGACCGCGAAGAACCTCTTCGGGCGCCAGGGCCGCACGTTCGGCGCGAAGGCGCAGGAGTTCGTCGACGCGCTCCGGCTGGAGCGCCACTTCAGCAAGCAGGAGATCCTCGAGTTCTACCTCAACCAGTTCCACGTGGCGGGCAACGGGCGCGGCGTCGGGATCGCGGCGGAGCACTACTTCGACCGGCCGCTCCGCGAGCTCAACGTCCGCGAGATCGCCTTCATCGCGGGATCGGTGAAGGGGCCCGGGCTCTACGACCCGCACGTGCAGAAGAGCGACTCGCTCCGCAAGGTCGCGCTCGGGCGCGCCGAGGTCCGGAGCGCCTACGTGCTGCGGCGCATGCGCGAGATCGGGGCGCTGGACGAGGCCGGGGAGAAGGCCGCGCTCCGCATGCCGCTGCGGTTCAAGGAGGGCCAGTTCCGCACGAAGTCCGACCGCCTGCTCGACCTGGTGGCGGAGCGGATGGACAGCCCGTGGATGCAGGAGCACCTGCTGTCGCGCGGCGTGGAGGACTGGCGCAAGGAGGGCGTGCGGATCGTCACGACGATCGACGCGAAGCTGCAGGCCGGGCTGATGGAGACGGTCGCCGACTCGCTCGCCGCGATGGAGAAGTGGCTGGGCTGGGAAGGCAGGGGCGAACGCCGGCTGGAGGGCGGGCTGGTGGTGCTCCGGAACGGGGAGCTGCTCGCCTCGGTCGGCGGCAGGACGCCCGAGGGGTTCGACCGCGTCTGGACGGCGAAGCGGCTCTTCGGCTCGGTCTGGAAGCCGCTGCTGATCGCCCACGCGCTGGAGCTGGGCTGGGACGAGGAGACGCTCGTCGAGAACGAAAACAACCTGGTCGAGGACGGGCGGACCTTCTACTGGCCCCGGCCCGACCACTCCGACCGCGGCGAGCGCGTGACGCTGCGCTGGATGGCCGTGCGGAGCGAGAACGTCGCGGCGGTGCGTCTGCTGGAACGGCTGCTCGACCGGCTGGCCCCCGGGCAGCAGGAGGCGCTCGCCGCGCGGTTCGGGCTGACCCGGGGCGCTTTCGAAGGCGAGGAGCAGTTCAAAAGGCGCCTCGACTCGCTGGGAATCCCGCTCAACTCCGCCGCGGAGGAGGCGATGCGCTACGGGACGGCGAAGCGCGAAGTCGTCCGGGCCCTCTCGAACTCCGGCCGGAGAGGCGCCGCGCGGCTTCTGGAGAACCTGCCGCTGGGCGGCCCGCAGTTCGAGAAGGAGGCCGCGCGCCTGCGCAAGCAGCGCGGGACCGCGGAACAGGTCGCCCTCCTGAAGGGGACGTTCCGGAACCTCCGGAATCTCCTCCGGCTTCTGGAGGAGGACGGCGGCGGGGCGGAACTGGTCTGCTCGCCCGACGGAAGCGCGCGGGCCTTCGTTCTGGGCGCGCCCGAGGCCAAGGCGCTCCGCGACTCCGGCTCGGCGACCTGCCTCTGGGAGGAGATGCCCGAGGCCGAGCGCGAACGCGTCCTGCTCTGGAAGGAGCTGACCGTGGCCGACGTCCGCGCGACGAACGCCGAAATGGGCTCCCCGCTCTCCGAATCCGAACGGCTGGAGACGCGGAACCTCCTCCGGCTCCCCCTCTACCGCGACCTCCTCGCGCGCAGGTCCTTCGTCGACTTCGTCCACCGCGCCGGCGTGGAGCAGGAGCTGCCCGAAGTGGCCTCGCTTCCGCTCGGGACGGGCGAAATCCGGCTCGCCGAGCTCGCCCGCGCCTACCAGACGCTGCTGACCGGGAACCGCACGCGGACCTCCGACCCCGAGTTCTTCGAATTGTTCATACGCGAAATCCGGGACCGCTCCGGAAAGCCCCTCTTCGAGGACTCCCTGCAGAGCGTCCGCGTCCTCGACGGGACGACCGTCGGGAAGATGCGCTCGATCCTGCAGGAGGTCGTCCGCGCGGGCACGGGGCGCCGCGCCGACCGCCAGCTCCTGGTGACCGACGCCTCCGGGAACCGCCTGCACCTCCCGCTCGCCGGGAAGACCGGGACGACCAACGGCTCGCGCACGGTCAGCTTCGCGGGCGGGATCGCCGGCCCGAAGAAGGACGGGGCCTTCTCCTACGACGAAGGCTGGACCGTGGCCGCCTGGGCCGGCGCGGACAGGAACCTCGAACTGCGCGGGAAGAAGGGCTCGCTCTCCGGCGCCTCGGGCGCGCTTCCGCTCTGGATCGGCGCCGCCCAGCTCCTGGCGCGCGACTTCGCGCTCGGCGCCGCCGTGGACCCGGACGACCTCGAGCAGCAGCTGACCGGGCGCGTCCACGCGGAGATCGGGATCCCGACCCACCGCGCGACGGTCGACCCGATGACCGGGGCCCTCTCGAAGGAGGGGAACGCCGTCTCCGTGGAGCTCTGCGGCGAAGAGCCGGAACCCGAGCCCGAACCGGAGCCCGCGCCCGTGGACACGGACCCCAGGACGGGCGAAATCGTCGGGGACGAGGGGCTGCCGTGGTGAAGAGGACCCCGCCCGCGCCCGGCGCGCTTTTCGCCCCGCTCTGCGCCCTCGCCGCGCTCCTCGCGGCCGCGGCGCTCTCCGGCTGCGCGGGTTCGGGCCGCTCCCTGGACCTGACGCCGCCCGAACTCGGCGCCGCGGCGGTCGACACGACCGCCCCGGGGCCGGACTCCATCGGCACCCGCCCGCAGGCCCCGGGGCCCGTCGAAGACTCTTCGGCCGCCGCGGCGCCCGGGCCCGGATCCGAGCCCGATTCCGCGCCCGCGTCCCCCTCCGCCCTGCCCGACTC
>JAGCEZ010000081.1 GCA_017650365.1 Fibrobacterales bacterium | reverse complement strand
GGCCGGGCGGCTCGACTCCGCGCGGGCGGTGTGCGACTTCGCGCTCTCCCTCTTCCCGATGGAGCGCGACCTCCTGCTCCTCCGCGCGCGGCTCCACGAATACGACTCCGACCTCGACGCCGCCCGCGCCGTCTATTCGCGCCTGGTCGGCCTCTACCCCACGGACCCCGAGGTCTCGCAGGCCTTCGCGACGATCGGGCAGAAGCGCCCGCCGTCGGTCGAGCGCCTCGCCTCGTGCGGGAACGACCTGCGCACGGTCCTGGACGAGCTCTCCGAACGCTACCGCAACGACGCCGAGATCTCGGGCCTCCTCTTCGAGCTCCGCTCGCGGCTCGGGCTAGACGAATACGTCGCCTCCGCGGGCGTCGAGGCCGTCCAGGCCGAGGGCGACGCCGAGCTCGCGGAACTCGTCCAGAAGGGCGTCCAGGACGCGTCCGAAAGCGGGCTCGACCGGTTCGGGCACTTCCGCGTGCGCTGGGGCGCGAGCGAAAGCGACTTCCTCCACCAGGTGGACTCCTCCCTTTTCCGCCGCCTCGGCCCGGGGGTCTGGCGGACGGAGCGCCGCGACGGCGGGCGGATCCACATCATCACCGTCCACCTGAAGAACGGCTACGACAAGGTCCAGCTCCTCGTCGCCGACACCACCGGCCGGCCCGGCGACCTCCTCGGCCACACGCTCCGCGCCCTCACCCGCCGGTCCGGCACCCCGCGCGCGACCGGCGACTCCAACTGCCCGGGCCTCGGCTCCTTCCAGGGATTCGTCTGGGAGAGCGCCGACGACTTCACGCTGATGGCGCAGTTCGCGCAGGCCGCGAACCAGGTGCGCATCGTGCGCATGCCGCCCGAGGCCCTTCCCTCGCCTTTCTCGCTCTGCGAGGTCGCGCGCGGGCTCCAGGACTGGAAGCCCGCCGGCGTCCCCGCCACGCGCGGAGACATCTGACATGAAGTACGGAAAGCTCGACTCCTTCCAGACCGGCGTGGCCGTCCCCCTGGGCGCGCTGCGCACCGAAGAATCCTGCGGCGTCGGCGAGTTCGCCGACCTCGTCCCCTTCGCGAAATGGGCGAAGTCGTGCGGCATGGACGTCGTGCAGCTCCTTCCGGTCAACGACACCGGCGAGGAGCGCTCGCCCTACAGCGCCCTCTCCGCCTTCGCCCTCCACCCGGTCTACGTCCGCCTGGAGGACCTCCCGCTCTCCGCGGCGCAGCGCAGGTCGGTCGCCGACTTCTCCGCCGCGCGCCGCGACGACGTCCGGATCGCCTGGCTGGACGTGGTCCGCTTCAAGCGCGACATCCTGCGCCGCCACTACGGGAACGTCCTCGACTCGCTCGAAACCGACGCGGAGTTCGCGGAATGGCTGGAGAGGAACCCCTGGGTCCGCCCCTACGCCGTCTTCTGCCGCCTGAAGGAGAAGCAGGGGATGCGCTCCTGGCGGACCTGGACCGAGCTCCGCGACCCCGGGCCCGGCGAGATCGACGCCGCCTGGGAGGCCGACCGCGACGAGACGCTCTTCTTCGCGTGGGTCCAGTGGATCGCCGAGCGGCAGTTCTCCGCGGCCGTGGCCGGGCTCGGGACGATCGGGATCAGGCTCAAGGGCGACGTCCCGATCCTGCTGAGCGAGGACAGCGCCGACGTCTGGAGCGGGCGGAGCTTCTTCGACCTCGACAACCGCGCCGGCGCGCCGCCGGACATGTTCTGCCACTCCGGCCAGAACTGGCGATTCCCCTCCTACCGCTGGGACGTGCTGGAGCGCGACGGCTACGCCTGGTGGCGCGCGCGCCTGCGCCAGGCCTCCAAGTTCTACAACGCCTACCGCATCGACCACGTGCTCGGCTTCTTCCGGATCTGGGAGGTGCCCGAGCGCGAGTCCACCGGCATGCTCGGGCGCTTCGTCCCCGCGCTGCCCCTGCGCCGCGCCGACCTCCTGGCCGCGGGCGTCTCGTCCGAAACCATCGACCGGCTCGTGGACCCCGTCTTCTCCGACGACGACGTCTCCGAGCTCCTCGGCGCGGACAAGGCGTGCGCGAGCCCCTGGCTGAAGCGCGTCGACGGCGGCTGGAGGATCGACCGGGACGTCTTCGTCTCCGAGCGGGCCCTCTTCGAGTCCGGGCTTCCCCAGACGGCGAAGGACGGGCTCCTCAAGCTCTACTGGGACCGCGTCCTCCTCCGCTTCGACGGCGACGCCGGCGACTTCCACCCCTACTGGTACTGGTACGACACCCGCGCGTTCCGCTCCCTCAACGGCGCCGACGCCGAAAAGGTCTCCGCGCAGATCCACGCCTACTTCGACCGCCAGCAGGACTTCTGGGAGGCGAACGGGCGCAAGCTGCTGACGATGATGTACGAGGAGACCGACATGCTGGTCTGCGCCGAGGACCTCGGCGTGGTCCCCGACTGCGTGCCGAAGACCCTGGCCGACATGGGCATCCTCGGGCTGAAGATCGAGCGCTGGATGCGCGACTGGAGCGCGCCCGGGCAGCCCTGGATCCCGGTGGACCGCTATCCGCGCCTCACCGTCTGCTCCTCGGGGACGCACGACACCTCCACGCTCCGCGGCTACTGGGAGGAGGAGGGCTGGCCCCGCGGGCAGTACGCGGCCGAGCTCGGGCTCTCCCCCTGCCCCGACTACCTCACCGAGGAGGCCGCCCGGGCGATCGTCCGCCGGAACCTCGACGCGAACTCGATCCTGGCGATCCTCCCCCTGCAGGACTGGCTGGCGCTCTCCTACGCCCAGCGCGCCCTCTCGCCCCGGGAGGAGCGGATCAACACCCCCGGCTCCCTCGACGCGGCCAACTGGACCTGGCGCATGCCCAGGCCGGTCTCGGCGCTCGCCGAGGACGGGAAACTGGTCGCCGAAATCGCCGCCCTCTGCGCGGAACGGGCGAAAAGAGCCCTCTAGGGAACTTTTTTCGTCCCCGAACACGCGTAAATTATTATGATTAAAGGAGATAGGACGTTTCGAACAGCACGGAGGACGATGGTGCGCACCCCTGTCCTTTTCAGAATTCTGGCGATCGCGGCGGTTCTTCTGCCCTCCGCGGTCAGCGCCGACATCTACGACAAGCGCGACCTGAAGCCCTGGTTCTCCCTCGCGGGCCAGGCGAACTTCCAGCAGACCGACGGCATCAACGACGCCGTCTTCGGCCGCATGAAGGACATCTTCGCCGACCCGATCCTCGACGTCTACGAGGGCTTCGACGACATGACGCCCCCCTACGTCGCCTTCGACCTCGGCGCCGGCGTGGAATACGAACGCCTGCTCGTCGGCTTCCACGTGGGCTTCACCCTCCCGCAGGTCAGCCAGAAGCCCTCCGGCATCACGACCCCCACGGTGATCGACTCCGCCCAGATCTCCTACCGCGACGCGAAGTACTACTTCGTGAACCTCGACTTCACCGTCGGCTGGATGCTCGCCAGCCCGGCCTCCGTCCTCAACGTCATCCCCTCGCTGCGCGCCGGCTTCAGCCTGCTGAGCATCGTCTATCCGGCCAACTACCCGCTCTCCTCCTCCGACAAGAAGCTGGAGGACTACCGCCTGCGCGACCGCTACTACACCAGCGCCGGGCGCAGCATCGGGCCCGAGCTGGAGCTGCGGCTGAAGACCAGCCTGCGCACCCGGCTCAGCCTCTACGGCGGCTACCGCTTCACCGCCTTCGACCAGATCGAGATCGAGACCGTCGACGGCACCAACTACTTCCCCGACAACAGCCCGACCGACGTCGACGCCGACAACGCCTACGTCGGCCTGAAGTTCACGATCGTCCTCCAGTCCGACAAGGAAAAGGCCCGCGACTTCAACAAGGACGACTAGCCGGCGGTTTCCGCGATGAACCTTCTCGTCACGGGGTGCTGCGGCTTCATCGGGAGCAATTTCGTCAAGCTGCTCCTGGCCGAGCGCCCCGGCTTCCGCATCGTCAACCTCGACGCGCTCACCTACGCGGGCAACCGCGCGAACCTCGCGGACGAGGAGAAGAACGCCCCTGGCTACGCCTTCTGCCACGGCGACATCCGCCGCCCCGAGGACGTGGAGCGCGCGCTGGGCATGCTGCCCGGCCCCGTCGACGCCATCGTCAACTTCGCCGCCGAGAGCCACGTCGACAACTCCATCCGCAACCCCGGCCTCTTCGTGGAGACCAACGTCGGCGGGACGGCGACGCTGCTCCAGGCCGCCCGCGCGAACAAGTGCCGCTTCCTGCAGGTGGGCACCGACGAGGTCTACGGCTCGCTCGGCCCGACCGGGCTCTTCACGGAGGAGACGCCGCTCGCCCCCAACTCGCCCTATTCCGCCAGCAAGGCCGCGGCCGACCTGATGGTCCTGGCCTGGCGCCGCACCTACGGGCTCGACGCGCTGGTCACGCGCTGCTCCAACAACTACGGGCCCTACCAGTTCCCCGAGAAGCTGATCCCTCTCGCGCTCGCGCGCCTGATGACCGGCGGCAAGGTCCCCGTCTACGGGAAGGGGCTGAACGTCCGCGACTGGCTCTACGTCGAGGACCACTGCCGCGGCATCCTGCTCGCGCTCGAGAAGGGAAAGGCGGGCGAGGTCTACAACATCGGCGGCTTCAACGAATGGCGCAACATCGACATCGTGCGCGAGCTGCTCCGCCTCATGGACTGCGGCGAGGACCGCATGGAGTTCGTCGCCGACCGCCTGGGCCACGACATGCGCTACGCGATCGACTCGTCCAAGATCACGCGCGAGCTCGGCTGGCGCCCGCGCCACACCTTCGAAACGGGACTGCCCGAAACCGTGCGCTGGTACCGCGAGCACCGCGGCTGGTGGGAGGCGCTCCTCGGGAGGAAGGCGCCGTGAAGGGAATCCTCCTCGCCGGCGGCGCGGGCACGCGCCTCTATCCGCTGACCGAAGTGGCGAGCAAGCAGCTCCAGCCCGTCTACGACAAGCCGATGATCTACTACCCGCTCTCCACGCTGATGCTGGGCGGGATCACGGAGATCCTGCTGATCAGCACGCCCGCGGACCTGCCGCGCTTCCGCGCGCTGCTCGGCGACGGCTCGCGCTGGGGCATCCGCCTCTCCTACGCGGAGCAGGAGAAGCCCGAGGGGATCGCGCAGGCGTTCCTCATCGGCGAGGAGTTCGTCGGGTCCGACTCGGTCACGCTGATCCTGGGCGACAACATCTTCTACGGCGCGCTCCCGCTGGAAGACCTGATGGCCGACTTCGACGACGTGGCGATTCCCGGGTTCGAGCAGGGGGCGCGCATCTTCGGATACCCGGTCAACGACCCCGAGCGCTACGGCGTCGTGGAGTTCGACGCCAACGGCCGCGTGCTCTCCATCGAGGAGAAGCCCGCGAAGCCGAAGAGCCGCTACGCCGTGCCGGGACTCTACGTCTACGACAACACCGTGCTGGCCAAGGCGCGCGCGCTCCGGCCCTCCGCGCGCGGCGAGCTCGAGATCACCGACATCAACCGCGCCTACCTCGAGGACGGAAAGCTCTTCGTGCAGAAGCTCGGGCGCGGCATCGCCTGGCTCGACACGGGCACGCACGCCAGCCTGCTCGAGGCCGCGAACTTCATCTACACGCTCGAGGCGCGCCAGGGCCTCAAGATCGCCTGCCTGGAGGAAATCGCGTTCGAACGCGGGCTCATCTCCGAGGAGCAGCTCCGCGAACAGGTGGCGAAGATGGGCTCCGGCTCCTACGCCAACTACCTCCGCCGCCTCTTCGGGCTGTAGGCCCAATCAGTGGTTAGTGGTCAGGTGTTAGGTCTTAGTGCGGATCAGTCGCGCTGCGCGCAAGACAAAAAAGGCTCCTTCCAAGGAGCCTTTCTCTTTTCAACGCCGAAGGCCTAACTCCGCACTAGTCCCTAACCACTAAGACCTAATCACTACTGGCGACTGGCGCCTGGCCGCCAATCAGTTCCACCCGCCGTCGGAGCCGGAGGCCGGGGCCTCGCCGGGCTTGGCGGCGTTGGTCCCGAGGATCTTCATCTCGATGCGGCGGTTGGCGCGCTGGCCGGCCTTCGTCTTGTTGGAGGCGACGGGCTGGTCGGGGCCGTAGCCCTTCACCTGGATCTCGCACTTCACGCCCTGCTGGCGGAGGAAGTCCGCGACCGACTGCGCGCGCTCCTCGGAGAGCTTCATGTTGTAGGCGCGCTTGCCGTTGTTGTCGGTGTGGCCGCCGATCTCGACGACCGCGTCGGGGTTTTCGCGCAGCGACTCGACCGTCGGCATCAGCGCGTCCATCGCGCCGTCCGTCAGGACCGCCTTGCCCGCGTGGAACTCCACGCCCTTGAGGACGATCGGCTTCTTCGGCAGCTTGTCGGGGCAGCCGTCGGCGTCCTCGAACCCGTTCAGCGTCTCGGGCTGGTTCGGGCACTTGTCCTCGCCGTGGCAGACCGCGGAGTACTTGCCGAGCAGGCCGCCTTCGGAAACCCACGCGTCGCAGAAGCCGTCGGCGTCGTTGTCCGGGTCGGGGCAGCCGTCGGCGTCCTCGAACCCGTCCGCGTCCTCGGGTTCGCTCAGGCAGGCGTCGTTGCCCTTGCAGATTCCGGCGTAGCGGTCGAGCAGGCCCATCTCCGCGACCCAGCTGTCGCACACTCCGTCCTTGTCGCGGTCGGGCAGCGGGCAGCCGGTGGAGTCCACCGGGCCGGCGTAGTTGTTGACGAAGTTGACCGGGACGAAGGGGCAGCCCGCGTTGGCGGCGGGCGTGTTGTCCACCGTCAGCGTGTCCACCTGCGTGAGCGTGTCCGTCCGGGTCAGCGTGTCCACCTGGGTCAGGGTGTCGACGCGGGTCAGCGTGTCCACCACGCGCACCACGACCGTGTCGGGGCAGCCGTCCTTCGCGCGGGAGCCGAAGACGGACGGGCAGTCGTCCTCGTCGTCCGGGACGCCGTCGCCGTCGGAGTCCTTCTGCGGGCAGCCCTTGTTGGAGACGGGCCCGGGGACGTCGGGGCACTCGTCGCGCGAGTCGGAGACGCCGTCCTCGTCGTTGTCGTTGTCGGGGCAGCCGTCGTCGTCCTCGAAGTCGTCGAAGTCCTCCGGCGAGATCGGGCACTTGTCCTTGGCGTTCGGGATCCCGTCGCCGTCCTCGTCGGGGTTCACGACGTAGCCGGACCAGCCGAGCACCATGGAAAAGCCGTTGTAGTCGCGGGTGTAGGAATAGGAGACGTAGTCGTCGTCCGCGCCCTCGGCGATCTCGACGTCGCGTCCTTCGTCCTTGGCCAGGCTGACGTCGTAGGCCGCGGTGAAGAAGACGCCGACCGGCGAATGGACCGTGACGCCCGGGCTGGCGACCGCCTGCGTCTGGCGCAGGCTGATCTTCTCGGAGAGGCCGCCCATCAGCGTGGTCGTGCTGACTTCGCCGAAGAGGTGGAACCAGGGGATCGGCTTGAGCACGGCGGAGCCGTTGAGGACGAGCGCGTTGTCGAGGTTCGAGCGGACCGTGGAGTGCATGCCGAAGTTCGCGTTGAACTCGAGCGGAATGAACGTGCCGGGGATCTCCAGCAGGTCGAGCGTCAGCAGGATCATCCCGCGGAGCGTGGCCTGGTCGGCCGTGAAGTTCTGCGGCGCCTCGCCGTCCTCCTTCGGGAGGTGGAGGACCGACTTCGGAACCATCCCCTTGTCGGTGTATCCCGTGGGGACGGAGGCCATGCCGTAGATCGCGGCGTCGAAGACGTGGCTGTGCTCGTAGGGCGGATACTGGAACTTGCCCCAGAGCTCGAGGTCGCCCATCGCCGAGGCCTTGCCGCGCTCGAGCTCGGCCCTGTGCGATTCGGGGACGTTCTTGAACGAGACGTAGTCCTGGTGGAAGGGAAGGCTGAAGCCGAGGTCGAGCCAGTCCGTCACGCCGAACCCGAACACGAACCGGTAGCTCGCGGCCCAGAAGTCGTTCACGGCGGCGCTTCCCAGGACGGTGTCCTGCCCGTTCGCCCTGTTTTTCAGCGAGACTCCGCCCGCGCCGAAGACGTCGGAACTCGTGGAGCCCTCGAAGGAGACGGCGACGGACATGGCGCCGGAACCGAGCGTCTTCGCGGAGAGCGTCCGGACGTTGCCCGCGGCGCCGTAGATCGAGGGGACGGGGACGGCGTGTTCGTCGGTCTCCGCCCAGGAGAGCGCGACGAGGGCGCAGAGCAGCGCGCCGGAGAGCCATTTGCGGACCATTGTGTTCCTCGTTGTTTACAAATCGCGCCAAAAATAGGAAATGGGCACTTGTTATTAGTGGTCAATGGACGGAGGTCGGAATGCCTGTGCGTCTCAAAATGAAACACTTTCCGGGGAAATGTCCCAAAACGGGTCATTCAGGGATTGGCACGCTCCTTGCTACAAAAGGGGCAACGGAAAAACGGACAACCTCAAAGGAGAACACGATGTCCATCAAACCTCTCGCCGACCGCGTGGTGGTCGAACCCCTCGACGCCGAAGAAAAGACCGCCGGCGGCATCTTCATCCCCGACAACGCCAAGGAAAAGCCCCAGAAGGGCAAGGTCGTCGCCGTCGGCCCCGGCAAGGGCGACGAAAAGATGGAACTCAAGAAGGACGACGTCGTGCTCTACGGCAAGTACTCCGGCACCGAGATCAAGGTGAACGGCAAGGCCCTGCTGATCATGCGCGAAAGCGACGTCCTGGCCAAGATCGGCTGATCCGGAACTTCAACCAAAAGGAACAGACACCATGTCCGCCAAACTCCTCAAGTACGATGTCCAGGCCCGCGAAGCCCTGCTCCGCGGCGTGAACAAGCTCGCCGACGCCGTCAAGGTCACCCTCGGGCCCAAGGGCCGCAACGTCATGATCGCCAAGAGCTACGGCGCCCCCGCCGTCACCAAGGACGGCGTCACCGTCGCCAAGGAAGTCGAGCTCGACGACCACTTCGAGAACATGGGCGCGCAGATGACGCGCGAAGTCGCCTCGAAGACCTCCGACGTGGCCGGCGACGGCACCACCACCGCCACGGTCCTCGCCCAGGCCATCGCCCGCGAAGGGCTGAAGGTCGTGGAAGCCGGCGCGAACCCGATGGACGTCAAGCGCGGCATCGACCAGGCCGTCGAATCGATCCTGGCCGCCGTCGACAAGGCCTCCAAGAAGGTCTCCGGCAAGGCCGAGATCGCCCAGGTCGCCTCCATCTCCGCCAACAACGACGAAGAGATCGGCAACCTGATCGCCGACGCCATGGAAAGGGTCGGCAACGACGGCGTCATCACGATCGAAGAGTCCAAGACCGCCGAAACCACCCTCGAAGTGGTCGACGGGATGCAGTTCGACCGCGGCTACCTCTCGCCCTACTTCGTCACGAACCCCGAGAAGATGGAGGTCTCGCTCGAAGACCCCTACATCCTCCTCTACGACAAGAAGATCGGCAACATGAAGGACCTCCTCCCCATCCTCGAAGGCGTGGTGAAGACGGGCCGTCCGCTGCTGATCGTCGCCGAGGACGTGGAAGGCGAAGCCCTCGCCACGCTGGTGGTCAACAAGATCCGCGGCGCCCTCAAGGTGGCCGCCGTCAAGGCCCCCGGCTTCGGCGACCGCCGCAAGGCCATGCTCGAGGACATCGCCATCCTCACCGGCGGCCAGGTGGTCTCCGAGGAAACCGGCAGCAAGCTCGAAGACGCCGGCCTCGAAGTGCTCGGCACCGCCAAGACCGTGGTGATCGACAAGGACAACACCACGATCGTCGGCGGCTCCGGCAAGAACGCCGCGGTCAAGGCCCGCGTGGCCGTGATCAAGAAGCAGATCGAGGACACCACCAGCGACTACGACCGCGAAAAGCTCCAGGAACGCCTGGCCAAGCTGGCCGGCGGCGTCGCGGTGATCCACGTGGGCGCGGCCACCGAAGTGGCGATGAAGGAGAAGAAGGACCGCGTCGACGACGCCCTGCACGCGACCCGCGCGGCCGTCGAAGAAGGCATCGTCCCCGGCGGCGGCGTCGCGCTGATCCGCGCGGCGAAGACCATCGACCTCGACGCCATCGAAAACCCCGACCAGCGCACCGGCGCGAAGATCATCGTCCGCGCGGCCGAGGAACCCCTGCGCCAGATCGCGGCGAACGCCGGCCTGGAAGCCTCCGTGATCGCCAACAAGGTCAAGGAAGGCAAGGGCGCGTTCGGCTACAACGCCAAGACCGACGTCTACGAAGACCTGATGAAGGCGGGCGTCATCGACCCCGCCAAGGTCTCCAAGTCGGCCCTGACCAACGCCGCCTCGATTGCGGGCCTGCTGCTGACCACCGAATGCGTGATCGTCGACAAGCCCGAGCCCAAGACCGCCGCTCCCGCCGCCCCCGGCATGGGCGGGATGGGCGGCATGGACATGATGTAGAAGTCTCCTGTTTCCCGAAAGACCCCTCTTCGGAGGGGTCTTTTTTTTTGCACCGGGGCCCGGGCCGCGTTTCAAAACGGAACACGAGGGACATGGCACGCTTTTCGCTAATAAAAGGGCAGGAAAAAAGTCCGGAGGGTCTCCGGACGCCCAAGGCACCCGAGAGGAACGCGATGGCGGAAGAACAGGACATCGAGGAAAAGGCCGGCGAAGAGGCCGCCGCGGCCGCGGAAACGGCCGGAGAAGGCGCACCGGCCGGCGAAGCCGCGGAATCCCCCGCGGCCGCGAAGGTCGAGGACTCCGCGGAGTGGAAGGAGCTGCACGACAAGTACCTCCGCCTGCACGCCGAGTTCGAGAACTACCGCCGCCGCACGGCGCGCGAGGCCCTGGAGCAGGCCGTCGTCAGCGAACAGAAGGTGCTGGCCGCGTTCCTGGGCGTCGTGGACGACTTCGACCGCGCGATCGAAGGCGGCGAAGGCCAGGACGCCGCGGCCTTCTTCTCGGGCATGAAGATGATCCACGGCCAGTTCGTCCGGCTGCTCGAGGGGTTCGGGCTGGAGGCCGTGGGCGCGGTGGGCGAGAAGTTCGACCCCGCCCTGCACGAGGCGCTGATGAAGCAGCCTTCGGACGAAGTCGAGGAGGACTGCATCGTCGCGGTCTTCCAGAAGGGTTACGCCGCCAAGGGGAAGGTCCTTCGCCACGCGAAGGTCGTCGTCTCGGCGGGAAAGAGCGAAGAAGAAGAAAACAACGACACCAAGGAGTAAACCATGTCCAAGATCATCGGCATCGACCTCGGCACGACCAACAGCTGCGTCGCGGTGATGGAAGGCGGCAAGCCCGTCGTCATCCCCAACGCCGAAGGCTCCCGCACGACCCCCTCCGTGGTCGCGTTCGGCAAGAACGGCGAACGCCTGGTGGGCCACATCGCCAAGCGCCAGGCCATCACCAACCCCGACAAGACCATCTACTCCATCAAGCGCTTCATGGGCCGCAACCACGGCGAAGTGGCGGCCGAGGAACGCACCGTCCCCTACACGCTCGTGGGCGGGCCCTCCGACCCCGTGCGCGTCAAGATCGGCGACAAGGAGTTCGCGCCGCCGGAGATCTCCGCGGTCGTCCTGCAGTCGATGAAGAAGACCGCCGAGGACTACCTGGGCGAAGAGGTGAAGCAGGCCGTCGTCAGCGAACAGAAGGTGCTGGCCGCGTTCCTGGGCGTCGTGGACGACTTCGACCGCGCGATC
>JAGCEZ010000080.1 GCA_017650365.1 Fibrobacterales bacterium | reverse complement strand
TGGGCGCCGCCCGTCTTCCGGCCGGCCGGCCGAGCGTGGCCCCCTCGGCCTTTCTGCGCGCGAGCGCTTCGCGGGTGCGCTGGCTGACGAGGTCGCGCTCGATTTCGGCGGAGAGCCCGAACGCGAAGGCGAGCACCTTGCTCTGGATGTCGTCGCCGAGGCGGTAGCCGTCCTTGACGGTCCAGACGCGGCAGCCGCGGTTCATGCAGAAGTTGAGGATGTCCATGATCATGAAGAGGCTGCGCCCCAGGCGCGAGATTTCGGCGCAGACGATGAGGTCGCCTTCGCGGACGCGCTCGAGCAGCCGTCCCAGTCCGCGCCTGGACCAGCCGACCGTTCCGCTGACGGTCTCCTCGATCCAGCCGTCGACGGTCACGCCGCTTCGCACGGCGAACCGCGCGATCTCGAACCGCTGGTTTTCGACCGTCTGGCGGTCGGTGCTGACGCGGACGTAGCCGTAGGTCATGGGTGGGTTAGTCGCCAGTCGCCAGGGGCCAGTCGCCAGTGCGGATTTCAGTGACCAGTCGCCAGGTGCCAGTCGCCAGTGCGTAGTTAGGCGCCTGCGGCGCGATTATGCTACTGGTCCCTGGGGCCAGGCGACTAGTCTCCTGACTGGGGCCAGGCGACTGATTTCGCCTACAACGCCTGGATTTCGTCCTCGGAGAGGCCGGATTGCTTGGAGATGATGTCCAATGGAACGCCTGCGTCGCGGAATCCCTTGGCCATCTCGCGGCGAGCGTTGTCGGCACCGCGGGCTTCTGCCTGTTTGGCGCGCTGTTCGGCTCGTTGTTCGGCGCGCTGTTCGGCTCGCAGTTCGGCGCTGGCGATTCGGCAATCGATCTCTTCCTGCGTCACCATCTTCGCCTCCTGCGAGTTCAGCAGTTCGTCGTCCGCCGAGTCCACGCGAATGCGCTCCAGCGCGCTCTCGAAGGCGCCGTTCCCGAAGTCCGGAAGTTCTCGGTTCTGGCCCGCGTTCTTGAGCAGGTAGAGCCACCGTTCTTCGGGCCGGACAATCTCCTCCGGAGCCTTGGCGAACCTCGGCAGATTGACCATAATATACCTGTTTTTCCGGGACACCGGACGCGCAGAACCGTTCGCCACCGCCTCCTCGCTGTAGAGACTCCAATGGTCGATGCAACGGCCTTCGGTCTCCTTCAAATCGAAGTTGCAGATCCAGATCGAGACGATTTCCGGCAGCTCGTAACGGCGCGCCGCCTGTTCCCGTTTGTCCAGTCCGAGGAATTCGGGAGACTTCCCCATGTCGCGTTTGGCCTTGATGGCCAAAAAGGCGTTGTAGAACAGAGTCCGGTCGATGAAGAAGTCGTGCCTGGCCCGTTGCATCTCGATGTCGAAGAAACGTCCAGTGCCCGTCGTCGCGAAGATGTCGAAGACCGTGTTCGTCGTCTCCGGAACGCGGAAGCTGTTCTCTTCCTCGCATTTGAAGGTCAGGCTCGCGATGCGCTCGTCGCCTTCCAGCCGAAGCAAGTCGTTCAGAAATCCCTTCAGCGTCTCTTCTCCGGCAAAGAAGGCTTTGAAGGCCGGGTCGTAGGTGGGGTCCAGGTAGGTCTTGTTCCGGAAAATCTCCGGGATTTTGCGTTTCTTCTCGTCTGCGGACATGACGTCTCCTTTTACGGCAGGGCTGCTTCCTTGCCGTTGTCGTTTAGATTGTATGTGCAAATGGAAGTATAGTAAATCAAGTAGAGGATTTGAAGAGAACGGGATTGAATTTCAGTCGCCAGGAACCAGTGGCCAGGTGCCAGGTGCCAGTCGCCAGTCGCCAGTCGCCTGTGCGGAGTCAGGCCTTCGGCGTTGAAAAGGAAAAGGCTCCCCGGAAGGAGCCTTTTTTCTGTCTTGCGCGCAGCGCGATTGTACGCACTAAGACCTAACACCTAACCACTGACTTCGGCCACGACGTCGATTTCGACGAGCGCGCCCTTGGGGAGCGCGGCGGCCTGCACGCAGGAGCGGGCGGGCTTGGAGACGAAGAACTTCGCGTAGGTCTCGTTGAAGCGCGCGAAGAGCGAGAGGTCGGAGAGGAAGCAGGTGGTCTTCACGACCCTGTCGAGCGAGCTTCCGGCCGCCTCGAGCGCGGCCGCGAGGTTCTTCGCGGCGCGTTCGGTCTGCTCTTCGACCGTCGCCCCGAGTTCGCCCGTCGCCGGGTCGAGCCCGAGCTGGCCCGAGAGCCAGACCAGGCCGCCGGAGACGACGGCGTGCGAGTAGGGGCCGAGCGCGGCGGGCGCGCCTTCCGCGTTCAGCGCCTTCACGCGGGGGCCTTCTCGGAGAGGGCCTTCACGAGGTCCGGGATCACCAGCTCGAACTTCGCGCCGTACCAGTGCGAGGCGTCGTCCACGGTCCGTTCGATGGCGAGGACGGTCATGTCGGCGGCGAGGCGCGCGGCGTCCTCGACGGAGAGCCCGCGCACGAGCGCGCCGGCGAAGATCGAGGCGTAGACGTCGCCCGTGCCGTGGCTGCCCTTGGCGATGCGGCGGTGGCGGTAGTAGGTCTTCTCCTTCCCGTCCCACGTGACGACGCCGGTGGTGTCGGGCGTGTAGCCCACGCCGGTCAGCACGACGGTCTTGGCGCCGATCTTCGTCAGGTTGGCGAGCAGCGCGTCGATGTACGCTTCGTCGTAGGTCTCGCGGTATTCGTCGCCGGTCAGCTGGCACGCTTCGGTGATGTTCGGGAGGATGATCTGCGCTTCGGCGCAGAGCTTGCGCATCTCGGCCACGAACGCGGCGTCGAAGCCGGGGTAGAGCTTGCCGTTGTCGGCCATCGCGGGGTCGACGATCGTGCGGCCGCCGGGAACGAGCGTGGTGCGCATGAGGTCGATCACGTGGGCGATCTGCTGCGCGCTGCCGAGGTAGCCGGTGTAGATGGCCTCGAAGTCGATCTTCTCCCTGCGCCAGTGGTCGGCGATCTTCGGCATGTCCTCGGTGAGGTCGCGGAAGGTGTAGCCCTTGAACCCGGCGGTGTGCGTGGAGAGCACCGCGCTGGGCAGGATGGCCGTCTCCAGCCCGCAGGCGGAGAGCAGGGGCAGCGCGACGGTCAGCGAGCACTGCCCGACGCAAGAGATGTCCTGTACGGTGAGAATGCGTTTGTACATGGCGGTCTCCTTGGGCTCCTCGCCCCGAGAAAAACGGCGTAAACCCCGAGAAAAACGGCGTAAAAATAGGAACAGCGCCGTTTGCGGGGAAGAAGATAGAAACAAATCCCTACAAATTCAATAGGAAAAACGGAAGGGCGACGAGGGCCGCCAGAACCGCGCCCCCGACGACGTCGCTCAGGTAGTGGACGCCGAAATAGACGCGCAGGATCCCCCACGAGAGCGCGAGCAGCGCGATTGCGCCCCCGAGCGCCGGGAAGCGGACCGCCAGCGCGAGGGCGACGGCCATGTTGTTCATCACGTGGCCCGAGGGGAAACCGTATTTGTCCAGCGGGGGGACCTCGGCGACGTCGCCGGGAATCTCGTCGGAGGGGCGCTTCCGCTTCGCCGTGTGCTTGACGATTTCGTAGACGACGAGGGCGGCGACTCCCGCGGCGAGCGCCAACGCGGCCGCGCGCGCGTTTTCGGCCAGGGATTCCCCGAAAAGGAGCGGACCGGCGACCAGGACGCGGAGCGCGGCGACGGGCCAGATCCAGCCGTCTCCGATCCGGACGTAGCGCTTCAGCGCCGCGGCGACGCGCGGGGAGAGCTTCCGGGAGCGGATCCATCCGTGGAAGCGGAGGTCGAGGCGCGCGACGATGCCGAGGGGGCTCACGAAGGGAAACATATCTAATTTCTCATCCCATGGAAAAGCGCATCGACGTCGCGGGGCTCCGCGAAACGTTCGCGGTCCTCTGGGCCTTCTGGCTGACGCACTTCGCGCTGCGGCTCCTCAGCCTGGGCCGCGCGGACGCGTTCGGCTTCCCCGCGGTCAACAAGCTGGAGTGGTACCTCTTCCACGCCGCCGCGTTCGACTGGCTCTGGCACCTCCTTCCCGTCGGCCTGCTCGCCCTCCCCGCGCTTCTCGCCGGGCGCCTTCCGGAAAAGTTCCTGCGGTTCTGGCGCCGCGCCGTCTACGTCCTCCTCTGCGCGATCCTCCTCCTGACCGTCGTGGACCAGGAGGTCTACCGCTTCATGGCGATGCACTTCGACCGCAACATGATGGCGACCTACGGCAACGGCTCCAGCGTCCGCGAGATGTTCCACATGATCGGCGCCGACCTCTCGGTCCCCTGGCTCCCGATCGTCCTCTTCTTCGCCGCGATCCCCTGCTTCCTCCTGCTGCGGAGGGCGTTCCTGCCGCGCGTCCGGAGCCTGAAGTTCCAGACCGCCGCCGTCCTTTCGCTGACGCTCCTCTTCTGGCTCTACGTGGACGTGGTCTGGACCGGCGGGAACCGCGAACGCCGCCTGGCCCCCGTCCTCAAGGTGCTGCTCCTCCCGGCGGACCGGCCCGTGGAGCTGGACGACGCGGAGTTCGCGCGGCTCGAGTCGGACTACCGCGCGCGCTGGCTCGCGGAGGAGGGCGACTCGCTCTGGGTCTTCGGCGACCCCGCGTACCCCTACCTGCGCCTGCCCGCGCACATGGCCTGCAAGGACTTCCCGTCGCCGCGCTGCGACGTGGACGGCGACGGCGACGGGTTCCCGCTGCGCGAGGACTGCGACGACTGGAATCCCGGAATCCGGCCCGGCGCGGAGGAGGTCCCCTCGAACGGGATCGACGAGGACTGCAGCGGTTCGGACGAGAAGCCCTGGAACGTCGTCCTCGCGCTGCTCGAAAGCCACCGCGCGGTCAACAGCGGGCTCTTCTACGGCGAGGGGAGCTGGGAGCGCGGCACGCCGCTGCTCGACACGCTCGCGAAGCGCGGCGAGCACTGGAGCCGCATGAACGCCGGCGGCGTCCCGACCATCGGCGCGCTCCTCTCCACGCACCTCGGCATGCCCGACCACCCCGCGCGCCACATCTCCAGCTCCTGGACGCGCCTCTCGTCGAAGTCCTTCGTCGAGCTCTTCCGCGACGCGGGCTGGCAGACGCGCTTCTTCTCCAGCGCCGACCCGGGCTGGGACAACCAGACGCCCTGGCTCAACCGCTGGTACGACGGCTGGCGCTACGACCGCTCGCGCGAAGCCGACGCGGCGATGACGGCGGACCTCGCGCGCTGGGCCGCCGACTCGCTCGACCGCTCGCGCCCGTTCCTCCTGACGCTGATCACCAAGGCGAACCACTACCCGTTCAACCGCGTGGAGGGGATGGAGCCCTATCCCGACACGCTCTCGCTCCAGGGCCGCATGCTCCGCACGATGGGCTACACGGAGGCCGCGCTGGCGGCGATGGTCGATTCGCTGCGCGCGGCCGGGCTGATGGAGCGGACGCTCCTGGTCGTCATGGCCGACCACGGCTTCTCGCTCGGGCAGCGCCCCGAGGAGCACGGCAGCGGGCAGATCGGGAACGGCCTCCATTCCGAGCACACCTGGATCCCGCTCGTCGTCGCCGGGGACCACCCGCGGCTGGCCGCCGGGAGGCGCAACGCGCAGGCCGCCGGGCAGGCGGACCTCGGACCCACGCTCCTGGACCTCGCCGGGATCGCGGCCCCGAACCACTTCACGGGCCACTCGCTGTTCCGCCCGGACCGGGAACGCTCCTCGGCCTGGGTTTTCCATGGATACGAAATCATGGAGGAGGACGGCGCGTTCCGGTACCACGCGGGCTGGAACGGGCGCGACCGCGCGCTCGGGGACGCCGTGTACGACGCGCTCCGCGACCGCAACGAGACGCGGAACCTCCTCGACTCCGTTTCCGGCGCGGCCGCGGCGGAGTTCGCGCGGATGCAGGGCTTCGCGACGCTCCACGCCTGGGCCGTGGAGCACGACCGGATCTGGCCGGCGCCGGGCATGTAGGGATCAGCGCGCGGCGGGCTTCGGCGTGGACTTCCTCTGCGCCAGGAGCGTGGCGCCCAGCGCGGCGAGAAGGCCGGCGAAGAGGGGGACGCGTTCCGCGAGGTTCTCGCCGTACGCGGTCCATTCCGGCCGGAGCGCGACCGCGACGTAGAGCGCGGCGAGCGCGGCGATCCAGGCGATCTGCGCCCAGAGGGAGCGCGCGTAGGGCCAGTGGCCCATCTTCCGGAGATAGACGTTCATCCAGACGCCCTGCAGCGCCTGGTAGGACATCGTCGCGACCGCGGCGCCGGCCAGCCCGAAAAGGGGGATCAGCGCGGCGTTCGCCGCCAGCGCGAAGACGAGCGCGACCACGTTCATCCGGAACATGAAGCGGCTCCTCCCCAGGCCGTTGATCACCGCGTCCGCCAGCCCGAAGAAGCCGTTGACCAGGTTGCCGAGCATCAGGATGCCGAGGACGGAGACCTCGACGGCGTAGTCCTTGCCCGCGATCATCATCGTCTCGGCGGGGAAGATCACGATGAAGAGCCCGATGGCGAGCTGGATCGTCGTCACCATCATCACGCAGTAGGAGTAGACGGGCCCGAGGTCGTCCTTCAGGCGCCCGGAGTCCATGCCCGCCACGACGGGCAGCAGCAGGGGCGAGAAGCTCGTGCGGATGGTCCGCAGGCCGTTGGAGATCGTCACCATCACGGCGTAGACGCCCGCGGGCTCGGGCCCGAGGAACGCGAGGACCATCCAGAGGTCGACGCGGCGCAGGAACGCGGAGACGACCTCGGAGAACCCGAGCGGCAGCGAGAAGGAGAGGAGCTCGCGCGGGAGCCTCCGGTCGTCCTCGCCGCGCCAGCCGGGGAAGAGCCGCGGCGCGAGGAGCGCGTAGAAGAGGACGCCGGCGAGGTTCGACGCCAGGAGGCCGATGGAGAGGGCGAGGTCGCGGACGCCCGCCGCGCAGAGCGCGAGCGAGATCAGCGGCGCCAGGGAGTAGACGAGGAAGTCGTTGACGACGATCTTGTACTGGGGCCTGCGGTCGCCCTCGCACGCGCCGCCGAAGAGGAAGATCGCGCTCCAGGGGGCGAGCGAGAGGAAGTAGACCGTGATCTCGACGGGGGAGAGCGTCTCCAGCCCGCCGACCAGGCGGTGCAGGCCGAAGAACGAGGCGAGCGCGACCAGGCCGGAGATCGCCAGGCCGATCGCGACGGTGCGCCGGAGGCAGGCGGCGAGCCCGTGGAAGCGCGGCCTCCCCTCCACGGCGTTCCGCGGGACGTACCAGCGCAGGCCCTTGTCCAGCCCGAGCACCGCGACGCGCGCCAGCGTCAGCACCAGCAGCTGCGTGGAGACGTAGACGCCGAACTCCTCGGCGCCGAAGACGCGCGCGACGACGACGGTCAGCAGGGGCGAGACGCCCTGGAGGGCGGCGCCGAAGGCGGTGTAGAGCGAGCCCTTGACCAGGAAGCGCTTGTCGCCGCGGAGGTCGGAGATCGGACGTGCGCCGGGCATGGGGTTCCGTTCAGCAGCGCCCGAGCGCGTCGCGCTCCCGGATCGTCTTCCAGGCGAGCCTGTGGATCAGGAGCCCGCGCGCGCCCGGGTCGCGGTCGAGCGTCTCGGGCGTCAGCTTCGCCGCCTTCTCCTTCTCGTTCGACGAGCACCAGTGGATGAGGAACGCGTCCTCGGGAAGTTCGCCTTCATGGCGCGAGAAGAAGCGGTGCGTCTGGCTCGGGGGCACGGCGTAGAAGGCCTCGGGCCCCAGGCGGCGCATCCGCTCTCCGCCCGTCTCCGCCCAGACCCGGTTCATCAGGATCGGGCCCAGCCCGTAGCGCACGGAGGGGTCCGTCTTCGGGATCAGCTCCAGCGCGCGGCGGAAGAAGGGATGCCCGGCCTCGGCGCCCAGCACGGCGTTGTTCAGCTTGCGGACGCCCCAGACGTCGGAGAGCGATTCGGAGAGCGCGTTCAGCGCGCTTCCGTTCCCGAGGAACTTCGAGTTCAGGCGGGTCAGCGCCCACGAGGCGAGGAAGGTCGCGTATTCCGGGACCATCGAGGCGCGGAAGGGGGCGCCCTGCACGCGCTCGTCGTCCGCCCGGAAGACCAGCTCCTCGCCCACGAACCCCTCTTCGCCCAGCAGCGGCTCCATGGAGCGCAGCGCGAGGACGTCGAAGTCGGCGTAGATCCCGCCGAAGCGGTTCAGCACGAGGCAGCGCCAGATGTTGGAGCGGCCCGCGGGGTAGTTCTCCGCGACGGCGTCGAAGGTCCGGCGGATCCCGTCGGGGTCGGGCGCTCCCTCCAGCAGCTCGTCCATGGAGAGTTCGCGGAAGGAGACCCGTTCGAGCGTTTCGAGCGCCTGCCAGTGCTCGTTCGAGGGCGGGTCGGAACAGTGGATCGTCACCTCCGCCCCGGGGTTGGCCAGGAGGATCGACTCGACCGCCAGGCGGTTGACGTAGGGGAACCGCTTTCCGGACCAGATCAGGTGGAAACGCCAGGGAATCATGTCGGAGGAAGATAGGAATAAGAATTCTACATTTCCACCCCGAGGAACGCCCGGACGGCGACGCCCGCGGCGGAGGGACTTCACAGGCAAACACGGATTTCCCGCTTCGGGGAAGCGAAAAGAGAAATGGACTACTCTTCACTGATTTCGCAGGACCTGCGCATCGCCGCCGAGAAGGTGGCCGCGGCCCTCGCCCTCTTCGACGACGGATGCACCGTCCCCTTCATCGCCCGCTACCGCAAGGACCGCACGGGCAATCTCGACGAAATCCAGCTCCGCGACGTCCAGCACCGCTACGAGTACTTCAAGGAGCTCGCCGACCGCAAGCAGACGATGGTCTCCACGATCCAGGAGCAGGGGAAGATGACCCCCGAGCTCATGGCGCAGATCGAAGCCTGCCTGGACCGCAACGTCCTGGAGGACATCTACCTCCCCTACAAGCCCAAGCGCCGCACCAAGGCGACGACCGCCCGCGAGAACGGCCTGGAGCCGCTGGCCGAGCTGATCTGGAAGCAGGAGCCCTCGACGAACACCGCCGAGGAGATCGGCCGCATCTACCTCAACCCCGACAAGGGGATCGGCGCCCCCGAGGCCGCGATCCAGGGCGCGCTCGACATCCTGGCCGAACGCATCTCCGAGACGGCCGAATACCGCCAGCGCATCCGCGAGCACGCCGAGCGCGAAGGCAAGCTGGTCTCCAAGGTGCGCAAGGAGTTCGAGATCAAGCTGGGCGAGGACGGGCAGCCCGTCCCCGGCTCCAAGCGGACCAAGTTCGAGACCTACTACGACTTCTCCGAGCGCGTCGCCACGATCCCCAGCCACCGCGTGCTGGCGATCCGCCGCGGCGAGAAGGAGAAGGTTCTGCGCCTCTCCATCGAGATGGACGACGCCCGCATGGTCTCCGCGCTCAAGGCGCACGTGATCACGGGAGAGACGATCTGGTCGCCCTGGCTCGAGAAGTGCTGCGAAGACGCCTACGAACGGCTGATCAAGCCGCAGATCGAGACCGAAGTGCGCCTGCTGACCAAGGAGCGTGCCGAGAAGGAGGCCTTCGCGGTCTTCAGCCAGAACCTGCGCAATCTGCTGCTCGCGGCCCCCGCCGGGCACCGCGGCGTGCTGGCGATCGACCCGGGCTTCCGCACCGGCTGCAAGGTCGCCGTGCTCGACAAAAACGGCAAGTTCCTCGACCACGCGGTCATCTTCCCCACCGCCCCGCAGAACGACTTCGCCGGCGCCGCCAAGGTCGTGCGCGACCTCGTGGAGAAGTACGGCCTGGAGATGGTCGCCATCGGCAACGGCACCGCCTCCCGCGAGACCGAGGCGTTCGTCGCCAAGGCCTTCGCCGGCCGCGAGAACGCCCCCCACCGCGTGGTGGTGAGCGAATCGGGCGCGTCGGTCTACTCCGCCTCGGACGAGGCGATCCGCGAGTTCCCGAACGAGGACGTCACCACGCGCGGCGCCATCTCCATCGGCCGCCGCCTGCAGGACCCGCTCGCCGAGCTCGTGAAGGTCGAGCCCCAGGCGATCGGCGTCGGGCAGTACCAGCACGACGTCAACCAGGCCGAGCTCAAGAAGAGCCTGGACGAAGTGGTGGAGTCCTGCGTGAACAGCGTGGGCGTGGACCTCAACACCGCCTCGGCGCCCCTGCTCTCCTACGTGGCGGGCGTCAGCCGCCCCGTCGCCTCGGCGATCGTCAGGCACCGCGAGGAGAACGGCGCGTTCAAGACCCGCAAGGCGCTGCTCGACGTGCCGAAGTTCGGCCCCAAGGCGTTCGAGCAGGCGGCGGGCTTCCTCCGCGTGATCGACGGCGAGAACCCGCTCGACGGCTCCGCCGTCCATCCCGAAAACTACGCGCTCGTGGAGAAGATGGCCGCCGACCTCGGCATGTCCGTGGCGCAGCTGCTGCGCAACCACGACGCCATCGCGAAGATCAAGCCCGAGGACTACGTCTCCGAGACGGCCGGCAGCCACACGGTCGAGGACATCCTCGCCGAGCTGGAGAAGCCCAACCGCGACCCGCGCTCCGAGTTCCGCTACGCCCACTTCGACGACAGGATCCAGACCCTGCAGGACCTGGTGACCGGCTCGTGGATGGAGGGCGTGGTGACCAACGTCACGCAGTTCGGCGCCTTCGTGGACATCGGCGTGCACCAGGACGGCCTGGTCCACATCTCCGAGATCGGCGAGAAGTTCGTCAAGAACGCGATGGACGTCCTGAAAGTCGGGGAGGTGGTCCGCGTCCGCGTGAAGGCGGTGGACCCCGCCCAGAAGCGGATTTCGCTCTCGATGCGCAACCCCGACGAGTCCGAGCGCCACGACCGCGGGTTCCGCGGGCACGGCGACCGCCCCGGCTTCCACGGCCGGCCCGGCTCCTTCCACGGCCGCCCCAAGGACGATCCCAAGCTGCGCCCCACGGCCACGATCGCGGACCTCAAGGCGCACCTCAAGGGCAAGGACGAGCGCCCGAACCGCCCCGTCCAGGCCGCCCGTCCGGTCATCAGCATCAAGTCCCTGATGCGCAAGGGGCGGTAGTCCGCCCCGACTTGACCGACCGGGACGGGAGAGCTATCTTTGCGCAGTCGTTTTCCGAAACGGCGTTCGGCGGGTTAGCTCAGTTGGTAGAGCAGTGGAATCATAATCCACGTGTCGCTGGTTCGACCCCGGCACCCGCTAGTCCGAAGAAAAGCCTCCCCGCCGCGGGAGGCTTTTCGCTTTCGGGCGGTTTCCGCGCCCTCCGGGGCGGGGGATGGTCAGCGGGCGAACGACGGAATCGAATCGAGAATCGGCCGAAGGCGTTCGAAGAAGAGCGCCGTGAAGACCCGGGCGCCGTCGTCGTTGAGGTGGTAGACGTCCGCGAACCATTCCGGGTGTTCGTCGAACAGTTCCATGCCGAACATGTCGATGTAGGGGACGCCGGCGTCGCGGCAGAGCGAATCCAGCGTTCCTTGCTCCTGGCGCGAATGGAATCCCGGCGAGGAGACGACGACGATTGGAACGGCCTTGGCGTTCGCCGCGGCGAGCATTCGGGAGAAATTGCCGACGATCCGGGCGTCCGGCGGCGAGGGGGCCTGCAGCGAGGCGATCTCCCGTTCCGCGTCCGCGGCGGTCATCTTCGCGTCGAGCGGGACGTAGCCGTTCAGCGGATCCTCCTTCGCGAAGCCCGGGATCGTCGTGGCCAGGACGAAGACCTTCTGGTTCCAGCGGTACAGGTTCGATCGCATCTTCAGCCGCGCGCGCCAGCCCAATTCGTCCAGGTACCGCTTGACGACGCGGTTGGTCCGGTAGTGCGGCGCGGAAAGCTCGATGTCCCGACGGACGCCGTCGTCCGAAAGGGCGGATTCGTCGGCCTCGAGGAGCAGAAGCTTCGGGGAATGCCGTTCCAGAATCGATTCGACGGCGCAGGCGCTGCTGTTGACGTGGCGGCCGTCGATGCCCGCGTTGTAGACGGAGAGGTCCTTTCCGGCGTATCGGTCGAGGCTGTCCTTCAGCTGCGCGGTCACGAAGTGGTGGGCGACGCGAGAAGAGCCGACGACGACGACGTCCGCCGTCGTCCGGTTCAGCCGGAAGTTGTCCTTGACGAAAGGCCCGGAAAAGACGGCGCTGTCGGGCAGTTTCGCCGTGGCGAAGTCGCCGACCGCGCCGACGGCGGCGTCGAGCGCGACGAGGGCGGCCGCGAAGACCGCACCGTGGAGAAGGAATCGCCGGGTTTCCGTTTTCATGTCAGAACTGGAAGTAGATGAAGGCCCTGGAGCCGAAAGCGCCGAACAGCAGAATCCAGGCGGTCAGGCCGACCGCCGCGGCCAGGCGGACCGCGCCACACGGGGAGTGGAGCAGGAGCGGGCCCTTGCCGAAACGGTCCTTGACGTCCTTGAGCAGCAGGACCGCGATGCCGAGAAGCGAGCAGAGCCAGAAGGAGGCATTGGTTTCGAAAAGCGTTCCCCGATCCCCGAAGATCTTCCCGACGACGGCGCAGGCGGTCGACAGCGAGTCGGCGCGGAAGAAGATCCAGGCGAAGCAGACCATCGCGAAGCAGAGCGGAATGCGGAGAATCCGGACCGCGGGGCGACGCGGGAACGCCGCGTCGCCGGCGAAGCGCCGCGCCGCGGTCTCGAGGACGAGATAGAGGCCGTGCAGCGCGCCCCACGCCACGAACGTCCAGTTCGCGCCGTGCCAGAGGCCGCTGGCCAGGAACGTGACGAGCAGGTTCGCCAGATGGCGGAGGAACGGAACGCGGTTCCCGCCCAGCGGGATGTAGACGTAGTCCGTCAGCCAAGAGGAGAGGGAGACGTGCCAGCGGCGCCAGAACTCCTTGATCGAGGCGGAGAAGTAGGGCTGCCGGAAGTTCTCCATCAGCCGAAAGCCCATCGTCCGCGCGGCTCCGGCCGCGATGCAGGAGTAGCCCGCGAAGTCGCAGTAGACCTGGAACGCGAAGAGGATCGTGGCGACGAGCAGGCTCGCGCCGCCGTGGTTCGGGACGTTGTCGTAGACGGCGTCGACGAATTCGGCCGCCACGTCGGCGACGCAGGCCTTCATGAAAAGCCCCCAGAGCATCAGCTTCAGCCCCTCCGCCGCCTCGGCCGGGCGGAACGAATGCTCTTCGCGGAACTGGGGGAGGAGGTTCTTCGCGCGTTCGATGGGGCCGGCGACGAGCTGCGGGAAGAACGAGACGAAGAGCGCGTAGACGACGAAGTTCCGCTCCGCCCGGATCGTCCCGCGGTAGACGTCGACGGTGTATCCGACGGCCTGGAAGGTGTAGAAGGAGATGCCCACGGGGAGAAGGACGCGTAGTCCGGGAACCTGCATCCGGAGGCCCAGGGCGGAGAGAAGGGCGAAGACGCTTTCGGCGAAGAAGTCGAAGTACTTGAAGAAGAACAGAATCCCGAAGTTGATGGCCAGGCTGGCGATCAGGAAGCCCTTTTTCCTCCTCTCGTTGCCGGCGGAACGCTCGACCAGGAGCCCGCAGGACCAGGTGACGACGGTGGAGGTCAGGATTAGCGCCGCGTAGGCCGGCTCCCAGTTCATGTAGAAGAAGTAGCTCGCCGCCAGCAGGAAGGAGATGCGCCGACTGTTCTTCCCCAGCAGGAAATAGACGGCGACCACCGCAGGGAAAAAAAGCAGAAAATCGACGGAATTGAAAAGCATGGGCGGGGAACCCGGGCGAACCTGCGCCAAAGCTAGCTTTTCCCGCCCCCGAGGGCGTTGCGCCGGATTTAGATTGTGGGCATGCGGCTCCTTCCCCTCGTCGCCCTGGCCGCCGCGCTGGCGGGCTGTTCGCTGTTCGACTCCTCCTCCGCGCCGGGGGAGGGCGGGAAGACGGCCCCCGTCGCGCCGCGCGACAAGGCGGCGAAGCTCTTCGCGGAGGGGCGCGTCCCCCGGTTCGAGTTCACGGTCTCCGACTCCGCGTGGGAGTGGCTGAACGCGCACGCGACCGAGGAGATCTACGTCCCGGCGCGCCTGAAGGTCGACGGCGCCGAGGTGGGCGAGGTCGGCCTCCGCTACAAGGGCTCCTACGGCTCGCTCTTCAACTGCTTCGAGAACGGGAAGAACGTCTGCGAGCGGCTCTCGTTCAAGGTGAAGTTCGACTGGGCCGACTCGACGCTCCGGCTCGACGGGCTCAAGCGGCTGAACCTCCATTCGCTCCGCGGGGACGGCAGCCTGCTGCGCGACCGGCTCTCCTACCGCATGTTCCGCGAATCGGGGATCCACACCTCGCGCGCCTCGCACGCGATGGTCTCGGTCAACGGCGGCCCCTTCGGGCTCTACGGGATGATCGAGGCGATCGACGGGCGCTTCACGAAGTCGCGCTGGAAGGACGACGACGGCGGCGACGGCAACCTCTACAAGGAGGCCTGGCCGCGCGAGGAGCGGACCGACTACTCCTCGGCGCTCGAGACGAACGAGGGAGCCCCGACCGAGGGGATGCTGGAGTTCGCGCGCGACGTCGCGGAGGCCGACAGGACGGGCGACCGGACGCTCTTCGAAAGGCACGTGGACCCCGCCGAGGCGCTGGACTACCTCGCCGTGGACGTCGCGATCGACAACGTGGACGGCTACCGCACCTTCTACTGCAGCAATTCCCCGCGCGGTCCCGGGGACTGTTCGCCGCACAACTTCTACTGGTACCAGCGCGCGGACTCCGCCTTCTTCTCGCTCGTGCCGTGGGACCACAACGCCACCTTCCTTGCCTCGCCTTGGCTGGCGAACTACCCCGAGTGGAACGACACGACCATCTCGTGCGCGAAGCCCGAGCGCACGGGCTCCGCCACGCTCTGGTTCGCGGGGTGCTACCCCTGGTTCCGCGTCCTGCGGAACCTCTACGCGCGGGAGTGGGTCGAGGCGATGGAGCGCCTGCTGGAGGGGGCGCTGGCCGACGGCGTCGCCGAGGCGTGGATCGACGCGTGGGCCTCGGAGATCGAGCCGTTCGTCCGCGAGGACACGCTTTATTCCGAAACGGGCTGGCGCACCGCCGTCGAACAGCTGAAGTCCGTCGTCAAGGTCCAGCGCTGGAAGATGGTCCGCCGCCTGGAGGGCCTCCCGCCGGAGGTCCCGAAGATCCGGCACGACGCGGTCAACGGTTTCGAGGACGTCGCCGGAATCTTCGCCGAGGCGGTCGCGGAGCCGGGCATGAACCGGAGCTCGGCCCTTCGGAGCTCGATCGACGAGGAGGAGCCGGTCTCGGGCGCCAGGAGCCTGCGCCTGGAGTGGGACTACGAGAGCGAGCGCGATTCGGCGGGAGTCCAGGTCCCGTGGAGCGCCTGGGGCGGCTGGACGCTCGGCTGGAAGGGCGGCGCGCAGGACCTGCGGAACGCGAAGTTCCTCGCGATGCGCGTCGTCTCCTCGTCCTACCGCACGTTCAACGTCGACTTCCTGAGCCCGAAGTACGCCGAGGGCGTCTACAAGTACTGGGGCGCGGAGATCATGCTCTCCGAGGGGACGACCGAAGTCCGTTTCCCGATCGACTCCGTCTCGCTGCGCTACGGCTGGGCCGGGCAGAATCCGGCGGCGGACGGGCAGCCCGCGTTCGGCGAGATCATGGGGACGTGCTCCGGGCTCTACCTCTACCCCGCGAAGCTCGGGCTGGACGGAAGCGGCGTCTTCGCGGAAGGCGCCGGCGACGTCGGCTGGGCGAAGATCGACGACCTGCGGCTCGAATGGTAGCGGGACGCCCGGGTTGAGAGGCGCGGGCGGAAATTCTACATTTGCGCCCCTGAATAAGGCAGATAAGAAAAAGAACAAGGAAAGGGCGCCGATGTCCGAAAACGCCGAAATCCCCGAAAACGCCGGAGCGGAAGCCGTCTCCGGACCGACGTTCGACGACCTGGGCCTCTCCGCCGGGACGCTGGAGGCGCTGCGCGCCAAGGGGTTCGTCCGCCCCACCCCCATCCAGGCCCTGACGATCCCCGCCCTGATGAAGGCCGACCGCGACCTCGTGGCCAGCGCCCAGACCGGCACCGGCAAGACGGCGGCCTTCGGGATCCCCCTCGTGGAGCGGCTCTCGCGCGGCGACCGCCCGCAGGCCCTCGTGATGACCCCCACGCGCGAACTCGCGCTGCAGGTCGCCGAGGAGATGGAGAGCTTCCGCCGCGGGAAGGACGCGCTCCGCTTCGCCACGGTCTACGGCGGGCAGTCGATCTCGGCCCAGGCCAACGCGCTCCGGCGCGGCGCCGACGTGGTCGTCGGCACCCCGGGCCGCGTCAAGGACATGCTCTCGCGCGGGATCCTCGACATGGGCGAGGTCCGCTGGTTCGTCCTCGACGAGGCGGACGAGATGCTCAAGATGGGCTTCATCGAGGACGTCGAGGAGATCCTCGCCGCGGCCAACCCCGAACGGCGCGTCCTGCTCTTCTCCGCCACGATGCCCAGGCCGATCCTCCGTCTGGCGGAGCGCTACCTGAAGGACTACGAGCTCCTCTCGGTGAAGTCCGAGCAGAAGACCTCCGACCTCACGCGCCAGTACGTCATGGAGGCGCCGCGCGACTGCAAGGGGCTCGTCCTCTGCCGCCTGATCGACTCCGAGCCGAAGTTCTACGGGCTCGTCTTCGCGCCCACGCGCGCCCACTGCGACGAGATCGCGCAGGAGCTGAACAAGCGCGGCTTCTCCGCCGAGGCGCTGCACGGCGACATCTCGCAGCCGCAGCGCGAAAAGGTGCTGGAGCGGTTCCGCGCCCGCCGCGTGCGCATCCTCGTGGCGACCGACGTCGCCGCGCGCGGGATCGACGTGCCCGAAATCACGCACGTGGTCAACTTCGAGCCGCCGCGCGAAGTGGACTCCTACGTGCACCGCGTGGGCCGCACCGGCCGCGCGGGGAAGGAGGGGGTCGCCGTCACGCTCGCGTGCGGTGGATGGGACTGGAAGCGCGTCGACAAGATCCGCGCGATCACGCACGCGGACATCCAGCCGCTCGAGATCCCCTCGGTCGAGCAGATCGCCGAGGCGAAGAAGAAGGCGCTCTTCGACGCGCTGTCGGAGACGCTCGACGGCGAGCTGAGCGGAAGCGCCTCGGAATTCGCCGCGAAGCTCCTGGAGCGGTTCGATCCGCGGGCGCTCGTGGCCGGCCTTCTGGAGATGGGCTGGAAGCGCGACTTCGACGAGGACCGCCATCCCCGGCTTCCCGAAATCCGGCGCCGCGTTCCGCGCGGGCGGGAGGAGGGCCGCCGCCGCTGGCGCGAAGACGACGAATTCGACGCCCGGAAATACGGCCGCGGGAACGGCGGCGGCGAAGACCGGGAGGAGCGCGGCGCGCGCCGCGCGAACCCCGAATACCGCTCGCGCTACGGCAAGCCCGACCGCTACGTCCGCAAGCCCTCCCCGCGCTTCGTCGACGACGCGGAGAACGCCGGGGCCCGGGAACGCGCCGAATCCCCCGAACGCGAAGAGCGGGCGGAACGCGCGCCGCGCCGGTTCCGGGACGACGGGCCCGGGCGCGATTATCGCGGCGGACGCCCCTTCCGGGACGACCGTCCCCGCCGCGATTATCGCGACGACCGGCGCGGCGGATACGGGCGCGGGGAGGGCGGCCGCGGCGAACGCGACCGCGGGGAGTTCCGCGAGCGCGGTCCGCGCGGCGGGAAGTTCCGCGACGACAGGTCCTGGGCGCCGCGCGGAATGCGCGAGCCCGAAGCCGCGGCCGCGGAAGGATCCGCGCGCAAAAAGCGCGCCGCGATGCTCGCCTCCGAAGTGGTCGCGGCGCCCGGACAGGCGCTGACGCGCGCCCAGCGCCGCGCGATCCAGTTCGGGCACCAGCTCGACGAGAACGGCAACATCGTCGCCACGCGCGGACGCAAAAAGGAAGAATAGAACCGCGTTCCTGCGGGCCTACGGGTAGATCTCCCGGCGCGTGGACTTGAAGCGCCGGTGGATCCAGCCGTACCAGAGTTCCGGTCGTTCGCGGACGCACGCCTCGACCATCCGCTTCGCGAACGCCGACGGCGCCTCGCCTTCCTTTCCGGCGAAGTACTCCACGCGCGGCGAATCCGTCCTCCCGGTCAGCGCGCGCCCGAAGACCACGGGCGGCTTCCCGCACCGCAGCCAGAGCAGGTCGGCCAGGCGCGAACTTTTGCACGGCACCCCGAGGAACGAATCGTCCAGGCCCGACGGCCCGGGGTCCTGGTCCGTCATCAGGCCGACCACGCCGCCCGAGCGGACGTGCGCGGCCGCGCGGAAGAGCCTGCCCGAGAAATCCTCCGCCGGCGCGTTCCACGACGCGCGCCTGCGGTCCAGGATCCGCTGCGCCCGCCTGTTCTTCTGGGGCTGTGCGGAGGAGAGGATCCGCATGCCCGCGTCCGCGCAGCCCTTCGCCACGAGCTCGTGGTTCCCGAAGTGCGCGCTGAGGAGGAGTCCGCCGCGCTCCAGCGTCCGCAGCGCCGCCTCCGATTCCGGGTCGGGGGGCGCGGGCGGGTCGATCCTTCCGCTGACGAGCGCGGCGAGGTCCGCGGCGAGGTTCCGGACCAGAAGCGCGTAGGCCTCGTCCGCGGGGAGCGCGAGCCAGCGCGCGAGCGGGTCGTCCGGACCGTGGTCCCCGGCTTCGGAGACCGCGCGGCGGTTCGCGCGGAAGACCGCCCGCTTGCGCGCGAGGCGCGGCGCGGCGGCGACGAGGAGGGCTTGCAGCAGGGCGCGGAGCATGGGGCGAAGATAGCGAATGCGCGGAGGGCCGCCCCGCGCGGGCATCTATATTTCGGACGATGGAACAGAACGAAATCCAGGCCGCCGCCCCGAAGAAGGGGCTCGTCCGCCGCCTCTACGACTGGGTCCTCCACTGGGCCGACACCCCCTACGGCACCCCCGCGCTCGGCGCGCTCGCCTTCGCGGAGTCGAGCTTCTTCCCCGTCCCGCCGGACGTGCTCCTCATCGCGCTGGGCATCGGCCGGCCGAAGCGGAGCTTCTTCTACGCGCTCGTCTGTTCCTGCGCCTCCATCGTCGGCGGCCTCCTCGGCTACGCCATCGGCGCGCTCCTCTGGGGCGCCGTCTCGGAGTTCTTCTTCCGCTGGATCCCCGGCTTCACCCCCGAGGTCTTCGGGCGCGTGCAGGCGCTCTACCTGCAGTACGGCTTCTGGATCGTCTTCGCGGCCGGCTTCACGCCGATCCCCTACAAGGTCTTCACCATCTGCAGCGGCGTGATGTCTCTCAACCTGCCGCTCTTCCTCCTCGCCTCGTCGGTCTCCCGCTCGGCGCGGTTCTTCATCGTCTCCGCGCTCATCTTCTTCTTCGGCGAGCCGATCAAGCGGATCATCGACAAGTACTTCAACCTGCTCTCGGTCGTCTTCGTCGTTCTTCTGGTCGGCGGCTTCGCGCTGGTCAAGTTCGCGTTCTAGAATGGAATTCTCCGCCGAAGAGGTCCGTTTTCTCGTCGACGAAAAGATCCGGGAGGCCGTCGTCGCCCTGGCGGCGCGGAACCTGGACGAGTGGGGGCTCTCGCGCGAGCTGCTGAAGACGGACCTTCCGCCGGAGCGGAGGAGAGTCGTCGCGGAGGCGGTCCGCCTCTTCCCGAAGATCAGGAAGAAGTTCCAAACGGACGCGTTCCTGGCGGCCGACGCGCTGGCGCTGATGCAGGCGAGCGGCGCGGACGTCGGGAGGCGCAAGGCCGCGATCCTCGCCGGGAAGGGCGAACGCGTGCTCGACGTCTGCTGCGGGATGGGCGGGGACTCGATCCACCTTCCGCCGGAAGTCCGCGTGGAGGGAATCGACCTTTCGGAAGCGCGTCTGGAGATGTTCCGCTTCAACCACGCGCGGATGCGCGGGGGCGCGGAAATCCGACGCGAGGACGCGGAGGGGATCGACGCCTCGGGTGCGCTCGTGCTGATCGACCCGGACCGCCGCGACCCGGACGACAAGAGCCGGAACTGGAACCCGGAGAACCTCTCGCCTTCGCCCGGCGCCACGCTGCGCGTCGCGTCCGGCTCGGCGGGCGCGCTGGTCAAGCTCCCGCCGGGCGCCGACGCCGCCCTCTTCGAATCGCGCGAAGACGAGCTCGGCGGCGTCGAGACGGAGTTCCTCGGGCGCCGGCGGGAGTGCTGCGAGCTCCTGGTCCGCACGGGCCGCCTGGCCGACTCGCCCGGAACCGTGCGCGCGGTCCACGTCGACTCCGGCCTCGTCCGCCAGGCTTCGCGCGAAGAGGTCGCGGAGGCCCGCGCGGACGCGGAGACCGGCCCCGCGGAGGGGTTCCTGTGCGAGCCCTCGCCCGCGCTTCTGCGTTCGGGCGTGGACCGCGTCGAGGCGCGCCGGCTCGGCCTGCGCCTCGCGGACCGCGACGTCTCGTGGTTCTTCTCGCCCGAACCCGTGCGCGACCCCTTCTGGGACTGCTTCCCGCTCCTCGCCTCCTCCCCGCTCTCCGCGGGCAAGATGAAGCGGATGCTCGACGAGCGGGGAATCGGGATTCCCGTCGTGAAGAAGCGCGGCCTGAAGACCGACGTCGAGCGCGAACTCTCCAAGATCGGGCGGCGCCGCGAAGGCGCGCCCGGAACCCTTCTCCTCACGCGCCTGGGCGGCGAAGCGGTCGCCTTCCTCGCCGGCCCGGCGCTCACCCCGGCGGAGACCGAAGATGTCCGGTGAAATCGAGATCAGGCCGAAGATCGAACCCTCGTGGCTCGAAGCGCTGCGCGGCGAATTCGAACAGGAGTACTTCCGCGACATCAAGCGCAGGCTTCTGGAGGAACGCGCGCGCGGGCACGTCGTCTATCCCCCCGCGCCGCTCATCTTCAACGCCTTCGACTCCTGCCCGTTCGACCGGGCGCGCGTCGTGATCGTCGGCCAGGACCCCTACCACGAGCCGGGGCAGGCGCACGGCCTCTCCTTCTCCGTGCCCGAGGGGGTGGAGATCCCGCCCAGCCTCGCCAACATCCACAAGGAGCTGAAGAGCGACCTCGGAATCGAGCCGCCCGGCCACGGCTCGCTCGCCGGCTGGGCGCGCCAGGGCGTGCTCCTCCTCAACTCCACGCTGACCGTCCGCGCGCACCAGGCCAACTCGCACTCCGCCTTCGGCTGGTCGCGCTTCACCGACGCCGCCATCCGCGCGCTCTGCGAACGCAAGACGAAGCCGGTCGTCTTCCTCCTCTGGGGCTCCTTCGCCCGGAGCAAGCGCGAGCTGGTGACGCCGCCGCACGTCGCGCTCGAGGCGCCGCACCCCTCGCCGCTCTCCGCCCACCGCGGCTTCTTCGGCTGCCGCTGCTTCTCCAGATGCAACGAAATCCTGCGCGCGGCGGGCGAACCCGAAATCGACTGGTCCGCCTTCGCGTGACGCGAAAAAAAGGCGGGTTTCCCAAAAAATGGACGCGAAGGCTAAAAATCTGTTACATTTGTTTTCGATGGCGCGCACGACGCGACGCCGCACACCTTCCAAGGGAGAAGAGAAAATGAAGAAGATGTTGACCGTTCTCGCCGCCGTCGCGTTCCTCGCCACGGCCGCCTTCGCGCAGGAAGAAGGCTCCGCCCCCGCCTCCAACGGCGGTTCCCAGTTCCAGATCGCGCCCGAATTCGGCATCAGCTACTACCTCGGCAACGACGACGGTTTCGACGACATCGGGCTCGGCTTCCCCGCCATCACCGTCAAGGCCCTCTACAACCTGAACAACGTCAAGGTCGCGGCCGGTCCCCTGGCCGTCGGCGCCTGGGTCGGCTACGTCCGCGACTATTCCGACTCCGAAAACGGCGCGGACGTCTCCCTCTACACCATCCCGCTCATTCTGGTGGCCGAATTCCGCTTGATTGAACAGCTTTGGCTCGACGCGGGCATCGGCTTCGCGATCGTCGGCTACAGCATGGATGTGCCCTATCTCGGCGAAATGAGCGACAGCGAAACCCGGCTCTCGCTTATGGCGCGCGCCGGCTACGACATCATCCAGGCCGGTCCCGGCACCCTGCAGGCCAGCGTCGGTTTCCAATTCATCGACGACTACTCCAAGCTGCTCGTCCAGGTCGGCTACAACTTCGCGCTGTAGTCCTCCGGCGATCCGGTTTCCGCGAAGGCCTCCTCCGGGAGGCCTTCCTTTTTCCGCGCCCGGGTCCGGGCCGGTCCGCGCCTTTCGTTCCGCGCGCGCCGTTGCTAGATTGTCCGCAGGTCCGTCTCCGCCGCGCGTCCGCGCAGGAGGTTCCATGCAGATCGAAAAGACCCCGATCGAAGGGCTGCTCCTCGTCTCGCCGAAGGTGTTCCGCGACGAGCGCGGCTTCTTCATGGAGAGCTGGCGCAAGGAGCTCTGGAGCGCCGCCGGCATCGGGCCCGACTTCGTCCAGGACAACCACTCCGCGTCGGTGAAGAACACGCTGCGCGGACTCCATTTCCAGACCTCGCCCGGGCAGGGCAAGCTGCTGCGCTGCACGCGCGGGCGGATCTGGGACGTGGCCGTGGACCTGCGCCCCTTCTCCCCCACGCTGGGGAAGTGGTTCGGGGTGGAGCTGGACGACAAGGAGTGCCGCCAGTTCTGGATCCCGGTCGGCTTCGCCCACGGGTTCTGCGTCCTGAGCGACTACGCGGAGGTCCAGTACAAGTGCACGGCCGCCTACGACCCCCGCACGGAGGCCGGAATCGCCTGGAACGACCCCGAAATCGGCGTGGAATGGCCGATTTCGGACCCGTTGCTCTCGATGCGCGACCAGACGAACCCCACCTGGGAGCAGTGGCGCGCCTCGCACTGATCCGGCCTCTTTCCGCCCCGGGTGTCCTCCGGAAGTGCCGTTTTTTGGCCCTCGCGGCCTCTCCCCGCGCTTGAACAACGTGCGCAAGTGCCCATATTGATTAGATTTAGCACAATGGCAGAGCTTCGCTCCTCCCTTCTTTGGCTGCGCCGGTGCGCGATCGCGCTGGCCCTTTTGGCGTTTTCCGCCGTCCCCGCCCGCGCACAGCTCTCGCAGGAGCAGCTCCTGCTGCTGATGCAGAGCCCGACCGCCCAGGCGACCCTGATGCAGCTCCAGGCGAACAACGCCGCGACCCAGGCCACGATCGCGACGCAGTCGCCGACGGCCGGCGCGCGCGCCGCGAACTCCGACAGCTCGCTCTTCCTCTTCCCCGACTCGGCGCTGGCGGTGCCCGCGCTGATGGCCAAGCTCGACAGCCTGGACTCCCTGGTCCACGCCGACTCGATCCCGCGGCGCTACGAACGGCGCATCTTCCGGGGCGAGCAGTCCTCCCTCTTCTCCTCCACCACCAGCATGGTCGGCGGCGACTACCCGCTGAAGGGCGGCGACGCCCTCTCGATCACCATCTTCGGCGGCGTGGAAAAGCAGATGGAGACGACCATCGGGCCCGACGGCTACGCGACGATCGAGATGGCGGGCCGGGTCTCGCTGGCGGGCAAGACGCTCGAGGCCGCGACCGCGGCGATCAAGCAGGCCCTCGGCCGGTCGATCTCCGGGCTGAACTCCGGCTCTTCGCAGATCTCCGTGACGCTCGCGTCGCTCTCGCCGATCAAGGTCTTCATCCTGGGCGAGGTCGAGGTCCCGGGCGGCTACGTCTTCCACGGCAACACCAACGTCCTGCTGGCGCTCTACCTGGCGCACGGCCCCTCGCCGATCGGCTCGGTCCGCCGGATGCAGCTGGTCCGCGACGGCAAGAGCTCCGAGGTGGACCTCTACGAATACCTCTTCCGCGGCAACATGGCCGACTCCGGCGGCGTGCTCCACGACGGCGACGTGATCGTGCTTCCGCGCGCCGAGGCGCTGGTCGAGGTCCAGGGCGACGTCGGGCGCGAGGCGGTGTACGAACTGAAGGAGGGCGAGGGGATGCGCGAGCTCCTCTTCTACGCCTCCGGCCTGAACCCCACCGCCGCGGAGCAGTCCGTCGTGGTGGAACGCCTGATGGAGGGCGGTCGCCGCGACTACCTGACCATCGATCCCGCGCGGACCTACGTGGACAGCGCCTCGGCCCCCTACCCGCTGCAGGACGGCGACGTGGTCCACGTGCCGAAGACCACGCTCGACTCGAAGAACAACGTCACGGTGCTGGGCGCGGTCCGCTATCCCGCCACCTACCAGTTCGTCGAGGGGATGACGCTCGAGACCGCGGTCGCCGTGGCCGGCGGCCCGCGCGAAGACGCCTACTCCGGGCGCGTGCACGTGGTGCGCGCCACGCCCGAGGGGAGGCTCGACCTCTTCTCCAAGGCCTTCGAGCAGGGGATGGCCCTCGAGCCCTCCGACACGGTCGTGGTCTACTCCTCGCGCGACCTCTCCGGCTCCGACTCGGTGACGGTCGCCGGCGCGGTCGCCATGCCCGGCTCCTTCCCGTTCTACAACGGCATGACCGTCAAGGACCTCGTGCTGATGGGCGGCGGCTTCCTGCCCAGCCGCCAGAAGGGCAAGCTCCGCCTGGAACGCCGGCGCGACGACCGCACGGTCGAGGTGAAGGAGCTCGACATCGAGGACGACTACGAGGCGAACGACCTCGCGCTGACGATCCAGCCGTTCGACCGGCTCGCGGTCCCGGTGGACCCCAACTGGTACGCGCAGGAGGTGGTCTCGCTGGAGGGCTTCTTCCGCCAGCCCGGGCAGTACGCGCTCGCCAAGTCCGAGGAGCGGCTGAAGGAGCTCCTGGACCGCGCGGGCGGCTTCCAGCCCGAGGCCTACCTCGAAGGCGCGCACTTCTTCCGCAAGACCAAGGCCTACCGCCCGCTCTACGCCGACAACGGCGTCGACTCGATCGGCTTCTACACCGTGGACTCCGTCTTCCAGATCGGGCTCGACCTGAAGCTCGCGCTCGAGGGCGACAAGGAGCACAACATCCGGCTGCAGCAGGGCGACTCCATCTGGCTGCCGCGCCACCAGGCCTCGGTGAAGGTCTGGGGCGAAGTCGGCGCGCCGAGCAACGTCCTCTGGCGCGAAGGCGAGGACCCGGAATACTACATCGCGCGCGCTGGCGGGCTGACCCGCAGGAGCGACGCCAAGCACCTCTACGTGGTCTACGCGAACGGCGAGAAGGCGACGCCGGGCCACATGCCCCGCGACCTCGACCCGGGCTCGCAGGTCTTCGTGCCGACGAAGAACCCGCCGCCCGAGACCGACTGGCTGCGCATCCTCGCCTCGGTGGCCTCCATCCTGAGCTCGTTCGCCGCCGTCGCGCTGGCGATCTCCGAAATCAACGACTGACGGCTCCGCCATGGCCGCGCTCCGCAACATCCTGAGGTCCGGCCGCGTCGCGATCGCCCTCCTGGCGATCGCCGCCCCGTCCGTCTCCGCGCAGGAGGCCTACGCCCCGGTCGAGCGCTCCCGGACGATGCGCCTGAACTCCCCGTTCCCGCTGATGTTCGAGATGCACCGCCGGACGACGGGGCTCGCGCTCCTCTCCTCCTCGTGGCCCGCGCCCTGCGGCGGAATGCCGATCTCCACGCCCGAATGCCCGGCCCCCGGGAAACTGGGATGGGGCGAGGGCCGCGACCGCCTCTCCGCGAAGTGGATCGCCGGGTTCGAGGAACGGCTCCTGGAGGACGACGCGGTCGAGGCCTTCGACGTCGGGGCCGCGGTTTCGGGGCGCAAGGGCGCGGTCTCGTTCTGGCTGGACGCCCGCGTCTTCTCCGAGATCCATTCCGAGGAGGGCGCCCCCTCGTGGGACGGCGAGTTCGTGGAGCGCCAGGAGGCCGGCGACGACTCGCGCCTGGACTACGTCTCGTACGCGCGCTACCGCGGCAGCTTCTCGGTCGACCTCTCCTGGGGGCGCCTCGCCTGGAGGCGCGACGCGCCGCACTGGGGCCCGGCCTACTTCCACGCGCTCGTCTTCAATCGCGAGGCGGTTCCGTTCGACCACTTCCTCTACGAGGGCGAGCTCGGGCCGCTGCGCGTGGTCTCCATGGTCGGCGACCTGACGATCGACGGCTGGGGGCGCTGGCGCAAGAACAGGGACGCGCGCACCGTGTACGCGCACCGCTACGAGCTGGCGCTCCATCCCGCGTTCACGCTCGGCGCGAGCGAACAGCTGGTCCTCTACGAAGACCAGGCGCTCTGGGCCGCGATTCCCGTCGTCCCGCTCTTCATGGCGAAGGGGCAGCTGAACGAGGACGACAACAACGGCAACCTCGCCTTCGACGCGCAGTGGCGCGTCTTCCCCGGGCTGCGGCTCTACGGCGAGTTCCTGATCGACGACATGAGCGAGCCGACCAGCCTCTTCAACGACTTCTGGAAGAACCGCTGGGCGGCGACGGCCGGCGCGCACGCGGCCTGGAACGCCGGGCCGGTCCCGCTGGGAGCGATCGCGGAGTGGACGCGGATCGAGCCCTGGGTCGGGACGCACTACAAGGCGAACACGGCGCAGGCCCTGAACCACGGCGCCCCGCTCGGGGACCCGCTCGGGCCGAACGCGATGGCGCTGACGCTGCGCGGCTACGTCCGCCCGGGCGACTGGACGCTGGCCCTGACCACGGACTGGTCGTGGAAGGGGACGGACGAGGGCAGCTCGCCCGAAGACGTGCGCGACGAGAAGGACAAGTCCCGCAAGACGTTTCTTTACGGCGCGGACGTCCTCTGGACGATCTCGCCCGAACTGGTCTGGAACTCCGGGATCTGGGGCGCGTCCGCGCGCTTCTCCTGGAACCGCGAGACGACGGAGCTGGTCCTCCGCGCGGCGCTGGAGATCTGATGCGCAGGACGATCCTCGTCGCGCCGCTCCTGCTCGCGCTCCTGCTTCCGGCCCACGCCGCGCCCGTGCGGCTCGCCGGCGACGCGGACCGCCTGGCCCGCGCCTCGGTGGAGGCGATGCTCTCGTGCGAATACCTCCGCGCGACGATCCTCGCGGACTCGGTGTCCCGGCTCGACGCCTCGCACCCCGCGGGCTGGCTCCTCAAGGCGCTCGCGGCCTTCGCGCGCTACGACGACCTGGCCGACCCCGCCGAGGTCGCGAAGGCGGAGACCGCGCTCGGCCGCGCGGACTCCCTGGCCGAGGCCCTCGGCGACGAGTTCTGGAAGGGAATCGCGGAATACGAGCGGGGCCTCCTCCTGGCGATGCGCGGGCAGACGATGAAGGGGATGCTCGCCACGCGCTCCGGCGCCGTCCGCCTTTCGCGCCTGAAGGGGAACGACGACGCCTCCGCGCTCTCCGCGGTCTACGACTACTACCTCTCCGAGGCGATCTCCTGGCTTCCCTTCGTCGCGGACGAACGCGAAAACGCGCAGGCCCGCCTCGCGCGCGGCGTGGACTCCACGCTCTACTTCGGCGCGGTCTACCGCGAGGCGCTCGTCTGGATCCACTGGGCGAAGGGCGAATGCGACAAGGGGCTCGCGCTGGTCGATCCCGTGCTGGAGGCGCATCCCGCGAACCGCGTCTTCCGGCAGATCCGCGGGGACCTGCTCCGCAAGGCCGGGAGATACGACGAGGCGCGCGAGGCCTATTCCGAAAGCCTCCGCCAGTACCGCGAGGTGAGCGCGGAGGAGTCGGTCCGCGGCGTCTGCGCGCTCGGGAACCTCGCGCTGATCGAGCACTTCCGGAACGACTTCGCGGCGCGCGACGCGCATCTCGCGCGGTTCCGGGAACTGCTGCCCGCGGTGGAGAAGCGGATGCCGAAGAGTCTTCTCGAAGAACTCCGCCGCGAAAAATTGAACTGACAAACAACATAAAATATATTTGTCCGCGACGATTTCGCCGCGGAGCCCCTTGCCTGCCCTTCCGAAATCCCGGACCTCCCTTCTCCGGCTCTTCGCCGCGACGCTCCTGTGCGCGGCGCCTCTCTCCGCGTCCGGTTCCGACGACGAGCTGGAGCTCCGGCTGAAGAACGCGATCGACCTCCTGGAGGCGGAGGGCGAGGTCGCGGAGTCCGACCTGGAGGCGCTGCGCGAGGCGGCGGAGAACCCGCGTTCGCACTGCGCGTTCCTGGACGCCTGGTTCGACGAGCCCGTCTGCGCGGAGGGGGACTCCGCGGCCGAAGGGAAGAGCGTCCCCGTCGCGGCCGCGTTCCGGGCCTGGAGGCGGACGACGGGGGAGAGCCGGGCCTCCGCGGAGTTCTCCGCGGGCCCCTTCTCCGCGTTCTGGGAGGGATCGGACGGGAAGCCCTGGCTGAAGCGCGGCGCGGGTTGGAACGGCGAACTGGCGGAGGTCGAGGTCGGGAACGCGCGGTCCCGCCAGTTCGTCGACCGCGGCAACCCGCGCCGCGCGGAGAACCCGGGCGCGGGCGAGGAGTTCCTCGACCCCGGCGCGACATGGTTCGACGGCCTGTTTTTGAAGGTCGCGCCGGGCCGGCGCGCGCGCGTCGCCCCGTTCGTCCGGTTCTGGGACGACTCGCACGAGGCTCCGCGCGCGGGGCGCAGGTTCGGGATCCGCGGGCTCGAGGCGGGGCTCTCCGGCGAAGTCCGCGCCGGCCGCGCGTCGTGGGAGCTGGCGTGGAACGGCGAGTGGACGGGCGGCCGGCGGACCGCGGCGCCGGAGAGCCCCGCGGCGCAC
>JAGCEZ010000079.1 GCA_017650365.1 Fibrobacterales bacterium | reverse complement strand
TCGTACTGCAACACTGTTGAACCCCCTGAAAAGGTCGACTACAGTGGCACTGGTGAGAAAGTTTGGATCAAGGGAGAAATCTGCAACTAGCGCCGTCCCGGATCTACTCTCCGAATCCCCCGCTCCGGCGGGGGATTTTTCCTTTTCGCGCCTTGGCGCGATTGTTCCACCGACCACTGGTCCCCGGCGACTGGCGGCTGATTAGAGCTATTTTTCCCGCATGATCTCCCAGCTGACAGGCACCTTGATCGACCGCACGCCGACCTCTCTGGTCGTGGACGTCAACGGCATCGGGTTCACGCTCCAAGTCTCCCTCCCCGCGTCCAGCCGCTTTTCCGAAATCGGGTCGAAGGTCACGATTCCGACCTGGATGCTGGTGAAGGAGGACGAAATCTCCCTCTTCGGGTTCGCCGACGCCACGGAACGCGAGATCTTCCTCGCGCTGATCGGCGTCAACGGCGTCGGACCCAAGACCGCGCAGCGCATCCTCTCCGAGACCACGCCGCAGGCGCTGGCCGACCGCATCGTCTCGGGCGACGCCGCCGCGCTGTCGAAGTTCAAGGGCGTCGGGAAGAAGACCGCCGAGATGCTCGTCGTCCAGCTCAAGGGCCCGCTCTCCAAGCTCGGCCTCTCGGAACCCGCCGCGCCCGCGCCCGCCTCGGGCAACCCGCGCGCCGCCGAGGCCGTTCTCGCGCTCGTCTCGCTCGGAGTCAAGGAGCCCGTCGCGCAGAAGGCCGTGGAACAGGCCGCGGCGGAGTTCGGTCCCGACGCCTCGGTCGAAATGCTGATCGCAGGCGCGCTGAGCAGGACCTGAGGAGGGGAAGATGGACGACCGCGTCATCGCGCCGCAGCAGTTCGGGGACGACTCCGAGAGCGAACGGACCCTCCGTCCGAAGAGGCTCGCCGACTTCGTCGGGCAGAAAACCCTCAAGGAAAACCTCGGCATCTCGATCCAGGCCGCCGTCAAGCGCGGCGAGCCCGTGGACCACTGCCTCTTCGCCGGGCCTCCCGGGCTCGGCAAGACCACGCTCGCGGGCATCATCGCCTCCGAAATGGGCAGCCGCCTCCAGGTGACCTCGGGCCCGGTGCTCGCCAAGCCCTCGGACCTCGCGGGACTTCTCACCGGCCTGAACGAGGGCGACGTCCTCTTCATCGACGAAATCCACCGCGTCCCCCCGGTCGTGGAAGAGTACCTCTACCCCGCCATGGAGGACTTCCGGCTCGACATCGTGCTCGAGGGCGGCCCCTCCTCGCGCTGCATCAACCTCCCGCTCAAGCGCTTCACGCTCGTCGGCGCCACCACGCGCTCGGGCATGCTGACCTCCCCGCTCCGCGACCGCTTCGGGCTCACCTTCCGGCTCGACCCCTACTCCGCCGAAGAGCTCGCCGACATCGTCCGACGCAGCGCGCGGATCCTCGACGTCGAGATCGACCCCGACGCCGCCCTCGTCCTCGCGGAGCGCAGCCGCGGCACCCCCCGCATCGCCAACCGCGTGCTGCGGCGCTGCCGCGACGTGGCCGACGTCCGGGGCAAGGGGGCCATCGACCTCGAAACCGCCGAGCGGACGCTCAAGATGCTCGGCATCGACGAAAACGGCCTAGACGAAATGGACCGCCGGATCCTCGACTGCATCGTCACCAAGTTCGACGGCGGGCCGGTCGGCCTCGGCACCATCGGATCCGCCCTCGGCGAGGAGCCGGACACCATCGAGGAGGTCTACGAACCCTACCTCGTCCAGCGCGGCTACGTCAACCGCACGCCGCGCGGACGCGTCGCCACCCGGAGCGCCTTCGCGCTGCTCGGAGTCCCCTATTCGTCGCCGGGAAGCCGCGATCCGGGGCTCCAGGAGGACCTTTTCGGTTGAAACCGCCGGAAACGCGCCGAAAGCCCTCGTGTTAAGCTTATTTTACCATATTATGGGAAACCGTTTCGGGAAACCGCTATAAGATAGAGAATATGAAGTCCTCCGTTTTCAAGAAGACCGCCTTCGCGCTGGCGGTCGCCCTCGTTTCGGGAAACACGGTCCACGCGGCGAACCTCTGCCGCGCATGGAAGGCAAACACGGCGTACGCGCAGGGCACGACCGTCTCCTACAACGGCCATCTCTGGATGACGCTTCAGGACATTCCCGAAAGCAACACCTACACCCCCGACCGCATCGACTCGACCCTGCTCGTGCAGCGCTGGAGGCAGTGGCCCGATTCGCTCGCCGGCGTCCTCTGCCAGGAGATTCCGGAAAAAGACACCACGGCCGCCTTCGACGACACCACGCGCACGCCGCTGGGCGTCGTGGGCAAGTGGAAGCCGGAGGAGAAGCAGACCTCGCGCTGCGAACTGGCCACCGGCACCGACGAGCAGCTCGGCTGCCTGCTGCCCGAGCAGTTCCGCAACGCGGAAATCCACCTGCCGCGCAACATCACGCGCGTCTCCAAGTCGGCCTTCCGCCTCTGCCCGCTGCCGGGCTCGGACGCGCGCAACGCGGTCGTCTACGTCATGGACCATTCGAGTTCCATGGGCCAGTCCGACCACGACCCCCAGGGCAGGTCCGGCCGGGCGTTCCGGAACGCGATGGCGCGCCAGTACGAGCTCGACTCCAGCTCCTACATCGGCTACATCCCCTTCAGCAAGCACGTCCTCGTCGACAAGACCGTGCCCCTGACGCGCGTCGACAACGGCGGACTCGCCCTCGTGCACTCCAAGGTCGACTCGATCTGGGACCGCGGCACCAACTACTACGAAGCGCTCCAGCTGGCGCAGAAATGGCTCTCCGTCCCCGAGCTCGACGGCTACAACAAGTTCATCATCTTCATGGCCGACGGCGAGCCCATCTACGACTCCACCTGCGTCGGAGCGTCAAGTTGCACGCAGGTCGGCACCAACGTCACCAACCCCCAGCTCTACCGCCTCGCCCAGAAGGGCGTGCTGATGCACACCATCTACTTCGGAAGCGAAGCGCTCACCGCGGCCGGCCCGAGGCTGATGGACTCCCTCGCGCTGCTCGCCGTGGACCCCGCCACGGGGGAACACGGACGGTTCCACAAGGTCCAGGACGTCGACGCGATGACGGCGGTGATGGACTCCCTCGTCCAGGCCTCCGTGAAGTCCTCCTCGCCGCTGGAGCTCAAGGTGCGCAACAAGACCACGGGCCACGAGGTCGGCGTGGACCAGAGCCGCATGAAGCAGCTCGTGGACGGCACCTGGATCAGCGTGATGACCTCCGACCTCGCCGTCGATTTCGGCTTGAACAAGATGGAGCTCGTCGGCCGCTACCAGAACGCCGCCAGCGCGACCACGATCCCCTTCGAGATCCACGTGGACAGCACCTACAGCAACGAGAACCGGCAGATCGAGGGGACGCCGTTCACCACGAGCTGCCACGAGCTGACCAAGCTCTCCATCCTCAACGAACAGGCCAAGAACGTCCCGATCTTCGACCAGACCGACACCGTGGCCCTGGTCCGCTTCCGCCCCGACGACCGCTCCTACGGCGTCTCGCTCGAGTTCTCCGTCCTCTCCATGGTCACGAAGGACACCCTCACCGTGACCGCTCCCCTCGTCTCCACGCCGCAGGGCTG
>JAGCEZ010000078.1 GCA_017650365.1 Fibrobacterales bacterium | reverse complement strand
CGGCCATCTCGCGGGCGATCTCCGCGATGCGGTCGTGGCGCTGGTACGTGCTCGCCAGGAGCGTGGTCGTGAAGGCGTCGAAGCCGTGTTCCGCGGCGTAGCGCGCGGTCTCCTCCAGGCGTGAGGAGTAGCACCATTCGCACCGGCGCGGAATGTCCGAGGCCACGTGCGAAACGAACTCCCGCAGGCCGTAGTTCTCGCGGACCACCACCTCCAGCCCGATCGTCGGGGCGTAGGCGAGCAGGCAGTCGCGCCGCGCCTCGTACTCCTTCCAGGGGTGGATGTTGGGGTTGTACCAGAAGGAGACCGGCTCGATCCCCTCGGCCCGGAGCGGGTCGACGCAGGAGAGCGAGCAGGGGGCGCAGCAGGTGTGGAGGAGGAGCTTCACGCCCCGAAAAATACAAAGCCGCGCGTGGTTCCCGACGCGAAAAGGGCGCCCCGGAGGACGCCCTTCGCGAAGTTCCGGAGCGGACTAGGCCTTGGGGTGCAGCACGATGACGCTGCCGAAGACCTTGCCGTTGGGGATGATGACCGTGTTCCCGTCGTCGGTCTTGACGCGGGTGGCGAAGACGTCCACGCTCAGCACCGTGCCGGAGCTGCCCGCGACGTCGATCTTGTCGCCGGCGCCGAAGGGGTGGAAGAGGATGAGCATCACGCCGGAGGCGAAGTTCTGGATGCTGTCCTTCAGGGCCAGGCCGATGGCCAGGCCGGCGGTGCCGAAGATCGCGATCAGGCTCGTGGTGTCGAAGCCGCACTGGGTGAGGACGGCCAGCAGGACCACGATCCACATCACGGCGTTCAGCACGCTGTGGAAGAACTGGGCCTGGACGGCGTCGAAGTTGCGCTTGGCCATGAACTTGTCGAGCAGGCCCAGGGCGACCTTGCGGAGGATCATGGCGACGATGAACGCCGCCACCACGCGCAGGGCGATGGGGGCCAGCTTCTCGAGCGCGGTCCAGAGGAATTCCTGCCACTTGGTCAGGTCGGCTTCCATGGGGACGGCCACGCCGGCGACGGCGGCGGCGGTATCGGTGACGGTAGTCGAATCCATTTTTCGCTCCTTGCGAATTCGGTTTTTTAGCGCACGAAAAGATAACCAACCGGGGCCGAAACGGCCCTTTTCAGGCGGCAGACCGCCAAAGTCTCTAGCGAAATCGCTCCAAAGTCTCTAGTGAAAGTCCGCCAAAGTCTCTAGCAAAAACGCTCCGAAGTCTCTATTTTGAGTTAGATTTAGGGCATGAAGTACAGAAAGCGCTATGCCGACCAGGTCCTCAAGGAGAAGCTTGAAGCGAAGGGCGCCGTCCTCGTGGAGGGGGCGAAATGGTGCGGAAAGACCACCACGGCCAAGCAAATCGCCAAAAGCGTCCTCTATATGCAGGCCCCCGCGAAGAAGAGCCAGAACCTCCAGCTGGCCGACACCGACCCCGCCCGGCTGCTCCAGGGCGAAACCCCGCGGCTGATCGACGAATGGCAGCTGGCGCCCAAGCTTTGGGACGCAGTGCGATTCGAGGTGGACCAACGGGACGATTTCGGCCAGTTCGTCCTGACCGGCTCCGCCGTGCCCGCCGACGCCTCCGAAATCTCGCACTCCGGCACGGGGCGCATCTCGCGGATGCTCATGCGTCCCATGTCGCTCTTCGAATCGGGCGACTCCAACGGCCAGGTCTCGCTGGCGGACCTCTTCGATCCCAAGTACGAAGTTTCGGCGTCGGCCGACGCCGACCTGGACAAACTCGCGTTCCTGGCCTGCCGCGGCGGCTGGCCCAAGGCGGTCGGTCTCGGCGCCAAAGTCGCGCTGCAGCAGGCGTTCGACTACTGCGAAGCCGTGGCCGAATCCGACATCTCTCGCGTGGACGGGAAAGAACGCCGTCCCGAACGGACGCGGCTTCTCCTGCGCTCCTACGCCCGCAACATCGGCTCGCAGGCCAAGTTCGAGGAGATCCGCAAGGACATCCTCGGGAACGACGTCGGAACGTTCAACATCTTGACGCTCTACGACTACGTCGACGCGCTCAAGAAGATCTTCGTCGTCGAAGACGCGCCGGCGTGGAATCCCAACCTGCGCTCCAAGACGGCCATCCGGACGACGGACACGCGCTACTTCGTGGACCCCTCCGTCGCGACCGCCTCGCTCGGCCTCGGCCCCGAAGACCTCGTCGGCGACCTCAACACCATGGGGTTCGTCTTCGAGAACCTCTGCGTCCGCGACCTGCGGATCTACGCCCAGCCCCTCGGCGGAAGAGTCTACCACTACCGCGACCACAACGGAACGGAGTGCGATGCCGTCGTCCACCTGCGGAACGGCTCCTACGGGCTCGTCGAAATCAAGCTCGGCGGCGACAAGCTGGTCGAAGAGGGCGCGGCCGCGCTCGCCAAGGTCGAAAGCATCCTCGACCTCGGAAAGATGAAGCGCCCCAGCTTCAAGATGGTCCTCACCGGCGTCGGCGACTGCGCCTACAAGCGCAGGGACGGCGTCCTCGTCGTCCCCGTCGCGTGCCTAGGGGCGTGAGAACAGGTCAATCCATTCGCCTCAACGGCGCTTTACGCTAAAAGGATCTACTAGACTCTGAAGCGAGCCATTTTCTTCTTCGGCGAAGTTATATGAATAATCACCTCTTGATCAGTATTCTCGGGAGAAGAAGGTTTTTTCTTTGCATCTTTAATGACTACTGGCAAGTCGCCAACTTGTGCCACTTGGGATTCTGGAATTCCTGGCAAGCCATATGGCAAAAATGACAGTCCACAGACAGTTGCAAGCTCAACAGCAAATCTATCGAAGCCTGCTTTCTGACTTGCACCTTTTTTATTCCCATACCATTGGCTGTTTATGTACAAGGACATTCCGGCAAACTCAAACGGCTTATTCCAATATCGGCGTTTATCTCGTCCAACCTTGGCGAACGTCGCTTGCATAGCGAACAAAGGCAACCATAGCCCAAGAGTCTTTTTGCTCCATATGGGATCCAACCCGTCTTCGACCATCTTCTCAGGAATAGCGACTCCGGTTGCAGAAAACCATTCAAAGAAATTTCTTACATACGCGCCCAGTTTAATCGCCCGCGCGGGAGAATTTGCCATCCCCCCTTTATGAATAGGTTGTCCGGCATTGGCAACAGATTGCAGCACGTCGGTGTTGTTTTTTTTGAGGAAAGCAATACAGGCATTCAGTTTCTTAATGACTGAAACAACCTCTGGGGTACGTTCGTTGGCACGCAAGAGAGCAATCTGCGTCTTGAGAAATGCTGACGTGCATTTAAGGCACTTATCGCAAGTATGTTTGATTCCGGTTTTGGAACGAGTCATTCACTTATCCTCCCCACAACCCTCATCGTTTTCAGCCACCATAGAACAGCCAGAACCTAGGGCCAAGCAATCATAGGCCTGTCGTTCACGATTGATAATCTGGCGCAGTTCTTCAGGCATATACGGAGGGTCTTTACGATGGAGCATAGCATGACAGTTCGGGCAGACAGGAATCAAGTCTTTTTCCGGATCTATCACATATCCAGGACCCAATTTTGATATTGGAATCACATGATGGACATGGATAAAGCCATCGCCCATAGCGCCATACTTCTTTTTAAAGTCAAACCCACAAACAGAACAAGCCACCCCATATCTGGCTATGCACAGGAATCGATTGACGGTACTTCGTTCATATTTGTTCACAACCACAGAAAAACGGTCCCCCTCGGTTTGCAGCATAGGCAAGCTAGGATCAACCAATGGATTGCGTTCAACCGAATCAATTCTGACAAGAGAAAGGAAAGTACCCATAGCGAGACATCCCCATTCGCGCATTTTCTCCTTAACCTGTCGTGCCTCGCCGGCAATATCTGCTGGCAAAATCACGATGGTTTGGAACTCAATTCTTTTCCATTCAGCGGAAGGCCACGTAGACGAATCATATGGAACAACAGGTATCCCATTGATTTTCATCGAAACATCGCCTCCACGCGCCATCTGAAGCCGAACGGAATCGCAGAAGACAGCACGTTTTTCGCCATCAGATCGCCCCATTGACGAAACCAATGCAGCACTAAACGTCTGCGGCTCAAAATCGATCACTAACCGTACATCAGCGCGGTTCACCACCTTGATCGAAAACATTTGTCCCTTCTCACCCTTAGGCGTAATGCGAACCCAAGGGTAAGAATCCACTCCATTCTCAACGAGGAATGGGATGTCAAATATCTTCTCCAAGGTTTCTTTCATCAGTCATCAGCCTCCTCGTCAGGATTCGGGAACTCCGGATCAGGAAGATCCTTTATCAGCTTGCGCAGCGCCATCGAAACTTGTAAACGTATGTCCGCATAGACATCCTTTACACGCTCATTATACGTGCCATGTTCCGCTTCTGCGAGCGCCCATAGGAGTGAGTCCATACCAATCACCGCATTACTATTTCGCAGTGGTAGATAAATTTTCTGATAGTAATCGTGTTTCGTGTTAATTTGAACCGCATGCTTCTGATCAGCAATGCAAGGCTCCCACAATGCGCCACCAGGAAGATCGTCTTTCGGAATAACACGGCATTGACCGGCAGGCGCATCGGATTCAATCACGATGGTATGGTTGAACGTGCCGTTCTTGTTCTGGATTTCAACCTTATTGCTATCAGCATCAATAATCGTAATCTTTGCGGACTCGACATCGGGAGCATGTTCGTCGATTGTTCTATTCGCCCCCTCATGCACCCGTGGTGCGGTGGCAGCGCTTTTCTCATCTTGTCCTATGCGATATTTTTTCTGCGCTTGGCGTTTCGGGGCAGTGAGGAAGCTGGTTTTTATATAATCGTAAAGTTCTTGCGCAAGCAGGACACGCGATTTCTTAATGTCAATATTAAAGTAGTCGTCGAGCCTGTTGTCAAACGAGAACTCAACCCGCAGCAGGGAATCGTGCGGCTCAACCTTGAACATGCCAAGCCAGCCGCCATAATGGATAAGCCTGTTTTCTCGGTAGATGTAGAATCCTAGCGTGTCAGTTGAAATTCGAGCCTTTTCACGAGCCTCTTTACTCGAAAAACCATCAGCCCTAGGAATAGCATAGGCCTTAAGCTCGATCGGCACTTCTTCACCAGTTGGGAGGCGAACCTTATTGGGCACATTCGTAAGCGGATCCGTTTGGGGCTCATCCAAGCAAAACGGATCCCAAGCTTCAACCGGTACGCTATTGAGGACGATTTCAACATTGGCGACATTCGCAAATTTTTTATCGATGAAACGCTGAAAGACGACGCCAAGATGGAAACGCAAATCGTCACACATCCTTGCAAGGGCCTTCGCTGCCGCGCCAGGTTTGACAAAATCGCGCTGAAGCAACCGGTCGACATTCTCCCACACTACAAGAGTACCGCTATGGCCGTGCGCTGCTGCATCGAGCATATCGATCTCATCTGCGGTCGGTTCAAGGCCTTTCACCCTCCATTCGCCGCTTTGAGAAACATAATCGAGATCCCATTGGTATTTCCGAACATTATCATCCGTAGTACCACGTGAAATCACCGAAAGTTTACGGCAAAACGCCGTAGATGCTGTTTTGAGTCCCAATCCGAACTTACCCAACGAATTCGGGTCCGAACGGCGTTTAGAGCCATATTTCATGGCATTAAGGAGTCCGTCATCGTCCATGCCGCAACCGTTGTCGGATATGGCTACTATCGGCTGAATTCCTTCTACCGGCAACAGCGCAACATCAATCTTCACGACAGTAGCGCGAGCCGCAATCGAATTGTCAACAATATCAGCAATCGCCGTATTGAAGCTATAGCCCGTATCACGCAGACTTTCAATCGTTCGCGAAGGGTCCGGTTCAAGAAGCTTATCAGCCATGGAAACTACCTCCTAGATGTGAACAATTTTCCACTTCCCACTGCAAACAAGAATAACGCCGTTCTCTTGTCGTGCGCCTTTGCTTGCCTGTTTTCTGAAACCGACATGATACTTGCCGTCTTTACGAGAAAACACAAGAACATCGCCAACACCTAGGCCGGACGCGCGGATGTAGCCCGTCATACGAGTAAGCCTGAATTCATTCCTTGTGCCACAGCCTAAGAGCTTCGTGTTATAATGCACAAAGCAAAATTGATGACTTGCGCCAGAATCATCAATGAAATGGAGGACGCAGCGTGGATTCTTTTCTTTGCCGTTCAGTTTCGGGAAGAATTCCAAAATGCGTTCTTCTTTGGGAATCAATGCGCCCGCTTGGTGACCTCCTGTAAGGCCGCAATCATTAGCGCTCAACACCTTCTCCACGACATACCCTTCTTCAGGAATCATATTGTTCTTCCTTTATCAAAAGACGGGCTATACTTCAGTGCGTCGAGGTAATCTTGGCGACTAGTGGCATCCCCCACATTGCCAACCACTGCAGCATTACTCATTAGGCGCTTCGAACAGATCTTGTCATTAACAAACTCTTCTACTGTGTTGGCATAATACAGCCTATAAATGAACACCGTCTTTTTCTGCCCCCGACGATAGGCTCTTGCCGACGCTTGGTCCTCTATAGCCGGATTCCATTCAAGGTTGTAATGAATAACGTGATTTGCCGACGTAATGTTCAAACCAGTCGCGGCGGCCCTTGGATTTAAGACGAGGAGCGCACAACCAGGCAAGGCATTGAATGCATCAACAACATCTTGCCGTTTAGAAGCCGGCGTAGCGCCATTGATGACAGCAACAGGAATGCCAAGCCGAACCGGGATGTCACATTCTAGCATCTTGCACATCCCAGTGAAGGATGTAAAAAGCATGGCCTTCTCGTTTTGCGACTTAATTTCTTCAAGCATTTCGCAAAGCCGCTCATACTTCGTACAATGCAGAATAGGGTCTTCTGTTTGCCGTTTGTCCTTAAGCGTAGGATGCGCACAATACATGCGCAATTCCATGAGTTCAGCGAACCTGTAATCGCCCTCACTGTCTCTTATGATAATGGATCGCCGTTCAGCGTCATACAATGCCGCTTCTTCCCGGGTCATTACAAGCGGCACAGGAATCTCGACTTTCTCAGGAAGGTCTTTGGCAACATCCTTAACAAGTCTTCGTATCATCAATGGTGACAAAAGCGGTTCAATACGATCTGCGCCTTCCATCGTATCAGGATAAGACTTTAAAAAGTCCGCCAACTTCCCCAAGAACCCTCTGAGGACAAAATCGACTACCGACCAGATATCCGAAATGTGATTTTCGAATGGAGTTCCCGAAACGGCAATAGCGGCACGGGCAGGAATATTCTTTATGCTCTTTGTTCGGCGAGCTGTAGGATTCTTAATGTTTTGAGCCTCGTCTGCCACCAAAACATCCCATGTCAGTGAGCACAGCAATGAAGAGTCATTGTCTATGGTAGAATACGCAACAATGACCACATCGTAGTCAAAGAAGTCCTTGTAATACCCTGTGCGGTTCGCTCCATGATGGACCAAAACCTTTAATTTAGGCGCGAACCGCGCAATTTCTCGTCGCCAATTTTCAAGCAAGGAAACAGGGGCGACAACTAACGTCGGCCCCTTGTTGACATTATGACGGTACAACAGCAGCGCAATAATTTGGAGCGTTTTGCCAAGCCCCATTTCATCGCCAAGAATGCACCCACAGTTCTCGTCCGTCACAAAACGCAACCATGCGAATCCAGACAGCTGATACGGATACAATGTGGCGCACAGACCACGCAACAAATCGCTTAGCTGCGCCGTTTCATCTTGGCAACTCCCGATTTCCACATGCGAGGAAATCTTAATTCCCGGATACTCAGGCGCCGCTTTTAACGCATTAAGATACGCGGCATAGGAAACATGTGACAGCTCTTCAATGCCACATTCTGTCAAGTATTCTACAACGAGAGGGAAATTTCCGAAATAGAACCAGACGCCATCAAAGACAGCGTGATCCACCTTTTCTGCTACAAGTGACGTAACATCATAAAGCTTTCCGCCATGATTTGCTTTCGCGTGGCATTGCAGCAAATGCGTTCTTTCATCACTTGCAAAATCAAGTTCTATGCCAGCACCAATCTTTGAGAATCTGACATCAGCAACCGCATCATGTACCGATGCACAATCATTAAATGGAGGTGTAGGAGGCTTATCTTCAAACAGCATAGGGAATAATTGCGACGCCTTGGGGACAAGGAACGCGTCCCCAGAGCCGAACCCGAGGACATTTCCCCTTACCTCCCAGATAGGCGTCGCTGTTGGCATTAACCATGTCTCCGGCGTTCTCGCAAAACCCGGGCGATTTCTAGTGCAGAAGAATGGATGGCAGGCCACACGACGCTATTTCCAATCTGCTTGTATGCTTGGCTATCCGTTACAGGGAACACAAAATGTCTAGGGTCATACCCTTGTAATTGCATGGCTTCTTGAACCGTAAGACGGCGAGGCCGTTTCCCTGGTTGTTCAACCAGTATTTCAGCCCCGTCTTTATAGTATCGTGCCGAAATAGTACGAGTCACTTCATCAGCGCCAATAGGCCAACGGATGATGCCATATCCAAACCCATTCCCAGCCTTCTCGTGGTGCGCCTTGTGTTTTTCTAACGAAGCCCAAGTGCCCGGCCCCAACGTATATCCTTCGACATCCTTCAGGATCACATCTGCGAGGCGGCGACGCCTGAAATGTTCGCGGGGCAACGGCGCATGCGGGATGTTGATTTCTTCGGCAGTGATGTCAATCTGCAGCGGATCAAAGCCAACGATGAAAATGCGTTCGCGATGTTGCGGAACCCATGCCTTGCCGTCAACGACTTCGGCCTTGATGACATATCCGAGCTCTTGCTGAAGAACACCGCTAATTACTTCAAACGTATGGCCATGATCATGTGACATGAGATTCTTCACGTTCTCTAGGAAGAACGCTGCCGGACGCTTGGCCTGGAGAATCTTGCGTATTTCGAAGAACAATGTTCCTTGCGTCAGATCATCGAATCCGGTAGCTCGCCCCAACGCATTTTTCTTCGACACGCCCGCGAGAGAAAAAGGTTGGCAAGGGAATCCGGCGCAAAGAACGTCATGATTTGGAATGTCATCAATATTTAAAGACCTGATATCGCCCTGCGGAACTTCTCCGTAGTTCGCCTTATAGGTCATCTGCGCATATTCGTCCCACTCGCTGCAAAAGACGCTCCGACCTCCAGCCTTTTGAAAGGCCAGTCTAAAGCCTCCTATGCCCGCGAACAAATCAATGAATGTGAAATCCGGATTCCTCGGAGGAGGAAAAGGGAACGGCCCCTTGATGTCGTTTAGTTTTTGAGAAAGCCTAGCTGATTGTGCTGGGGGGGGGGGGGAGAATCTTCAACATATTCATTACCGCGCGATCAAGCTCTTCGTCCGAAGACGCTGCGCCTTCTTTTTTCAAGAGAGCTACTATCCGCTTACGCAAGGCAATGCTATCCATCGACTTATTCATCGTTATTTCATTCCCCCTGATTCTTTCTGTACGCCAATGTATTTCCCTTGCCTTTTTGGACCCTAGCTGAAATCTTCTCAGCCAGACCGAAGCAGTTTTGTTCCCTTGTAATTATAACTCTGTATCGCACAAAATGTGCCATGCGGCCTAATCGCACTCCCCCTACCTCCGCAGCGAGGCGGGGTCGAGGAGGAAGTCGTAGTGCAGGCATCTCCAGGCAGGATTTCTGCGAAATCCCCGCCTTCGCCGACTTGCGTTCGGACGACGGCACGCCCGCCCACGTTCCGAGCCGTTTCCGGTCAACAGTTGCGGCAGGTTTTGCCATCGTCTGCAGTTGTCGCAAATTTTGCGATAACTGCCCTCCTGGAGATTTGCCTGTTCCGCCGGATCACTTCCTCCGCAGGGAGCGCAGGATCCGCTTGACCGCCTTCGCGGGGTTGTTTTCCCGGGGCGCCGCGGGCGCGGGCGCGGCGGGACGCGCGGGGCCCTGCTTGAGCTCGTCGGGCTCCGCGCGGCGCGGTTCGGCCCACGGGCGCGTGACGACATAGACCGGGATGCCGCAGCCGGAGGCGTTGGAGGCCGTGTGCATGGTGCCGTGGCTTTCGCCGTTCCAGAAGGCGATCACGACTCCCCTGCCGGGCCGCTCCATGAGGTATTCGACCATCTGCAGGTTCCGCCGGAAGCCCGCCGACTTGCCGTACTTGTCCCACTCCGCGGGGAAGCGGGCGACCGGCAGCCCGTGCGCCTTCGCGTACTGCTCCCCGAACGCGTCGCCGCCGCGCGCCGCGCCGCTGACGATCTCCGCGTCCTGCGCGCCGAGTTCCTCGAGCACCTTGCCGACGCACCGGTCCACCTGCGCGAACGCCAGTCCGTCCAGGCCGTCGCGGCTCCCGCAGACGAGGACGCGCCATCTGTTTCCGTCGTCGCCGTTTCCGGCCCTCTTTCCGCTTTCGTCCGCCATGCTCCGTCCTCCTTCTCGCGTTTTCCGTTCCTGGCGGTCTGTCCCGGGCCGCCCCGGGAACGAATGTAGCGTTTATGCCATGACAGAAATTTCATGCTTGCGAAAAAAAACGCGAAAAAAGGGCGGCCGGAGCCGCCCTTTTTCGCGCAATTCGCCGGATTTCGCCTACCGCGCGCCGACCGCGAGCCGCCGGGTCGCGACGCCCCAGGGGCCGGAAACCCGGACGAAGAGCGTTCCGGAGGCGTTTCCGATTCCGACGTCGGCGCGTTCGCCGAAGGCCAGCGTCGAGGCCAGCGCCCGCCCGTCGGCCCCGAGGACCTCCACGCGGCTTCCGCCGGCGGGCATCCCGGAAACCGAGACCAGGCCCCGTTCCGCGACGGCCCGCAGGTCCGGGAACGCCGCGACGCGGACTCCGGAGACGGCGGTCTCGCCCTCGCCTTCCTCCCCGCCGTCGTCCGGCGGCAGCGCCGCGAACCCGAACCAGTCGACGTTGAAGCCCTGGTTGACGACGGTCATGCGGACCACGTGCTCGCCGGCGGCCAGGTCGATCGCGTCGGCGCCGGTCCACTCGCCGTAGGTCTGGTAGCCGCCCGAGTTGGGAACCGCGAGCGCGTCCGCCACGGGGACGCCGTCCACGGAGAATCCCACGACGCCCGCGTCGCCGTTGGAGCTGGTGCGCAGCGTCAGGGCGTACCTGCCGGCCGTCGGGAAGTCGACCGTGTATTCCAGCCATTCGCCGGTCGCGGTCCAGCCCAGCGCGACGGCGCCGTCGGCGGTCCGCTGCAGGTCCACGTCGTCGGTGCGGTAGGCGTAGCCGCTGTTGCCCTGCGTGGTTTCGTGCCAGCTCGTCCCCTCGCCGCCCCGGTCGTAGTCCTCGGCCTGCACGCGCTCGGCCGAGGAGGAGCCGTATCTGCCGCGCGAAACGCCCCTGTTCAGCCGCCTGGCCAGCTGGTCGTAGTAGAGCGACTGCGGCTGCAGGTCGGCGCCGGTCCCGATTCCCTCCACGTGGTCCACGGGGGCCGTGATCGAGGACGAGTTGCCGACCGCCCCGGTGTTGACCTTGTTCACCGAACCGCGCGTGCCGATGGCGTAGCCGTAGCGCGCCTGCTGCGTGTGCACCACCCACGTGTCGCCGTCGTTCCCCTTGCCCTCCGTGTTCCAGTAGACGCTGTGCGCCGCGGTGAGGTTGTGCTTGGGCACGCTGCCGTAGGGGCGGTAGGCCGCTTGGAAGTTGCTGTTCTCGGCGCTGCAGCCGTCGAAGAGGTTGGAGTGGCTGAAGTGCATGTGGTGGTCGTTGCCGCGTCCGCTGGTGCTGCCGCTTCCGGCGACGCCGCGCTGGTGCCCGCCGTCCTTGTCGGCCACGCGGAGGAAGACGTTGCCCGAGGCGACCATGTTCGACATCACGAACCCGTGGCGCGCGTAGGTGGCGGAGTCGGCGTCCATCAGGATCTCCTGCGAGTTCAGGCGGTACATGTAGCCGTTGCCGCCGCCCCCGCCGTACTGCGGATTGCCGAAGTGGCACTTGCGGACGGTGATGGAGCGGCAGTTGTCGAGCCCGATCCCGTTGGCGAGCAGATGCGCGCCGGAGGAGTTCTGCGCGGGCCTGTAGCTCTTGACGTTCGAGATCCAGCTGTTGCGGACCATCGACATCTTGATCGCGTAGGCCCAGGCGATTTCGTAGGAGGCGGTGCCGGAGGTCTTGTAGTCCTCCTCGCCCCAGCCGTTCGACTTGTTCGTCTGGACGTTGGCGATGGAGAAGTCCTCCAGCCCCACGTCGTGGATCATCGGCCTGGCCTTGTAGATTCGCGCGTTGTCGCGGGTCTTCATCGCGTAGCGCGTGGGGATGTCGATTTCGATCCTTTTGTTCGCCGCGTCCACCGAGACCACCTGGCGCAGGTAGATCAGCCCGGTGAAGCTGGAGGCGTGGCCGCCCCACCCTTCCGATTCGCCGTGCTCCGAGATCCAGGCATCGGTCATGTCGGTCCGGACGACCACCCAGTCGCCCTTGGCGAAGCCGGAGACGTCGTTCACCGGAATCGAGCGCGTGGGCTTCATCTGGTCGGAGACGAACTTCGCGACCGGGCTGCCGGAGGCGGGGCTCGTCCAGTTGCCGTCCACGTAGGCGCGGATGATCGCCTTGTCGCGCATGGCCGTGGAAGTGCACAGGACGAAGGTCCTCTCGGGGCCCGCGCCGCGCAGCACCACGTTGGAGGCGTAGACATGCAGCGCCTGGCCGTAGGACTTCGGGTCGACCTTGTAGGTGCCGGCGGGCAGATAGACCACGCCGCCGCCCGCGGCCGAGGCCGCGTCGATCGCCTTCTGGATCGCGGAGGTGGCGTCGGAGGACCCGGTGTTGTCGGCGCCGTAGGCGGCGTCGGTCACGTCGAAGACGGGGCCCTCCACGTGCGGCACGGCCCTTTCGCCGCGGTTGTATCCCGCGTAGGAGAAGTCCTGCAGGATCTTGTCGGTGTAGAAGTTCCCCGCGGCGTCGGGGTTCCAGTTTTCGGGATAGAGCTCGCTGCGCCACGCGAAAAGCGGGGCCGCGAGGGCCAGGGCGCAAATCAGGGAAATCGCACGGGCGTTCTTCATTCTTTCCTCCGGATGGTTGGTCTCCGGAAGGAAACTAGCCATCGGAGGATTTCGTCCGGACGAAAAAGAGGCCCGCGCGAAACAAACCGCGGACACGGATGTCCACGGTTCCGCCCGTTTCCGGGCCTTTCGGGAGAGTCGTTTTCCGTCAGCGGGCGAAGCGTTCGAGGGGGACGCCGACCAGGACGATTTCGTCCACCAGGAGGACGTATTTCCCGGGCGCGTTTCCGCTGGAACGGCGGAGCGCGAACCGCACCGCGCCGGCCTTTTCGAGCGCGGCGTCGAACGGGAAGTCGTCGGGGCGCCTGTCGGGCGTGTCGGCGCGGAGCCTGAAGTCCGCCGCCTCCACGCGGATCTTCCTCCAGCCGTCCGCGGAGTCGAGGACGAAGTCGACCGCGAAGTGGTCGTCGTTGGTCGAGTCGGCGTTGAGCGCCTCGGAGAAGAGCGAGATCTCGTAGACGCCGTGGCCCTTCGCCATGAACTCCACCGCCTGCAGGCCGCGGAGGTCGAACGATTCGCCGTAGTCGCCGAAGAAGGTCCCCATCACCGCCCAGGCGGCGGAGTCCGATTCGGCGAGCTCGAAGTCGCCGCGCAGGCTGCGCCCGCTCCACGCCCCTTCCGGGACCAGCGAGCGCGAGGCCTTCGACGGGGCGTCGGTCCCGTGGTAGCGCCACCCGGCGCCGATCACGCGGCCCAGCGTGGTCAGGTCCTCCTCGTCGTCGAAGTCGTCCACCATCAGGCGCGCGGCGTCGAGCGCGTCGAAGTCCTTCTCCTTCGTCTCGCCCGGCTTCACGCCGACGGAGGCCACGGAATGGAGCGTCTCGCCGTCGGTGGACGCGGCCGCGGTGACCAGCGCGTAGTTCCCCTTCGCGACGTTCCCGAAGAGGAATCCGTCGTCCGAGATCGAAACGCCGTAGGCCGTGCCGCTCAGGAGGAAGAGGGCCCCGTCGGCGAGGTCCGCCCGGTCCGCGACGGAACCCTTCAGCGTCCCGGCGGAGTCGAGGGCGATTTCGAGTTCGACGGCCGAGTCTTCGGGGACGATTCCGCGCAGCAGCGCGGCCTGGTCTCCGTCATCGACCTGGACGTTGGCGCGTCCGGTCTTCCCGCGCAGCTCGAACCGCCCCGCGGAGTCGGCGAGGACGCTGTCGATCGCGGGCGAAAGCCCGGCGCTGGTCCGCTCCAGCCACCGTTCGTCGTCGATCAGGCGGACGAGGGCCCCGCGCGCCGGGGTTCCGTCGAGGCGCGAAACCGCGCCGCTCGCCACGACGATTCCGTTGGTGGTCTCCGTCGTCGTGCCCGCGGACTCGTCGCCGCAGCCGGCGAGCGCGAGCGAGAAGAGCGCGAGAAGAAGGGTTCCCGCGGCAGAGGCGAGGCTGTGCTTGATCCGGCGCATCACTTCTCCTCCTTCGGAAAGACGCTCAGCGGAATCAGCTGGAGGTTCAGGTGGCAGACCACCTCCGGATTCGCGCTCTCGTTGACGAACTTGATGATCGAGGAGCGGAACTCCGCGATCCGCTCCTTGATCTCGGCGATGTCCTCGCGGCTGACCGACATCGTTATTGTAGAAATGTCGCGCCGGTCGCGGGGATGGCGCTCGAGGGCCTCGCCGGCCAGCGCGATGGTCTCCTTCTGGAAGGAGGCGACCGCGACGGAGGCCCACCGCTCGCCGGTGGTGACGGACTTGTCGCTGGGGACCAGCCGCCCGGTCCCGTCATCCTTGACGAGTTCGAGCTCCTTCAGGAGCTTGATCGACTCCCTGGCCTCCTTGGGCGCGACGGGCGGGTTGAGCTGCGCCGCGAGCGCCTTGAAGTCCCCGCGGAACTCGTAGAACTCGAGGAGCGCGCGGATCGCCGCGTGGCGCCAGCTCGAGAAGTAGGCGAAGTGCCTCCCCTCCAGACGGCGCGAGGGAACGCGCTGGAGCTTCATCATCCGCTCGAAATAGACCTTGGCCTGCGCGTCGCTGCGGGCCTTGCCGAAATGGACGAGATTCTCGAAATACTCCCCTTCGCGCGCGTTCAGCTTCAGCGCGGAGACGAACGCGGGGATGCTCTCGTCGGCGATGTGGCGCTCCTTCTGCAGCACCTTGGCCAGCAGGCTGGCGTCCATCCCGACCAGGCGTCCGAGCAGGCGGTAGGAGAAATAGCCCTTCCGCTCCTTGCGCTCCCTGTAGAAGGCGTGCAGGTATTCGCGGTAGTCCAGGAACTCTTCGATCTTCGGCATGTCCACAATCTACACTCCGGAGTCCCTCCGTTGCGGACTTTTTCGCGCCGACGCGCGGAAAACGGGGACTTCGATGTCCACGGGCGGAACCGCGAAAGAAACGGCGGAAGAACGGCAAAAAAGTAAAGCGCCGCGCCCTTTCGGGCGCGGCGCAGCGTTCGTTTCGGGAAAAAGATCAACGCACCCCGATGGCGCGGACCTGGCCCGCGGCGCGGACGAAGTAGTTCCCGCGCGGCAGGGAGCCAAGTCCAAGAACCGTCGTCTCCCCTTCGGCGCGCGCGGAGAGCGCGCGGGCGCCGCGGAGGTCGTAGAGCTCGACCGCGTCGCCGGGGCGGACGCCTTCAATATAGAGGTTGTTCCCCGCCACCTTGGCCGAAAATCCCCTTTTCTGCAATGAGAAACCCGCGTTCGCGGAACTCTCTCCGGGCGCGGGCATGGCCCCGAGCCGGACCGTCCCCATCAGGCCGGGAACCTCCCAGGTCTCGTCCGCGTGGGCCGCCCAGGCCAGCTTGGTCTTGCGGCTCTCGCCGCCGTCGTTGTCGATGGCGTGGACGTCGATCCCGATCCGCGTCCCCGCCACGGGGCTCGCGCCCAGCGTGGTCCAGGGAACGGAGATTTCGACGAGATATCCGCCCTCCCTGATCTTCTGGGCCATCTCGACGCCCTCTTCGGCGTTCAGCTTGTTTTCGGCCAGACGCGCGTCGCCGAAGGCGGCGGTGAACTGGAACTGCCCTTCTCCGTAGCTTTCCCCCTTGCGTCCGCCGACGTCGAGGTAGAGCTCGAATCCGTCGTCGTCGTAGGAGTTCGCGCCGGAGGTCGAGAGCGTCTGGTCCGTCACGTCGATCAGGACGTGGAGGTTCTCCTCGTCCCAGAGGAGGCGCGCCTCGACCGAGAAGTCGTCGCGGGCGGGGCGTTCCGTTGCACCGCGGACCGGGTTCTTCAGCTCGAGCCGGGCGGCGCCGGCCCAGACGTCGTCGATTTCGCCGTCGATTTCGGGAGCGGTCCGCGTCCCCGGGATTTCGAGCGTGTCGGCCTGCGGATGGAGCAGCCTGCCGGTCACCTTGCGGATCGCGTCGGCGACCATGTCGTTGCGCTTGAAGTGCTCGGCGGTGGACCACTTGCCCCAGTGGTCGAGGATCGTCGCGAAGTCGTTCCACTTGACGCTCGGCGTGTTGTCGTCCTTGTTCGTGTAGACGCCCCAGCTCGAGCCCGGGCCCTTCACCTTCCAGGTCCAGACGGTCCAGTTGACGCCGTTGTCGCGGTACTTCCCGAGGCCGTATTCCCACGCGGCCGCGCTGGAGAAGAAGGTGTACTCCCCGATCAGCAGCGGAACGCCGTAGTCCGGGCGGTAGCGGTTCGCGTCGGAGATCTGCCCGTCCACGAACCCCTTCATGCCGGCGAGCTTGTCGTCTCCGATGTGGTCCCAGCCGTAGCAGTGGAGCTCGTACATCACGTTCTTCCAGCCGTAGTTCGCGGGCTTCTGCAGCTTGTTCCAGGTCCAGATCGCCTCGAAGATCACGACGTGGTTCGTGTCCACGGCGCGGATTTCGGGATAGATCTTCTTGTAGAGGTCGACGACGTCCTGCTCCATCGCGTTGGAGAAGGTGCGCGAAGGCTCGTTGAGCACGTCGTAGCCGGCCACGAGCGGGTTGTTCGCCAGGTGTTCCGCGACGCCGCGCCACCACTTCAGCGTCATGTTCTGGTATTTCGTCCGTCCGGGGTTGTCGGTGAAGAGCTTGGCGCCGTTGCCCGCCTCGCCGGAGTGGTCGGCGCCGTTCTGCGATCCCGGCGCGCCGTGCAGGTCGACGATGGTCCAGAGGCCGTGCTTTCCCGCGGTCTCGATCGCCCAGTCCAGCTTGGAGAAGTCGATCTTCCCCGAGGCGTCGGTCAGCCAGTTGCCGTTCGTGTCCATCAGCCACTGGTAGTAGACCGGCAGGCGGACGACGTTCATCCCCTCGCGGGCCATCAGCTCGAAGTCCTTCTCGGTCAGCCACGAGCTGCGGTAGACGGAGAAGGCCTCGCGCCGCCTCTCCTCGCCGAAGCGGGAGTCGAGCAGTTCGTAGGCCTGCCAGTCGCTCGCGGCCTCGTCGGCGTAGAGCGGGCTCATCCAAGGCTCGTGGACCAGCCCGCCGATGTTCGCGCCGTTGAGGACGACCGTCGGGCCTGCGCCGCCGTCCGCGCGGATTTCGGACCCGACGGCCTTCAGGAACCCTTCCGCGCGGGCCGGAACCGCGCAGAGGGCGAGGGAGAGGAGAATCGCGTTCGTCTTTTTCATTCCTGTTCCTCCTGTTCGCGTTTTCCGGCTACCGGCGGCTCACGGTTCTGGAGATCCCGTCCGCGCGGACCACGTAGTTCCCGCGCGGCAGCGCGGAGAGATCGAACGTCGCGCGTCCGCCTTCGGGAAGGGCCGTCAGCGCGCGGCGCCCGCGCAGGTCGTAGAGCTCGGCTTCGCCGCGGACTCCAGAGAGGGAGAGCTCGGCGCCGGAGAGCGAGAGGCTCCAGGTGGCGCGCGCGGCGATCCGCGCGACGGTGGAGGGCTCCTCTTCCGGGTCGGGGCCCGTCCCCTCGCCGAGCTTCAGCGAGACGTCCGAGATCGAGATCGTCGTCGGGGAGACGTTCCCGCAGTCGAAGAGCACGCGGGCGTTCGCGTTGGTCTCGGAGGCGACGAAGGTGTAGGAGAACTTCTTCGCGGAGGAGGTCAGCGAGGTCGCTTCGAGGACGTAGGTCCCGTAGTCGCCCGAGCTCTGGCCAACGCCGGCGTTCACGGTGACGGGTTCGCTGGCCGAGGCGCGGAACTCGAGCGTGTAGGTCTTCCCCGCGGCGAGGACGATTCCGGTCTGCGCCAGGCCGACTCGCCAGGTGTCGGCGCCGCCGTTTTCGATTTCCAGCTCGTAGCGCCCGCCGGAGACGGAGCCCTCCGCGGCTGCGCCGCTGTGCACCGTCAGGTTCCAGTTTTCCGCATTGGCGAAATTCCCGTTTTTCACCAGTTCGCCCTCCGGCGCGAAGACCGGTTCGAGCGCGACGTCCGAGGTCATCGTCAGCGTCTTCGTCCGGGCCGTGTCGCCCGCGGCCGCGCTCCAGCCCGCGAAGAACCAGCCCGCGTCGGGGACGGCGGTCGCGACGACCTGTTCGTTCTTCGCGTATTCCGCCTTGGAGGGGTTCAGCGAGACGGAGCCGTGCGAGGCGTTCGCCGTGATCTTGTACGGGCCGTTGTCGCCGTTCTTCTTGATCTGCGAGAGCACGTACCAGACCTGGCCCGACATCCAGTCGGTCTCGGCCTGCGTGTCCCAGTGGCGCAGCGTCGCGTCCCAGATCGCCACGCCCACGTTGCCGTTCTCCGTCACCCACTGCAGCTGGCGCAGCACGCCCGCGCCCTGCCACGAGCTGTAGCTCGGCATCCCGATCATCATCTTGCGCGGGGTCGGCGCGTGGTTCACCTGCGTCTGGTAGTCCTTGTTGTAGCTCGACCAGTCGTAGCCCATCGTGGCGTAGGCGTCCACGAGGCCGTCGAGGTCGTTCCACCAGTCCCAGTTGGGGCCGTTGTACTGGTTGGCGAACGAGGCGTAGGTCAGCGTCTTGCCGCGTCGGTCCAGAGAATCGCGCAGCGCGCGCATGAAGGCCACGTAGTCGTTCTTGTCGGAGTTGCAGTTCGACTCGTTGCACTCGAAGTCGATGTCGGCGCCGTCGAGGTTCCGCTGGTCGATCTCGGAGAGGATCTGCTTGATGAAGCCGGTCCGGTTGTTCTTGAACGCGGCCTTCGCGGCGGCCCAGTTCCACTTGTCGCCGCTTTCCGGCGGATTGAAGATGCAGAGCAGCACCTTGATCCCGTTGTCGTGGCCCCATTTCACGAACCAGTCGATGTCGCTGTTGGAGGGGCTGTTGCTCCCGTAGGCGCGGGTCAGCGCGCCGGAGTTGGTCGGCGACCAGAACTGCAGGTTGAGCAGCGTCAGGCCGTCCTTCATGCCGTAGCTCTTGCCGTTGTAGCTCCACGAGGCCTGCAGCGAGTTCTTGCAGGTGGAGATGAAGTACGGGGGGACCCAGGCGACCACGGGCAGCGCGAGGGCCGGGGCGACCATCGCGGCGGAGGCGGCCAGCGCGAGAATCAGGTTGCGGACTTTCATCGGTTTTCTCCTGTTTTGCGTTTCGTATGTCCACAATCTAGGAGCGGAAAGCCCGTCGTTGTTGCGATTTCGGAATGTTGCGTTCCGAAATACGGACATGGATGTCCACAAGTCAGGGATCAGGGACTGGTCGCCAGGTGCTAGTCGCCAGTCGCCAGGTGCCAGTGCGGTGGATGGCGCCGGGGCGCGCCCTCCCCTACCTCAGCGCGGCGCGGGCGGTCCAGGCCGACGCGCCGGAGCGCAGACGAACGAGGTAGGAGCCGCGCGGGAGACCGGAGAGGTCGAGCGTCCCGGATGCGGGCGCGGAGTCCAGTTCGAGCGCGACGCGGCCCGTGAGACCGACCACCTGGAGCCGGACCCGCGACGCGGCGCCGGAGGGAAGCGCGTAGCGGATCTCGCGCGGCCCCGCCGCCGAGACAGAAAGCCGCCCCGCGGCGGGCGCGGCGTCCAGCGCGCTCCCCTCTTCGGGCGGCGCGGCGGTTCCGTAGGCCTCAATCTGGAAGAGCGAGTAGCCGTATTCCGTGGCGCGCCTCGTCCCGCGGATCCGCAGGGAACTCCCCTTCGCGCCGCCGAGCGGAATCGAATTGGCGTAGGCCGCGTTGTCCGAGACCTCCGCGACGGTCCTCCACGTCGAT
>JAGCEZ010000077.1 GCA_017650365.1 Fibrobacterales bacterium | reverse complement strand
GAGGCCTCGGGCACCGGCAACATGAAGTTCGCGCTCAACGGCGCGCTCACGATCGGCACGCTCGACGGCGCCAACGTCGAGATCCGCGAGGAGGTGGGCGCCGAGAACTTCTTCCTCTTCGGCATGACCGTCGAGGAGGTCGAGGCGCTGAAGAAGCAGGGCTACCGCCCGTGGGAGGTCTGCGAGTCGAACCCCGACCTCCGCAAGGTGATCGACCTGATCTCCTCCGGGTTCTTCTCGCCGACGGCGCCGGACACGTTCAAGCCCGTGGTCGAGACGCTGATGGGCGTGGACCCCTACATGGTCTTCGCCGACTTCGCCGACTACCTCGCCGCGCAGCGGAAGGTCGAGGAGACCTACCGCGATCAGGCGAAGTGGACGAAGATGTCGATCCTGAACGTCGCGCGCATGGGCAAGTTCAGCACCGACCGCACCATCGCGGAATACAACCGCGACATCTGGCACGCCCCGCAGGTCGTCGTCAAGTAGAGGAAAACGGACATGACACCCGAAAACTTCGTCGTCGTCAGCAACATCTCCGACAACCCGTTCGCCATCGAGCTGGCGCGCCACCTGGGCCAGACGCTCGACGTCTCCGACGCGATCCACCTGAAGGACTACGCCAACACCGAGTTCTGCCCGCGCTTCATCTCCTCCGAGACCGACATGGAGCGCATCGGCAAGTCGCTCGAGGGAAAGACCGTGGTGATCGCCAGCTCGACCAACGCGCGCTACACCCGCAACGCGCTGGCCATGCGGACGATGATCGTGGCCCGCGCGGCCAAGGACAACGGCGCCGCCCGCGTGATCCTGGTGGAGCCCGACCTCTTCTACAGCGCGCAGGACCGCGGCCCGACCCGCAACGGCGAACTGGAGAAGGACCGCAGCGAAAAGGACCTGAAGAAGTTCGACGGCCAGCCCTTCACCGCGCGCCTCTACGCCGACCTGCTGAAGCTCGCCGGCGTCGACACCGTGGTGACCGTGCACAACCACTCGGCCAAGGTGCAGGCGCTCTTCAAGGAGACCTTCGGCGGCGACTTCCACAACCTGATCCCCGTCGAGGTCTACGCCGACTACATCAAGCGCTCCGACATCGTGCAGGTGGGCAAGGACGGCGCGAACCTCGTGCTCTGCGCGCCCGACGCCGGCGCCACCCCGTTCGTGGAGCTGGTGCAGAAGACGCTCGCGCTCCCCGGCTGCAAGCGCATCGTCATGAGCAAGGAGCGCACCGGCGAGCGCTCGGTCACGATGCGCCTGGCCGAGTCGTCCGAGATCGGCATCGACGAGATCGCCGGCCGCGACGTCATCGTGCTCGACGACATGGTCCGCACCGGCACGACCATCATCCAGTGCTCCGAGGCGCTCAAAGCCGGCCACACCGGCAAGGTCTGCTTCGGCGTCACGCACTTCCACACCTCGATCGAGGCGCGCGAGAACCTCAACTCGCCGTTCCTCGACGAGATCATGACCACCAACACCATCAGCACCATCCTCAACCGCGACGAGCAGGGGCGCCTCCGCAAGAAGCTGACCGTCCTCAAGCTCTCGAAGTGGATCGCGCGCCACGTGATGGGCCTGCTCGGCACCTACGACGGCCGCTACGACCGCGCCTTCTACAGCATCGACATGTCGAGCCAGAACAAGCGCTGGCCCCCGATGCAGCCCTCCGGCCTCTGATCAAAGGAGAAACGAAGATGCCCTCCATCCGACCCTTCCGCCCCCTCTTCCCGCGGTTCGAAGACGCCGGGAAGATCTCCTGCCCGCCCTACGACGTGATCAGCAGCGCCGAGGCGCGCGTCTACGTCGCGGACCGCCCCGAGACGTTCATGCGCGTGGAGCGCCCCGAGACGCAGCTCGAGGAGGGCGCCTCGCCCTACGACCCCCGCGCCTACGAGGCCGCCGCGAAGCTCTTCGCGAAGATGCGCGCCGAGGGCGTCTACCGGCAGGAGGAGAAGGCCTGCTACTACCTCTACACGCAGACGGTCGGCTCCCACCGCCAGCGCGGCCTCGTGGCCTGCGTCCCGGCGACCGACTACTTCGCGGGCAGGATCAAGAAGCACGAGCTGACCCGCAAGGACAAGGAGGAGGACCGCATCAACCACCTGATCGCGACCCGCGTGAACACCGGCCCCGCGTTCCTCACCTACCGCAGCTCCGGCGAGATCGAGGCCCTCTACTCGAAGATCGTCGAACGCGATCCCATCATCTCGTTCGTCGACGAGGGCGTGGAGCACGTCGTCCACCGCATCGACGACGACGCGACCATCGCCGAGATCACGGCGAAGATCGGCGAGGTCCCCTGCAGCTACATCGCCGACGGCCACCACCGCAGCGCGGCCGGCGCCCTGACCGCCAAGCGCTGCGCCGAGGCGAACCCGAACCACACGGGAAACGAGGAGTACGCCTGGTTCGTCGCGATCCTCTTCCCGCACGACCAGCTCAACGTCCTCGGCTACCACCGCTGGGTGCGCGACCTCAACGGCCGCACGCCCGAGGAATTCCTCTCCGCGCTGGGCTCCGTCGGCGTGGTGACCGAGCTGACCGGCGCCAAGGAGCCCGCGGCCTGCCGCGAGGTCACCTTCCGCCTGGGCCAGAAGTGGTACGGGCTGCGCTTCTCCGACAACCTCTGGAAGGACGCCGGCCCGGTGGACCGCCTGGACGTCTCGCTGCTGCAGAAGAACGTGCTCGGCCCCATGCTCGGCATCGGCGACCCGCGCACCGACAAGCGCATCGACTTCGTCGGCGGCATCCGCGGCCTGCCCGAGCTGGAAAAGCGCGTGGCCGAAGTCCCCGGTTCCATCGCCTTCGCGATGCACCCCGTCTCGACCGAAGAGCTCATGGACATCGCCGACGCGGGCGAAATCATGCCGCCCAAGTCCACCTGGTTCGAGCCCAAGCTCCGCTCCGGCCTCTTCCTCCACTGCATCGACGAGGACTAGTCGCCGGCGCACCGCACGCGCCAGAGCTCGTGCCCGCTCAGCGCGTATTTGCGCTCGAAGGGCGTGAGGGCGGCGGCGGGATCGACTTCGAAGCGCTCGACCTCGGGGCGCGGCAACCCGAGCAGCTCCCAGGCGCGCGCGAACTCCTCGGCGTAGATCCGCCAGTTCGTGCGCAGCTCCGTTTCGGGCGCGAGCCGCGGCAGGAGCGGGAAAACCGGATGCCCGTGCCACCGGCGCATGAGGTGCTCCCCGCGCGGCCACGGGTTGGGGTAGAGGATCCAGTGCTTCTCCGCGCGGAACCCGGAGGCGAGGAAGAGCCTCCAGAAGTCGGAGAGCTCGGCGCGCGCCAAGACGAGCTGCGCGGGACGCGCACCTTTTATCGTCGCGCGCGCCGCGAAGCCCGCGTCCAAGGCCAGGGGCTCCGCTCCGGGAACGGACCGCAGGCCGCGGCCGAGGCGGGCCGGGGAACGGTCGGCTCCGACGACCGTTCCCCCGCGTCCCGAGGCCGCGGCCGCCCGGGCCAGGGCCAGCGTCGAAAGCCCGGTCCCGCAGCCGGAGTCCAGCTCGATCCGCGGGCTTCCCTCCAGGAGCGGCGCCACCGCCCGCCAGACCTCCTCCGAAAAGCGCGCGAGGGGCTTCCGCCACTCCGCGCGGGCGTGGCGCAGCACGACGCGCTCCAGGTCCGGGTGCGGGCCGGACTGGTTCGAGAAGACGGGGGAGCTGTTTCCGGTCGTCGCCATCGTGCGGGAAATGCGGGAAATCCGCCCAAAATGTATATTCCGGGCTACGGGATGTTGGATTGAAACCCCAACAAGGAGCGGGAAAAATGGAAACGAGGAAAAAGGAGACGGTCTCCGTCGAAATCGATTCCGGAGTGCTCGCCGCGTTCCGCGAAAAGGCGAAGGCCAGCCCGACCGTCAACAGCCGCACCGGCCTGCTCGCCACCGAGGACGAACTGGTCGAGGCGCTGATGAAGTTCTACGTCAACGGCGACATCGTCCAGATCTGACAGGAGAAGAACCATGCGCGCATCCGCCATCCTCTGCGTCCTCTCCGCCGCCCTCCTCGCCTCGTGCGCGGGCGGCGCCAAGAAATCGCTCAGCCGCGACGAGCCCGCGGCCGCCGCGGCCATGCCCCTGATCGACGCGGTGGAGCAGTACAAGACGGAGAACGGCCGCTATCCCAGCGATCTCGACAAGCTCGTTCCGGACTACGTGGAGTCCCTGGACAAGGAACGGCTCGAGCGGCTGACGCTCCGCTACCGCCCCTGGCAGCAGTCCTCCTCCTACCGCTTCAGCTTCAAAAAGGGCTCCACGACCTGCACGTGGACGCCCGAAGAGGCGGAGTGGGACTGCGACGACCGCTAGCCTAGAGCTTCTTGCCCGCCATCACGTGGAGATGGAGGTGGCCGACTTCCTGGCCGCCCCACGGTCCGCAGTTGAATCCGAACCGTCCGCCGTTCTCGCCGTTCGGGGACTCCTTCGCCAGCTGGCTCGCGACCAGGAGCATTTCGCCCAGGAGGTCGCGGTCCTCCTCCGTCGCGTCGTAGAGCGAGGCGATGTGCTTGCGGGGCACCACGAGGAGGTGCGTGGGGGCCTTGGGGTGGATGTCCTTGAACGCGACGATCCGCTCGTTGGAGAAGACCTGCGTCGAGGGGATCTCGCCCGAGGCGATTTTGCAGAAGAGGCAGTCGTTTTCCGGCATTCGTAAACTCCGTTTTTCCGTGGCGGGTTTCCCCGTTCAATTTAGATTATGGGCATGCGCATACGCACCGCATTCGCGATTTCCGCCGCCCTGCTCTCCGCGGCCGCCGGGCTGATCCTGCTCCTCCCCCGCCACATCGAGCGTCCGCTCCCCCTCGCGGGCGCCGAGATCCTCGCCGACGTCGACGCGGCCGACGCGATCCCCGGCAACTCCGAGCTCTTCGACCTGGAGAGCGCGGACGGGCGCCTGGGCTGGAGCACGCTCCTGCGGACCGCGCGCGAATGGCCCTACGCCGGCGTCCGCCTGGTCTTCGGCGACTCCTCCGGGAACGGCTGCCTGGACTGGTCGCCCTACGACACGCTCCGTCTGAAGCTCTCCAGCACGCTGGCCACGGGCCTGACCCTCGGCGCCGACACGCGCGTCCCCCCGCACAGCGACCGCAACCCCGACGAGAAGCTGCGCCGGATCCAGCTCGACATCCCCTCCTCCCCCGACATCCGCGAATACCGCGTGGCCCTGCAGGACTTCCAGGTCCCCTTCTGGTGGAAGAGCGCCTGGAAGCTCAACCTCCTCGACAACCGGGGCTTCCTCGACGCCGTCTGCGCCCTCAACCTGACCAACACCTCGGTCAACCAGAAGGTGGACCTCGCCGACACCACCGCCGTCTACGGCGCGGTCCTCTCCGGCACCTCCCGCCCCAACCCGCTGGGCGCGGGCTTCGTCCTCCTGGCCCTCCTGGCGCTGCTCCTGCCGATCTTCCGGCCGCAGCAGTTCGGGCTGGCGCCGCCCTCCTTCCCCTCGAAGATCGAGCTCCAGGACCACGAGCGCGAGCTGGCGAAGCGGATCGCCGCCTGGTACGACGAGCACTACATGGAGTCGGACCTCCCGATGGAGAAGGCCGCCCGGCAGATCGGGATCCACCCGAAGAAGCTCCAGACCGTCCTCCGCGAGACCTTCCGGACCACCCACAAGGCGCGCCTCTCCACGATGCGCCTGGACGAGGCGGCCCGGCTGCTGCGCGAGACGAACAACCCCGTGGGCGAAATCGCCCTCTCCGTGGGGTTCAACGCGGCCAGCCACTTCAACCGCTGCTTCAAGGAGCGGTTCGGGACGGCCCCGCAGGCCTACCGCGCCCGGAGCGCCGCCGAAACGCCCGCCGAAGGGGCGGAAAAAGGCCCCGAAGGGCCAAACTGACTATCTTTGTCCGGTAAAAAACGCCAACACATGTTCCGGCCGCGGGGCCGGGCGATTCCAACGGGCATGCTATGTCGAATACAGTCGTGATCGGTTCCCAGTGGGGCGACGAAGGCAAGGCCAAGGTCGTCGACTTCCTCACCCTCGACGCGGACGTCGTCGTCCGATTCCAGGGCGGCGCCAACGCCGGCCACACCGTCGTCGTGGACGACCAGTCCTTCGTCTTCCACCTGATTCCCTCGGGCATCATGCACAAGGACAAGGTCTGCGTGATCGGCAACGGCGTGGTGCTGGACCCCTCGCAGCTGCTGGCCGAGATCGCCGAGATCGAGAAGCGCGGCATCGCCGTCACGGCCGACAACCTGAAGATCGCCGACAACGCCCAGATCGTCCTCCCGTTCCACAAGGTGGCCGACCGCCTGCGCGAACAGGCCGCGGGCAAGCGCGCCATCGGCACCACCGGGCGCGGCATCGGCCCCTGCTACAGCGACAAGGTCAACCGCCTCGGCGTGCGCGCGAGCGCCCTGCTCGACGAATCCGAACTGCGCGAACGGCTCCAGGTGCTGGCCGACGCCCGCAACCCCGAGTTCGTGAAGCTCTACGGCGCCGAGCCGCTCGAAGTGGAGCCCATCGTCCGCGAATACGCGGAGTACGGCCGCCGCCTGGCCCCCTACGTCTGCGACGTGGCCGAATACCTCTACGAGCAGCGCAAGGCCGGCAAGCGCCTGGTCTTCGAAGGCGCGCAGGGGACGATCCTCGACGTGGACCACGGCACCTACCCCTTCGTCACCTCCTCCAACACCGTCGCCGGCTCGGCGGCCTGCGGCTCCGGCATCGGCCCCACCGCGATCGACCGCGTGGTCGGCGTGGTCAAGGCCTACACGACCCGCGTGGGCAACGGCCCCTTCCCGACCGAACTCGACGGCGCCGAAGGCGACCGCCTGCGCGAGCTGGGCAACGAGTTCGGCGCCACCACCGGGCGCAAGCGCCGCTGCGGCTGGTTCGACGCCCCCGTCGTGCGCCGCGCCGCCATCGTCAACGGCCTCACCCACCTGGCGATGACCAAGGTGGACGTGCTCGACACCTTCGACACGATCAAGATCTGCGTGGGCTACATGGTGGACGGCAAGCTCCACCGCACGATCCCCAACCAGCTGAGCCTCGTGGAACGGGCCGAACCCGTGTACGAGGAGATGCCCGGCTGGAAGAAGCCCACCTGCAAGTGCAAGACGTGGGAGGACCTCCCCGTCGAGCTGCGGAACTACCTCAACCGCCTGAGCGAGCTGGTCGAAGTCCCGATGGGCTGGATCTCCGTCGGCCCCGGGCGCGAGCAGACCATCGTCCTGGCCAAGTAGATGCGACTTCCCGCGGCCTCCCTCCTCGCGAAACTGGGCGCGCTGGCCAGGCGCCCCTGGTGCTTCGCGTTCCTCTTCTGGGCGGTCGCGCTGGTCGCCGCGTACCTGGTCGCGGACCTGGTCGCGATGCCCCTGGTCGCGCGCAAGTTCGCGTTCCGGCAGACCGTGCCGGAGGTGGTCGGGATGGAGAGGGCCGAGGCCGAGAAGCGCCTGGCCGACGAGCACCTGGGCTTCCGCTGGGCCAAGGAGGGGCGCTACAGCCCCGACGTCCCCGCGGGCCACGTGCTCCTGCAGATCCCCGGGCCCGGGCGCGAGGTGAAGCGCGGGCGCACCGTCTTCCTGACGCCGAGCAAGGGCGTGCGCGAGGTCGCGGTCCCGAACCTGCGCGGGCAGAGCCAGCGCCAGGCCTCGCTCAGCATCCAGCGCCTCGGCCTGGTCCGCGGCCCGGACGTCCCCGGCGGGCACGTCTCCATTCCCTACAACGTCATCATCCGCACGATCCCCGGGAGCGGGGAGCTGGTCCGCGTGGGCGACACCGTCTCGCTCGTCGTCTCGCGCGGCATGACCGCGGGCCGGACCGTCCTGCCCGACGTGCGGAAGCTCCCGATGGACGTCGCGGCCGCGAAGCTCGACTCGCTCGGGTTCGCCGTCGCGAAGGAACTCTCCGGAACCCCGCCGAAGGACACCTCCTTCGCGCCCGGCTCCGTCCTCGAACAGCGCCCGATGGGCGGCGAATACCTCCCCGCCGGCGACACGATCCACCTGGTGGGGGCCCCTTGACGCGGATCCTCCCCGCGGCGCTCGCGGCGCTCCTCCTGCTCGCGGGCTGCGCCGGGCGGAAGCAGGCCCCCGCGGCCGTCCCCGAAGAGCCGCAGGCCGCCGCGGACACGCTCGTCGCCGCGACCCGCGAAGACAGCCTGCGCATCGCGCGCTCGCTCTACCTGCTCGTCCTCGACCTCGAGAACCAGGGCGTCTCGGCCGGGACGACCGACCTCCTCGCGCGCGCCCGCGCCTACGACCCCGAGGACCGCTGGCTCGCGTTCCGCGCGCTCGAGGCGCTCCTCCGCACGGGCCACGCGGACAGCGCGCTCGCCCTGGCGGAGCGGATCAAGGACCTTCCGGGCGACACGACCGCGTCGCAGGAGCTCGTGCTCGGGCAGACGCTGCGCGTCGGCGGGAAGCCCGAGGCCGCGCTCGAGGCGCTCCGCAAGGGCGCCGAGCTGGACGAGGAGAACGTCCGCATCCTCTTCGAGACCGTCCTCGTGCTGGAGTCCCTCAAGCGCTATTCCGACATGGCGGTCACGCACCGGCGCATCGTGGAGCTGCTCGACTACCCCGACGAGCTCGTGACGAAGCAGCTGCTGCTCTACACGATGGTCCGCGACCTCGAGGCGCAGGAGGCGTTCTACCGCGAGCTCTGGTCGCTGCGCGGCGAGGAGTGGGGGCGCCGTCTGCTCAAGTGGCTGCTGGAGGAGAAGCTCGACGAACGCGCGCTGGCCGTCGCCGCGGAGCTCGCGGCCGCCGACCCGGAGAACGAGCACTACCGCGCCATCAAGGTCTATCTCCTGCTGCAGAACGGGAAGCGCGCCGAGGCCCGGGCCGCGCTCGACTCCGCCTGGCGCAAGGACACGACGAAGATCGACCTCCTGCGGCAGATGGCGATCCTGGAGGCGCAGCTCGGCGAGGCCGACAGCGCGATCGCGCACATCGGGCAGGTCCTTTCGCGCGACTCCGCGGACGGGGCGACGCTGCTCGCGGTCCGCGGGGAGCTCCGGCGCGAGAGGGGCGAGGACTCCGCCGCGCTCGAGGACGTCCGCGCGGCGATCCGGCTCGGCGGCCCGAACGTGGACCTCGACCGCGAGGAGCTGCGGATCCTGCTGAAGCTCGAGCGCTACGACGAAGCCTATTCCGTGATCGACCGGCTGGAGAAGAACCCGCAGGCGAAGGGCGACTTCGCCCTGATCCGCGCGAACGTCCAGGTCAACCACTCCTTCTGGCTGGACTTCCGCCACCTCGACCGCAGGCGCGCGGACTCGCTCCGCGTCGAGGCGCTTCCGGCGATCCGCAGGGCGGCCGAGGCCGGACCGCCGGAATTCGTCGCGGTTCCCTTCTCGGGTTCGGGCGACGCGCCGCCTCCGGCCCTGCGCGAAGGGGACGGGAAGAAGCCCGCGTTCAACGTCGCGCTCTTCCACCTCGCCGAGATCCTCGACAAGCTCGGGAAGTTCGACGAGGCCAAGGTCCACTACGAACGTCTGCTGGCGCTCGACCCGGACAACGCCGTGACGCTCAATTCCTACGGCTACACCCTGCTGGAGCACGACGAGCAGATCGAGCGCGCCGACAGCATGATCACGCGCGCCCTCGAGCAGGACCCCGGCAACGGCGCGATCGTCGACTCCAAGGCCTGGGCGCTCCACAAGCTCGGCCGGAACGAGGAGGCGCTGAAGCTCCTCGAATCCATCGAGGACCGCGCGGACATGGACCTGAGCGAGTTCCACGAGCACAAGGCGACCGTGCTCGAGGCGCTCGGGCGCAAGAAGGAGGCGCTCGAGCACTGGAAGAAGGTCGTCGGCGGCCTGCGCGAGGCCGCGAAGGAGGCCGTCGACCTGACGGACTCCACGGCGATCCTGCGCGACGAGTCGATCCCCGACGGCCCCGCGCCCGAAACGGTCCCCGCAGACTCCGCCGCGAAACCCGTTCCCGAGGCGAAGCGCCCCTGATGCGGAGCCGCGCGGTTTTCATGCTTGCATTGTTCTGCGCGGCGCTCGCGTTCGACGCCTGCGCGCCCTCCGCGAAGGCCGCGGCCGCCCCGGCGAAGAGCGCGGCCGAGGCCGACTCGCTCCGCACGACATTCCTCCTGAGCTGGAAGCTGGGCGGCGGCGCCGGCTCGCTCGACGGCGCGCTCTACACGAAGAAAGGGTTCGCGCGGATGGAGCTCTACGGGCCGATGGGCGTGCCCGTGGCCTCGATCCTCCGGAGCGGAAACCGCTGGAGCGCCTGCGTCCACGCCGCGAAGATCTTCGTCGAGGGCGAGGGGACGCTCGTCCCCGACTCGCTGACCGCGGGCTTCGGGCCGCTCCTCCTGGACGGACTGGAGAACGAGATTCTTTTCGAAGCGCAGCCCCCGGGGCGCGTGCGGCACCTCCGCCCGGACGGGTGGGTGCAAGTCAACGCGCGGCCCTCCGAAATCGAGCCCGAATGGGGTTCCTGGGTCTCGAAGCTCGACTGCCCCGAGGAGTTCGAGAAAAAGACCGTCGCGCCGACCGCGTTGCCGCCGCAGGCGCCGTCGTCCGCACCGACCGCCGGCGATTAGACGCCGGCCGCCGCCGTCAGATCAGTCCGATCGCCAGAGCGATGACGGGAATCGGCACGGAGCCGTCCACCTCCCAGCCGTCGCTGTACGCACTCCCGTAGCGGTAGACGTGGGAGCCGTCGTATTCATACCCGTCGCTGTACGAACGCCCGTAGCGGTAGATGTATGCCATGACGATCTCCTTTGAAACGAATTCCCGTCCAGGTCACCAGACGTAGTCGCCGAAGTGCAGCGTTCCGGAGGCAAGGCGTTCGCGCAGCTCCACGCCCGACGGCACGACTGCGCGGAACATGACGGGCGAGGTTTCCGGACGCGTCGGAGTCCCGACGGTCAGCGGGTTCCCGGGCAGGCGCTCCCAGCCGCATTTGCCGTAGAAGCCGACGTTCCCCTCGTCGCAGCAGAAGAGCGCCGCCTCGGCGCCGCGCTCCTCCAGGAGCTCCGTCGCGCGCGCGACGACTCCGCGCCCCCAGCCGAGCCCGCGGACCTGCGCGAAGCTGAAGACGCCGGAGAGCCCGCCGAGCCGCCACGTCCGCCCGAACGCCGCGGCCTCGCGCCGCATCGCGGCGGCGTGCGCGGCCACGCATCCGTTGGGCAGCAGCGCGACGACGTGGAGGGGGTCGTCCTGCGGGGCCTCGATCCAGCCGCGCAGGAAGTCGTTCCCGCGGAACCCCCGCGGCCAGACCTGGCGCATGAACGCGAGGATCTGCAGGCGGACCTCGCCGGGCATTTCGTCCGGTCTCCAGACGCGCAGCGCGGAGGGGTCGAACCGCAGCTCCATCTCAGAACTCGAGGATCAGCCCGCCGCGGAGGTACGGGCGCGTGGGAAGCTCCTCCAGCCCCATCTGCGCGCCGCCGAGCAGGAGCAGGCTGGAGCGGTCGCCGAGCTTGAGGTCGAGCCCGCCGCCGACGCGCCAGACCATCTCGCCCGCGCCGTCGCCGAAGAGCCAGCCCCAGTCGCCCGTGGCCACGGGGAGGAGCTGCCGCCCGACCGGAAGCCGGACGAAGAGGCTGGCGAGCAGCGGAATCTGGTTGTCTTCGCCGTCGATCTGGACGCCGGAGGTGGCGCCGACCAGGACCATCTGGTCGAAGACGTGCCAGAGCGTCGCGGACCAGTCGTGGTTGAAGCCGTCCCCGTCGAGGAACGTCCCGCCGGTCACGGAGAGCGCGAGGTCCGCGCGCGCCTGCGCCGGAAGCAGGAGGAGGAGCGCGCCCAGGAGGAGCGCCCGGAACTTCGCCCTATTCACCGCCGGAACCCCCTTCGCGCGCGACGCGCTCCCAGCCGCCGCTCCGCGTGGACCTGAAGGACTGGACGAATCCGAGGAGGAGCGCGACGTTCATCGAGTCGAAGTAGTAGGGCGCGAGGAAAACCCGCGAACCGAACGGTCCGGAGCGGAGGCCCGCCTGCTCCAGCGCCCAGCCCGCGAGCGCCGCGGCGTGGAAGAAGAACTGCAGCGCGAGCAGGACCGAGCAGAGCGACTGCAGGGACTCGGTGAAGAGCCCGAGGAACGAGAAGAGCATCGCCAGGGCCAGGAGGAGCGGCGAGAACCAGCGCAACAGCTTGTGGCCGAAGAAGGCGTAGGCGACGGCGGGGCGCCGCGGGTCCAGGAGCGGAAGGTAGCTGCGCAGGAAGTTGAAGTTCGCGCGGCCGATGCGGATCTTGCGCCGGAACTCGCCGGAGCTCTCCGCGGAGGAGCGCTCGAAGCCGAGCGCGGTCGGGACGTAGACGCTCCGCCAGCCCTTCGCGAGGATCGTCACGGTCGTGAAGAAGTCGTCCATCACCGTGCGGTCGGCCGGAAGCCGCGACCAGCACTCTTTTCTCAATGCGAAAAGCGCCCCGTTCGCGCCCATCAGCGCGCCGAGCGAGCCCTCCAGGACCTTGATCGCGCTCTCCACGCTCCAGTAGGCGCTCTCGCCGCGGCTCAGCGCCGCGCCCCCGCCGGCGTCCGGGGAGGAACAGAGGACCAGGCGCCCGGACGCGCAGCCCGTCCCCGGGTCGCGGAACGCGCGCGCCAGCTCCCGGAGCGCGTTCGGCAGGAGCATCGTGTTCGCGTCGCAGAAGAGGAGGATCTCGCCCGTCGCGGCCTCCACGAGGTCGTTCAGCACGGCCGCCTTCCCGCGGTTCTCCGCGAAGACGAACCCGCGCACGTCCTCCTTCCGCGCCTCGAGGATCTCCGCGGTGCGGTCCGAGCTCCCGTCCGAGCCGACCAGCACCTCGATCCGGCCGCGCGGCCAGTCGAGCGCCAGGCAGTTGTCGATCTTCGCCTCCAGCACCGCCTCCTCGTTGTAGGCGGAGAAGACGACGGAGACCTTCGGCAGCTCGTCGTCCGGCGGAAGCGGACGGCGCTCCCGGCGGTCGAGCTTTTTCGCGCGCACGTAGACCCAGAGCGAGAGCGGGTAGAGCGCGTAGGCGTGCGCCAGCAGCAGGACGACGACGAGCAGCAGGACGGTCATCTGCCCTCCCTCGCCGCGGCGACGGAATCCTTCCAGGCCTGCAGTTCGCGCAGGAGGTTCGGGGTCTCCTTCTCCAGCGCCTCGAGGAAGTCCGCCATCATCTCGGGCGTGAAGAGCCCGACCTCCTGGTGGACGTAGTCGCCCGCGCTGTCGAGGAAGACGAAGGCCGGAAGCCCGGGGATCTCCCAGTAGGCCGAGGCGCAGGCGCCGGGCGGGAGCATCATGCCGCCGCAGGGGATCTTCTCCTGCGACTTGTCGACGTCGAACTGCACGGGGACGACGGCGCTCTCGGTCAGCTTCGCCACCTTGCCGTCGGCCCATGTCGTCCGCTCCATGATGCGGCAGGGCCCGCACCACGAGGCGTGGAGCACGGCCATGATCAGCCGCTTCTTCTTCCGCGCCTCCTTGCGGGCCTGGTCGTAGGTGCGCCAGCGGACGCCGCCGGACGGCGCGTCCGCGGACTTCGCCAGGACGTCGGCGGAGAAGGCGAGCAGGAGCGCGAGGAGGAGGACGAGCGCCTTCTTCATCTCCTTCCTCCGCGCGGGCCGTGCTCCGGGCCCTCTTCCGGACGGACGCGTTTCGGATGCGGTCCGGTCCCGGGTTCGGGACGGTCGTGTTTCGGACGCGGGCCGATTCCGGGTTCGGGGCGGGGTCCGCGCCCGGGATCGGGCGCGACCTCGTGACGCGGCCCGTGCGCGGGTTCGGGCGCCGCTTCGGGCTTCGCGCCGGCGGCCGCGGG
>JAGCEZ010000076.1 GCA_017650365.1 Fibrobacterales bacterium | reverse complement strand
GGTCGTTCCCGGGAAGTCGGCGCCGACGATGAAAAAGCCTCTTTCGACCCTTTTCGCCGCCCTGGTTTCGACCGCCCTCTGGGCCCAGACCCCCGCTCCCGCCGCGCAGCCGGCGCCCGCGGAGCCCCCTGCGCCCGCCGCGCGGCCCGCGCCCGCGGAGGCCCCCGCGCCCGAGCTGAACATCGTCCGGCAGCCGGTCCTGACCGGCACGTTCTCCGCGGGCCATTATCTCATCGACGGCCCGAAGGTCGTTCCCCCGGGCGAAGTCCTGATCCTCGAGCCGGGCGTCCAGTTCCGGATGCTCGGCGAGAACGCCGGAATCGACGTCCGCGGGGCGCTCGTCGCCCAGGGCGAGCGCGAGAACCCCGTGCGCTTCGTCTCCGCGGTCGAGCAGTCCATTCCCGGGGCCTGGCGCGGCCTGACGGTCGCCCCCGGCGGCCGCGTCGACCTGCGCCACGCGGAGATCCGCCACGCCCGCCGCGCCGTCTCGCTCGAGGACGCCGAGGCCTGGCTGGACCGCGCGAAGATCTCCGAAAGCTCCGAAGCCGCGGTCTTCGCGGTGGGCTCGTCGGCCTACCTGACCGACTGCGAAATCGGCGGGGACTCCCCGAAGGCCGCCGCGATCGTCGGCACGCACGGGTCGCGCATCGGCGCGGAACGCGGCAGGATCCACGGCTCCGGAATCGGGATCGCCGCGTCCGGCTACTCCATGGTGGACCTGGTGGACGCGAAGGTCGAGGACAACGCGACCGGTCTCCTCCTCGTCGACTCGGTCGGGGTCAACCTCTCCGGCGCGAAGATCTCCGGGAACGCCGTCGGCGCCGCCACGACGTTCGAGGTGCGGAAGCGCCCGGGCGGCGTCGCCGGAGCGCTCGGCCTGTTCGGGGACGAACGGCTCTTCGGCCTTCCCCCGGAAGTGGGCGGGAACCGCGGCGACTGGTCCCTCCTCTCCGGAGACGAGGGGCGCGCCAGGTTCGACTCCCTCGCCGCGGGAGTCGGCGACGAGCGCCTGCTCGTCCGGCCCGAAGGCTATTCCGGCGGGGTCTCCAGCGAAGGGCTGACGATGCCGACCGTGGACCATTTCGGAAGCCTGACCCTGGGCGTGGAGTACCACCACGTCAACACCGCGAAGAACAGGACCGGCCGGACGGTCGTCGTCGAAGGCGACTCCGTCGCGCCCGGGGAGCGCTATCCCAACCGCCACCACGTGGAGGGCTACCGGCCCTACGCCTCCTACTATTCGCAGACCCGGTTCGGCACCGAGCGCATGCTCGAGGTCCAGGCCGAGGTCGCCTGGGACGACTGGGCGGACTGGACGTTCAAGCCGATCTCCCTCGTCTGGGAATCGCCCATGCACCACCTGAAGCTGGGCCACTTCTACGAAGAGGGGAACCCGGTCGTCGTGAACGACCTTCCGCTCCTCGGCGCGGGCTACACCGTCAACACGCCGCTGACCGCGCTGCGCCGGCGTCCGCTGGCCTCGGCCACGGTCGTGCTGGGCGAAGTGAAGCAGCCGCTCTCCGAAGGCGACCGCAACCCCGACCTCTTCGGCGACGTGGTCCTGCCGGGCGAGGCCGTCGCGCAGGAGCTCTTCCTGCTGACCCGCCTCACCTTCTCGCCCTTCGGCGGGGGAGAGCTGGCGGCGGGCTTCACGCGCAACTGGGACCGCCGGAAGGATCCGTACGTCCGCGACCAGATCAGCGACCGCAGCCTGCTCGAAGACGACCCGGTGGACGCCAAGGGGCTCTTCGGCGAGTTCTCCTGGACGTCGTCCGGCGGCGAGCTCGAAATCCGCGCGGCGATGCTCTACGGCTTCGCGGACAGCACGCAGCGCTCGTGGAACCTGGCCGTCGAGCGGTGGCTCGAGGAGAACAACGTCTTCATCGAGGCCGACACCGTGCGCGCGCTTCTGCTGCGCAGGAACCTGATCTCCTCCGCGCAGCTCGAACGCGTCCTCCCGCCCCGCCTCGGGAAGAGCGGGACGCAGGTCGTCGAGGAGGTCCGCGCGCTCTCACGGACGCTGAAGGACAGCCTGACCGACGAGTACGTCTCCGGATTCGAGCTCTCCGGCGACCGGATCGGCGCGGAGTTCGAGGTGGACTGGCGCCACGCGAAGAGCGCCGTGGACTTCGGCGCCCGCTTCCTGGGCCGCCAGTTCGTCTCGCCCGGCTCTCCCGACCTGGTCTCGAACCGCCGCGAGTACTACCTGAAGATGTCGCAGGGCGTCTCGGACTGGTGGAAGGTCCTGTTCGACGGACGTCTCTCCGTCGAGGACGCGTCCGCCGACAGCAGGCAGCTCAACTTCTTCGGCTTCGGCGAGGGGTCGATCGCCGGGATCGACGTCGACCGCTCCAACCTCGCGCTGCTGGACGAAAACCGCGTGCGCCCGAAGACCTCCCTCGACATGCGCCTGGACAACCGCTGGAACCTCCCCGCGGGCTTCGGCCTCGACCTCGGCTACGCCTTCGGGCATCGCCAGCGCCGCACCACGCGCCTGCTGCTCAAGGACACCAGCGCGTTCGGCTCGGTCGTCGACGATCCGCTCTTCGACGACGCCTCCGCCTGGAAGAGGTACGCGAACCTGCCCGACACGCTGGCGCGCGGCTTCGTGCAGAAGCTTGAGATGCACAGCGTCTCCGCGCGCCTCTCCTGGTCGCGCGGGCCCGTCGCGCTGTCCGCGGGCTCCGAACTGCGCTGGGACTCCGACCTCTCGGACTTCGACCGCTGGTCCGTCGAGAAGTCCGACTGGAAGCTGCGCGACACCACCTGGGGCAAGATGGGCTACGAGTTCGGCCGCAACGACGCCTTCGTCGTCTCGGTTCCGCTGGAGTTCCGCCTGCGCCGGAACAGCGTCTCGAACCGCCTGGCCGGCCGGATCACCTCGCGCGAATACGCGGAGTACGACCGGTCCGAAGGGGAGTGGGCCCTGACCGAGACGCTCGAATGGCGCGCGATTCCCTCGAAGCTCTCGCTGATTCCGGAGACGGGGCTGACCTACCGCGCCGTGGACCGCCGCGTGACCGACGGAGCGGGGACGCACATGCGGAAATACGCCGAGGAGTACACGGACTTCTACGCGACGCTGGGTTCGCGCTACGCGATCACGCCGCGCTGGAGCATGCGCGCGGCCGCGCGGTGGGACCTGATCGAGCGTACCGGGTCGCCCGAGGACGACGTCACCGACCTTTCGGCCGACTTCAGCACGACCTACGAGTTCTAGGAACGGACGATGGCGCTCTTCCTCTTCACCCTCGCCCTGCTGCTGGCCGCCTTCGCGCTCATCGGCGTGAAGACGCTCCTCACGGGGCGCCCGTTCCGGCGCGAGAGTTCGCACGGGAAGGCCGATGACGGGGAGCCCGCCGCCGGCGCCTGCTCGGGCGCCTGCGCCTCCTGCGAGACCCTCTGCGACGCCGGCCGGAACCGGGCCTCCTGACGTTCCGCAATGCGAAAAAAAGAAGAGGCGCTCCGGGGAGCGCCTCTTTCCGCATATGCGGAATCCTAGAGATTCGCGATCACGGCGTCCGCGAACTCGGAGCACTTGACCTCCCTCGCGCCTTCCATCTGGCGCGCGAAGTCGTAGGTGACCGTGCCCTGGGAGATGGTCCTGCCGATGGCCGCGACGATCATGTCGGCCGCGTCGTTCCAGCCGAGGTGCTGGAGCATCATCACGCCGCTCAGGATCAGCGAGCCGGGGTTGACCTTGTCGAGGTTCGCGTACTTCGGCGCGGTGCCGTGAGTGGCCTCGAAGATCGCGTGTCCGGTGGTCGAGTTGATGTTCGCGCCGGGGGCGATGCCGATGCCGCCCACTTCGGCCGCCAGCGCGTCGCTGATGTAGTCGCCGTTGAGGTTGAGCGTGGCGATCACGTCGTATTCCGCGGGGCGCAGGAGGATCTGCTGGAGGAAGGCGTCGGCGATGCAGTCCTTGACCACGATGCCCGCGCCGGGCTTCCCTTCGGGGATCCGGCACCAGGGGCCGCCGTCGATCGGCTCGGCGCCGAACTTCGACTTGGCGACGCCGTAGCCCCAGTCGCGGAAGGCCCCTTCGGTGAACTTCATGATGTTCCCCTTGTGGACCAGCGTCACGCTCTTGCGGCCGTGGGCGATGGCGTATTCGATCGCCGCGGAGACCAGCCGTTCGGTGCCCTCCTTGCTGACGGGCTTCACGCCGATCCCGACGTTCCGCGGGAAGCGGATCTTGGAGGCCTGCTTCGGGAACTCCTTCTGGAGCAGCTCGACCATGCGGTCGGCCTCGGGGGAGCCCGCGGGCCATTCCACGCCGGCGTAGATGTCTTCGGTGTTCTCGCGGAAGATCACCATGTCCACGTCCTGGGGGCGCTTGACCGGCGAGGGGACCCCTTCGAACCAGCGCACGGGGCGCAGACAGACGAAGAGGTCGAGGTTCTGGCGCAACGCGACGTTGATCGAGCGGATGCCGCCGCCGACGGGGGTGGTCAGGGGGCCCTTGATGGCCACTTTGCAGAGGCGGACCGCTTCGAGCGTCTCCTCCGGCAGCCACTGGTTCTCGCCGTAGACCTTGCAGGACTTTTCGCCCGCGAAGATCTCCATCCAGGCGATCCTGCGCCTGCCGTTCGAGCTTTTTTCGACCGCGGCGTCCAGAACGCGCTTGGAGGCGCGCCAGATGTCGGGACCCGTGCCGTCGCCTTCGATGAAGGGGATGATCGGGTTTTCGGGGACCTGGAGGGTCCCGTCGGAGGCCGTGGAGATCAGCTGGCCGTCGGCGGGGAGGGCGAAATGTTCGAATTTCTGCATGGGAGACCTGCGTGGGTTGGAATCGCGGCCAAAAATAGGAAGAACGGGGCCTCGCGCGGCGCGGCGCCGGCCGTTCCGTCCTGTGAACACCTTTGGAACAAAAACCGCGCCTTACGGCCGGAATCGGCCGAAAACGGGGCTCCAACTAGCTATATTGGGCTTAAGAAGAGAAAACGCTTCGGAGGTACCGCCATGCGTTCGCCCAAAGTCCTCATCGCACTGCTCCTCGCCGGAGGTCTCGCCGCCGTCCAGGCCCAGGAAAAGCTCTACCTGAAGGTCATCTACCGCGACTTCAACAGCTACAACCCGGGCAAGGCCGCCGGGCAGGCCCAGGGCCACCCCGACTTCGAGGCCTTCGACGCCAAGTACGGCGACGCCACCACCGACCCGGCGCGCTGCGGCAGTCTCGGCCAGCCGGCGTTCGCCTCTAACCCCGGTCTCGCCAGCGCCTACTACGGCTGGTTCCAGCAGAACTACGGCACGCTCGACAACCAGGGGCCGAAGATCGGCACCTACTACAACTGGGTGACGGCCCAGTCGCGTGACGTCTATCCCACGCTCGGGATGGTCCAGTCCACGCTTTCCAAGACCGTTTCCGGCGAAAAGTACTGGGAAAGCGACCTCATCGACCTCGAAGGCAACGAGGTTCCGGTCTACAAGCCCTCCAAGGCCCGCGACGCCTGCAACAACAGCCGCTTCGACGAATGGTTCTACGACGTCCCCGGCGTGAACTACCGCGTCGAGGACGAACTGGAGCTCCAGCGCATCCCCGGCACCAACAAATACACGCTCGACTACTCCCACTGGCACAACCCCTCCACCACGCCGGGCACGCGCGGCACGCCGGTCACCGTCGACGGCCTGGGCAACGACTTCCTGCCGCTCGACAAGTACGGCAACGGCAACGTCACCGTGGGCGACGTCTCGGTCGGCGAGCTCTACGGCTGCCAGCAGACGATCTCCTACGGCTCCACCGGCTCCGACCAGGCGCAGCCCCGCACGCAGGGCTGCTCCCAGCAAGGCCAGCAGGGCTACCGCAACTTCGGCTACACGATGGAAAGCCACCTGATGTTCTCCTACTACGGTACGGGCGACGAGCACTTCGAGTTCCAGGGCGACGACGACCTCTGGATCTTCATCGACGGCGAGCTCGCCGCGGACGTCGGCGGCACGCACCTGCCGATCAACGCCAACCTGAACATCCAGGACTACGCCGCCTCGCACGGCTGGGCGCCCAACACGCTCCACCGCATGGACATCTTCTACGCCGAACGCCAGTCGAACGGCGCGAACCTCAAGCTGACCGTCTCGCTGAACGACCTGAAGGTCTCCGAAAAGCTGGGCCCCCAGGTGACCAGCGCCCGCGTCTCCGACGGCAGCGATCCCGTGGTCTGGGTCTATCTCAACACCCGCCTCCACCAGGAAGTCCTGAACAACATCAACAACGGCGTGTTCCACGACGCCTTCGTGATCAAGCGCGCCGGCGCGGAACACGTCTTCAACATCAACGCGATCGAGGAAGAGACGACGGTCGGCGCCGAAAAGCGCAAGGGCTACAAGTACAAGCTCACCTTCGCCACGGGCGAGGGGACGATCTGGCCCAACAGCTCCGACTCGATCTCCGTCAACCCCGTCGCCAACAACGGCGACCCGCTGGACGCCGCCGGCGACGGCCTGAAGCTCGGCGTGGACGCCTGGATGTACGGCGCCAACGGCAAGGTCTCCGACGCGAAGGTCTTCAAGCGCTTCGACCTGGTCTCCGCCGAAGGCGGCGGGAACGTCAAGCCGATCGAACAGCCCAAGTCCGCCGAGAACATCCCCTTCGGCGGCGGCACGAGCGGCCTCGGCGGCGACGCCGGCAACGGCGCCGCGATCGTGGACTGGCTCAAGGCCAACGGCCAGACCTTCGACAGCGAAGGGAAGCTCGACGTCAACAAGGGCGGCGAACTGATCTTCACGGTCCTCGACCCCGACGATCCCGCCTTCGCCGGCAAGAGCTCCGACGAAGTGCTGGCCCTGTTCCAGGGCGACCCCTCGTTCTACATCGTGAACCCCGGCTCCGGCCTGAAGGCGAACCAGGCGTTCATCAACGGCGTGGCCACCGGATCCGCCCCCAACGGCTTCCGCACCTCCGCCGACGCCGGTTCCGACTCGCGCAGCGAACCGCTCTGCCGCGCTTCGATGAAGAACGGCGCGATGTCCAACTCCTGCCTGCCGATCGCCTTCCTGACCAAGGGGCCGTTCCGCATGAACGTGCGCGTCTTCGACCACATGGGCAACTTCGTCCAGCGCTACAGCCAGGAAGTGACGGAAGAGCAGATCCACCAGATCCAGGGTCTCACCAACCCCACTCCGCTCGCGGCCGGCATGTGCGACGAGAACGCGGCCCGGGAGACCGGCGCCGACACCAAGATCGGCGTGAAGTCGCCCAACGTCCTCTCGACCATCAACATCTACCCCTTCTCCGAAACGGGCCGCATGCTCGCGACGGGCGTCTACATCGTCCAGGTGGACATCCTCCAGAAGCACAACGCCTGGTGCGAACTGACCCCCGACGGCACGCGCGCCGACGTGAAGGAGACCCCCGGCAACCGCTCCTCGATGGTGCTGCGCCTGCCGTACCGCCATCCCTAGGCGACGGCCGGAGCCGGAAACGAAACGAGGCGCCGCGAGGCGCCTCTTCCTTTTCGCGCGTCGCCGCGCCTTTTCAGCCGTCGAGGAGCCGGAAGAAGTCGTCGCCGGCGGCGAGCAGCTCGCGGAGCCGGCCGTTGCGGCGCTCCGTGGGCTCGTGCTGGACGGCGCGGAGCGCGGCGAGCCGGGAACCGATCAGGAAGACGTGCGACTTGGCGCGCGTGACCGCCGTGTAGAGCAGCGTGCGCTGGAGCATCTTGCCCTGCTCGGGGTCGAGCGCGACGACGACGAACGGGTATTCGCTGCCCTGGCTCTTGTGGATCGTGCAGGCGTAGGCGAGGCGGACGTCGTCCAGCTCCTCGCCGCCCAGCGAGACGACCTCCCCGAAGTCGATCTGCACCTTGCGCGCGGCGGGGTCGATCCCGACGACCGCGCCGACGTCGCCGTTGAAGACGTTGAGGTCGTAGTTGTTGCGCTGCTGCATCATCTTGTCGCCGCGCCGCAGCTCGAGCCCGCCGACGCGGAACGGGGGATTGTCCGCGTTGAGCCGGCGCTGCAGCTCGGCGTTGAGGTCGTCCGTCCCGAGGACGCCGTGGTGGCGCGGGAGGAGGACCTGGACGTCGCGCATCGGGTGCGCGCCGTAGCGCTTCGGGATCTCCTCGGAGACGAGTTCGAGAAGCAGGGCCCGCGTCTCCTCCGCCGAGCGCGTCCAGCGCACGTGGAAGTTCGTCGCGGAGTCGTCCGCGATCTCCTCGGGCATTTCGCCGGAGTTGATGCGGACGGCGTTGCGCGGGATCATGCTGTCCGCGCCCTGCCGGTGGATGACGGAGAGGCGCGCGGAGGGGATCGAGGAGCACTGGAGCAGGTCGCGGAAGAGCGTCCCCGGGCCGATGGAGGGGAGCTGGTCCGCGTCGCCCACGAGGACGACGGAGCAGCCCGGGCCGAGCGCGCGGACGATGGAGGACATCAGCGGGACGTCGATCATGGAGGATTCGTCCACGATCAGCGTCTTGCCGCGGAACTGGTTCGTCTCGTTCCGCCCGAAGCGGTTGGCGTGCGGGTCGAACTCCAGAAGCCGGTGCACGGTCTTCGCCTCTTCGCCCGTCACCTCGGCCATGCGCTTGGCCGCGCGCCCGGTGGGCGCCGCGAGGAGGAACTTGCGCCCGAAGCGCGAGAGAAGCTCCACGAGCCCGCGCAGGGTCGTGGTCTTCCCGGTGCCCGGCCCGCCCGTCAGGACGAAGACGGGGCTCGTGGCGGCCTCCAGGACCGCGTCGCGCTGGCAGCCGTCCAGGCGGATCGACTCGCGCTCCGCCCAGAGGTCGAGCGCCCGCTCGAGATCCTCCCGCGGGAAGTCGGGCATGGGGTTCCGCAGCGCCCCGGAGATCCAGTCCGCGACGGTCCGCTCCGCCCGGTAGAGGAGGGGGAGATAGACCGCCTCCTCGCTCTCGACCAGGAGCTGCCCGCGCTCGGCCTCCTCCAGTTCGGCGGGGAGCTGCTCCTCCAGCCGTTCGAGGAAGAGGTTCGCGCCGTCTTCGTCGTCGAAGCGCGTGTTGGAGACCAGGAGGTCGCGCGTCCGTGCCAGCAGCTGCTCCCGCCGCAGGAAGAGGTGCCCTTCGGTCGCCGCGTGCTTCAGGCGGTCGAGGAACCCCGCGCGCATCCGGCGAGGGTGGAGGACGTCGGTCCCGAGCGTCCGCGCGATGCGGTCCGCCGTCGAGAAGCCCACGCCGAAGATTTCGTCGCAGATCCCGTAGGGGTTCTCGCGCAGGGCCTCGAGCGCGGCGTCCTTGAAGTGCGCGCAGATCTTCTGCGCGGTCGCCGGCCCGACGCCCGCCTCCATCAGGAGCACGAGCGCGTCGCGCGACCCGGCGGCGGCGTTCCAGTCCTCGACGAACGCGGCCGCCATGCGGGCGCTGAACCCGGGCACGTCGCGGATCCGCGACGGGTCGTCGCGCAGGAGGTCGATCGCCTTGTCTCCGAAGCGGGCGTAGATCGCCTTCGCGCGCCCCTGCCCGACGTTGCGGAAGTTCCCGGACGCGAAGAACCGCACGATCCCCTCGCCGCCCTGCGCGTCCATCGGCCTGAACGAGGAGACCTTGATCTGCGGCCCGTACTGGGGATGCTCGGTCCACTCGCCTTCGAGCTCGGCCCATTCCCCGTTTTCCAGAGGCGGGAAGACGCCCACGGCCGCGACCTTCTTCTTCTCGCCCTTCAGACGCACGGAGAGGACGCTCCAGCCCGAACGTTCCTGGCGGTAGCGCGTGCCGAGGATTTCGCAGACGAAGCGCATCAGTGTGCGGCGGCGCGGCGGAGCCGGTCGTTGACGGCCCGGCCGAGGCCCTCGTCGGGGAGGAGGTCGGCGACGATGACGCGCGCCCCGACGGCGTCGAGTTCGCGCATCATGCGGTAGAGGTTGCGCGCGGCCTCGGCCGGATCGCCGGCGGGGGAGAGGTTCCGCCAGCCCGCGCATTCGCCGGGGGCCGCCGCGCCGCCGAAGAGGAGGCGCGCCGCTTCCGGCCCTTCGACGGCTTCGGGATCGCCCTTCAGGCGAAGGGGCGTGCGCGGCGCGTAGTGGCTGGGCATCTGCCCGGGCGCGACGATTTTCGCATTCTTTTTTTCCGGGAGCCCGACGCGCCCGACGACCGATTCGATCTCCTCGAGCGCGAGCCCGCCCGGGCGCAGGAGGACCGGACGCCCGCCGAAGAAGCCGACGATCGTGCTCTCCACGCCCACTTCGCACGGCCCCCCGTCCACGTACCCGTCGACCTGCGCCATCATCCCGGGGTCGAGGTGCGCGACGCAGGTCGGGCTCGTCCGCCCGAAGGGGTTCGCGCTGGGGGCCGCGAGCGGGACGCCCGCCGCGCGGATCACCGCCCGGGCGACGGGGTGCGAGGGCATGCGGACGGCGACGGTCTCCAGCCCCGAAGTGGTCTCGGGCGGGATGCAGGGGCGCTTGGGGAGGACGAGCGTGAGCGGTCCGGGCCAGAAGGCCTCGGCGAGCGCCTTCGCGCCGGGCGGGACCTCGGACGCCACGCCGTCCAGCTCGCCGATATCGGCGATGTGGACGATGAGCGGGTCGTTGGCGGGGCGTCCCTTCGCCCGGAAGATCTTCAGGACGGACTCCGCCAGGTCGGCGCGGGCCGCGAGGCCGTAGACCGTCTCCGTGGGGATGGCGACCACCCCTCCCGCGCGCAGGATTTCGCCTGCCTGTTCCGGGGAGAGACCGGCCGAGGGCAAATCAGGCCCCGCGGAGTTTGCGCACGGCGGCGTCGATGTTCGCGAAGAGCTTGTCGAGGTCTTCGAGCTTGACCGCGCTGAAGGCCAGGCGGATCAGGCCGGAGAGGACGATGGTGCCGGTCGAGAAGTTCGCGTTCAGCTCCTGGCGGACCGCTTCGGCCTCGACGCCGACGGGCTTCACGCACATGAAGTAGCCGGAGTTGAAGGGCATGGGCTCGAACGATTCGCGGTATTCCGGATGGGCCGCGAAGATCAAGACGATCTTCTCGTAGCGGGCGCGGAGCGTGGCGTACTTCTCCGCCTTCTCGGCCGCGTAGGTCGGGCTGGTGAAGGCCTTGAGCAGGTTGAGCTGCGCGGGGTTGGAGGCGTTGGAGATGGTGCAGCGCACCACGCCGGCGGCCTTGGCCTCCAGGGCCTTCAGCGCTTCGGGGCCGAGCCCCTTGCCGCCGAAGGTGACGAAGCCGACGCGCAGGCCCCACACGTAGTCTTCCTTGGTGGCGCCGTCGAGCTTGACCGCCAGCACGTTCTCGTGCAGGTCGACCAGCCGCGCGAAGAGCGATTCCTTCTCCACGCCTTCGCGGTAGACCAGCCCGAAGTAGGCGTCGTCGATCAGGACGGCGATTTTCTTGCCGGCCTGCGCGGCTTTCAGCAGGCCTTTCTGGATCGCCTCGGCTTCGGCGACCGTGGGGGTGTAGCCGGTGGGGTTGTTCGGGAAGTTGAGGAGGATGACCTTCTTCTCGCCCGGGGCGTTGACCTTCTCCAGGAGGGCGTCCACGTCGTAGCCGCCGTCCTTGAAGGTGTTGAACGTGACCAGCTCGGCGCCGTAGGCGTGTCCAAGGACCAGTTCGTAGTTGTCCCAGTAGAGGTCGGGGAGGATGACCTGGTCGCCTTCGTCGAGGAAGAGGTGGCCCGCCACGCTCACGCCGTGGGTCAGCGCGCAGGTGGCCACGGGGAGGCTGAAGGACTTGCCGCGCAGCGACGGGTTCTTCTCGACCTCCATCTCCTGCCAGCGCTTGCGGAGCTCGGGGCGTCCCCAGCTCGGCGCGTAGAGCAGAGCCTTGGGCCCGAGGGGCATGTCCTCCATCACGCTCGGGAGGCGCATCGGGGTGCCGTCCTCCTCGAAGGCGGTGCCGATGGTGGCGTTGAGCGCACTGCCCTTGGCCTGGGCGGACTGGCCGAGGATCCCCTTGCTGGGGAAGTAGATCGCGCGGCCGCGCCCGGAGAGCAGCGAGAGGGCCGCGTTGGAGGAGGCTTCGAGCGCCTTGTTCAGGTCGAGCGCCAGGGGATGGAGAGGCTGGGACATGGTCTCTTCTCGCACAAAAAGCGCACGAATTCGTCCGAACCCGTGCGCCAGTTCAACGGATGCCGGGCGCGTGGCCCGGCGCGGTCGGAAAGCTAGCGGAGTTTCTTCTTCTGGCGATCGGCGCGACGATGCTTCTTCCGCTTGTGCGTGGCGATCTTGTGGCGTTTGCGCTTTTTTCCGCAGGGCATAAGGCCTTCCTGAGGTTGAAGTTCTCGACAAAGGGCGCCGGACGAACCTGGACGTCCCAACGGACGGCAAATAGAGAAAATTCGAGGCCGGTTGTCAAGGGAAACGGGCCCGGAACCGGTGGTTTTCCGGACGGGGGAAGGCGGGCTCAGGGCCTCGCCTTCAGACGCTCGAAGACGTGCTTCGCGAACCCCTCCAGAGAGGGGTCCCGGGCGCCCATCAGCAGGATCAGGTCGCCGGGCCGGGCGGTTTCGAGGATCTGGCCGATCGCCTCCTCCCGGTCGGCGGCGAAGCGGGCGTCGCAGCCCCGTTTCCGGGCCTCTTCGGCCAGGTCCGCCCCGGAGATGTCCCGGGTCACGGTGCCGCCCGCGAAGTGGATTTCGGAGAACCAGAGGACGTCCTGGGGCCGCATGCGGGCCCCGAGGCGCTCCGCGAGCTCCTGGCGCATGAAACGGGCCGGGGCGAAGCCGTGGGGCTGGAACCAGGCCAGGACGCGCTCCGCGCGCTCCTGCGCGGTCGCCAGGACGGCGTCGATCTTGGCCGGGTTGTGGGCGAAGTCGTCCACGACGGTCACGCCGCGGTCCGCGCCGACGACCTGGTAGCGCCGCCAGATGCCCCGGAAGGTCCCGAGCGTCCGGAGGGCGTCGGCGAGGGGGAATCCGGCCATGCGGACCGCGGCGAGCGCGGCCAGGGCGTTGGAGACGTTGTGGCGCCCGGGGAGGGGGAGTTCTCCCTCCAGGCCGCCGATCCGGAAGCGCGAGCCGGCGGGGGAGGGCTTGACGGAATCGCAGAAGAGGCCGGCCGCGGGCCGTTCCAGGGAGAAGTCGTTCGCGCGGTTCCGGGAGAGCGACGCGGAGGAGGCGTTGTCGAGGTTGACCGCGAGCTTCGCGCAGTTCCCGGCGAATGTCCCGAAGATCCGCATCAGCTCGTCGAGCTCCTTGTGGTCGCGGTCGATGTTGAGGATCAGCCCGATCTCCGGGCGGTACTTCACGAGCGTCCCGTCGGATTCGTCGGCCTCGATCACGAGCCATTCGCCCTTTCCGCCCCATCCGTTCCCGATCCAGCCTTCGGCCTGGAGGTCGGCGAGACCCGCGCCCGAGAGGAGCGAGGGGTCCTGCCCCAGTCCGCGCAGGATGTGGAAGACCAGGCCCGTGGTGGTGGACTTGCCGGAGGTGCCCGAGACGGCGATGGTGCGGTGGCTGGCGCAGAGCCAGGCGAGCGCGTCGGAACGGTGGACCACCTCGCAGCCGAGTTCGCGCGCCTTCAGGAGTTCGGGATGGTCGTTTTCGATCGCGGTGGAGATCACGACGGTGCGGACGGAGGCGTCCAGCCCGGAGGCGTCCTGCGGGAAGCACTTCACGCCGGCCTTCTCCAGCCCGCGCTTCACGCTCGAATCCGCGTCGCGCGCGAAGTCGCGGTCCGAGCCCGAGACCGCCTCGCCCTTGAAGGCGAGAAGCTGCGCGATCGCGCTCATTCCCGTTCCGCCCACTCCGATGAAAAACCAGGGTCCTTGCATGTTCCGCTCCGGCGTTCAGCGTCCGTCCGTCTTCGGGAGGGAGCCCGCGGTGATCTTCCGCAGGTATTCGCGCGCCCGTTCGATCTCCGTTTCCGGCGGGACGGAGAAACGCATCTCCTTCCCGGTCGTCGGGTGGTCGAAGGCCAGCTCCACGGCCTGCAGCGCCTGCGAGCCGCAGATGGAGAGCAGCGGGCGCAGAAGCGCGCGCTGCATCGGCTGGATCTGGTTCAGCGCCTGTTCGCGCCCGCGGTAGAGCGGGTCCCCGACTACGGGCATGCGGTTGTGGGCGAGGTGCACGCGGATCTGGTGCGTCCGCCCGGTCTCCAATTTCAGCTCGAACTCCGTCGCCCCGAGGAAGCGCTCGACGACGCGCCAGTGCGTGCGCGCCGGGCGTCCTTCCGCGCAGACGCACATCTTCAGGCGGTTGCGCGCGTCGCGCCCGATGTTCCCCTCGAACACGCCCTCGTCCCCGTCCGGCGCGCCCCAGGCGATCGCGCGGTAGACGCGGTGCAGGCGGTGCGTCCGCAGCTGTTCCGCGAGCCCGCGGTGCGCGGCGTCGGTCTTCGCGGCGACCATCAGCCCGGAGGTCTCCTTGTCGAGCCGGTGGACGATGCCCGGGCGCAGCGGCCCGTTGACCGAACTGAGGTTTTCGCGGCAGCGCCAGAGCAGCGCGGCGGCGAGCGTTCCGGTCGTCACGCCGCTTCCGGGATGGACGACCAGCCCCTTGGGCTTGTCGATCACCAGCAGGTCGTCGTCCTCGTAGACGACGTCCAGCGGGATCTCCTCGGGAACGAGGTCGCTGCCGGGCTTTTCGGGCACGTCGGCCACGACGAGCTTCGCGCCGGCGCGGAGCTCGTGGTTCTTCTTGATTTTCTTTCCGTCGAGTTCGACGAGCCCTTCGTCGAACCAGCGCTGGACGTCGGTCCGGGACCATTCGTCGCGGAGGGCGTTCTGCAGAAAGCGGTCCGCGCGAGTTCCGGCGGACTCTTCGTCCACGTCGAAGGAGAGCGAGGCCATCACCCCTCCTTCGCGCTTCCCTTCCGCCTGGCGAGGAAGAAGGGGGCGAGGAGGACGAGGCCGATGCCGGTCAGCACGAAGACGTCGGCCATGTTGAAGGTCGGCCAGCGCTGGAGCGCCCAGTCTCCGATCGAGACGTCCGGGAAGTCCCAGTCCACGAAGTCGATCACCTTGCCCAGGCGGAAGCGGTCGACGATGTTGCCGATCGCGCCCGCGAGGATCAGCGTCGCGCCGCAGCGCGAGAAGCCGTCCTCCGGCGCGGCCTTTTTGTAGAACCAGACGAGCGCGACCGTCGCCGCGAGCCCCATCAGCGCGAAGAAGAGCGTCTGCGGGATCCACGGGACGAGGTCCTGCGGGCGGACGGAGAACGCCGAGCCCTCGTTGAAGGCGAGCTGGAAACGCCAGAGATCGCCGATCACGCTGATGTGCTCGTTGCGGGGGACCCCTTCGAAGCGCGCAAAGGCCCAGAGCTTGGTCGCCTGGTCGACGAGAAGCGCGGCCGCGAAGAGCGCGGCGTGCTTCGCCTCGATTCCGAACGCGCGGAACTTCATCGCGCGGCCTCCAGGTTGCGGACCGTCCGTTCGCGGAGCTTTCCGTACTGACGCTTCAGCAGCGCGTCGCTCCAGACGCGGAGCGAGGAGCCTCGGACGATGGACTTCACCTCGGCGCGCGCTATCTTGACCTTCTTCTCGCCCAGGACCTGCGCGTCGCGCGTGACGCGTTCGAGCGTGGCCACGGCCATCAGGAGGGCCCAGAGGCAGAAGAGGCGGAGCCTCGGCTCCAGGCGGGGGAGCAGGAGCGAGTATTCGAAGGCGCGGTCGAGGTGCCCGAGCGCCTTTTCGCACAGGGCCCGCATCACGCCCATCGCCGCCTCGGAGTTCTCCGGCGCGAAGAGCGTCTTCGGGGTCAGCCCGGCCGCGGCGCAGAGCTCTTCCGGAACGAAGCTGACGTTGCGCCGCGAGTCTTCGGCGGCGTCCTTGACGATGTTGACCAGCTGGAGCCCCTCGCCGAAGTCGATCGCCCGGGCGCGCAGCGCGTCGGCCGTCGAGTCCGCGATCAGGGGCGTGTACTCCACGAAGAGCTCGGTCAGCATCACGCCGACGACGCCCGCGACGAAATAGCAGTAGCGGTCGAGCTCGGAGACCGTCTTCAGGCCGCCCCATTCCCCTGGCGTCGTCTGCCGGAGCGCGAATTCGCCCATGCCGCGCTGCATTTCGCGGACGCAGGCGGAGACGTGCGCGACCGTGGAGGCCGGGAGATCGAAGAAGAGCCCGAGCGGCCAGCGGGGGTGCGCGGAGAGGAACTTGGAGTCGTCGTCGGAGCTCCGCCACTCCTCGGGCAGGGCCGCCGCGAACTCGATCGCGGCGCGCGTCCAGTCCGCGTTCGGGAGGAAAATCGCGTTGAACTTCCCGAGCAGGTCGCGCTTCTCCTCGCCCGAAAGCGCGGGGTCGTCCTCGACCGTGTCGGCGATGCGGCAGAAGAGGTACGCGAGGAGCACGGAACGGCGCGGCGCGGCGGGGAGGACGTTGATCGTCAGCGCGAAGGTGCGCGAGACCTTGAGGAGCATCGCCTCCGCGTAGGCCCAGGGCCTGCCGCAGCGCTCGTTCTTCAGGTCGATGCCGAACGCGGCGAGGTCAACCATCCTGCCGGGCCTCCTCCTCGAACTCGGAGGCCTTGCGCTTCCCCGCGAGCAGGAGGAAGAGGACCTTGTGCTGGTCGGCGCGCAGCAGGAGCTGCTGGTGCTCCCAGGAGACCAGGTTCTTCACCTCGGCCTCGGTCACCCGCTTGGCCGAGCGTTCGGCCAGGTCGAAGTGGTCGCGGAGCCGGTCGAAGTAGAGCGTGGCCTGCTGCGAGTAGCGCCGGCGCTGGAGCTGCTTCTTCACGCCCCAGGCGAGAAGCGAGAAGACGAGCAGCGAGAAGGGGAGCAGGACGGGCTGTCCGGGGAAGAAGACGGACCAGACGGTCGCGGCCGTGACGAGCGCGGTCAGGACGTGGAGGACCTTGTGGATCCCCTTCCACGTCGCGCGCTTTTCGCGCCAGGCGAGGGGGAGGTAGAGCCACGACTTGCCCTGCGCGATCTTCTCCTCGAGATAGCCGCAGAATCCGCAGCGGAGGTCCCACCAGACGAGCGCGACCCAGAACGGGACGGGGACGAGGAGGAGCCAGAGGGGGTCGAAGGGGAGATCCATGGCCCAATTATAGAATTCCGCGGGATGTTTTTTATCTTCTCCGCGATGGCGTCCGATTCCGATCCGATCATTTTCCGGCAGTGGACGGACAAGCTCCGCGGGGAACTCTCCGTGGAGACCTACGAGCGCTTTTTCGGCGGAATGGAGCTCCTGGACTGGAGCCCCGATCGGCTGCGCGTCTCGTTCCCCGCGGAGAGCGACCTGCCCAAGCTGGAGCGCCTCTACGGCGGAATCCTGGAGGACGCGCTCCACGAGCTGACCGGCAAGGAGATGCGCGTGGAGCTCCTCGCCCGCGACTCGTCGCCGGCGCCCGGCCCCGCGGCCCCGTCCGCGCGCGAGCCCGACGGGAACATCCTGCCCGGCATCGACATCAACCCGGGCTACACGTTCGAGACGTTCGTCGAGGGCAGCAACTCGCTCTACGCCGTCGCCGCGGCCAAGGCCGTCGCGCAGAAGCCCGGCGGCGCCTACAACCCGCTCCTGATCTACGGCGGCTCGGGCCTGGGCAAGACGCACCTGCTCCACGCCATCGCCAACGGCATCCGCCGCAGCTTCCCGCAGAAGACCATCCGCTACATCACCGCGGACGCCTTCCGCACCGAATACACCGACGCGATTTCGCTCGCGAACCAGGCCAACGACCGCAACCTGATCCGCGAGATGGACGACTTCTACCGGAACAAGGTGGACGTCCTGCTGATGGACGACGTGCAGCTCCTCGCCGAGACGCAGGGCGTCCAGGTCCAGCTCTTCCACATCTTCAACGCGCTCCACGACTCCCGGCGCCAGATCGTCCTGGCCAGCGACCGGCCCGTCGCCGAGATCGCGAACCTCGAGGACCGCCTGGTCACCCGCTTCCAGGGCGGGCTCTGCCTCGACATCCAGCCGCCCGACGTGGAGACGCGCGAGGCGATCCTGCGCGACAAGATCCGCCGGCTCGACTATCCGCTCCTCCTGGACGACGCGGCGCTCCGGCTGATCGCGACCCAGACCCCCTCCGACGTCCGCTCCCTCGAATCGGTCCTGCGCAAGCTCCTCTTCACGCAGACCATCCGCAAGACCCCGATCGACGCCGCGATGATCGAGGGCGTCCTCCACGACTTCCCGCAGGGGACCACGCTCCGCGTCACGGCGGGCGCCATCCTCTCCGCCGTCTGCGACGAGTTCTCCGTCGAAGAGGCCAGGACGCTGGAGAAGGGGCGCGGAACGCAGGAGGTCGCCTTCGCCCGCATGGTGGCGATGAGCCTGATGAAGCAGCTGACGAACATGAGCCTGAAGTCGATCGGCGACTTCTTCGGCGGGCGCGACCACTCCACGGTGATCTCCGCCCTGCGCAAGGTCGAGAAGAGCGTCCAGACCGACGCGCGGACGCGCTCCGGCGTGGAGCGGATCAAGGCGAAGCTGCGCTGATTCCCGCTAGGGCTTCTTCGCGCCGCGCTTCGCGGCCACGGCCCACCATTCGCCTTCGCCGCGCTCCTCGAGCGTTTCGAAGCCCGCTTCCGCGAACCAGCCGAGCACGATCTCCTTCTCGGCGAGCAGCTGCCCGCTCAGAATCAGGACGCCGTCCGGGGCGAGGTGGTCCAGGATCGCCTCGCGCAGCGGCCAGACCTCCGAACGGATCATGTTGCAGACGACCGCGTGGAAGGGCGGGTCGGTCCGCAGCGCCTCGAGCGGGCCGAGGATCGCGCGCGGCTCCCCGAATCCGTTGCGGGTCCAGTTCTCGTGCAGGCATTCGACGCAGACGGGGTCGATCTCGGTGCCGACCGGGTCCGCGCCCATGTGGCGGGCGTACATCGCCAGGATGCCGGTCCCGGTCCCGATGTCGAGCACGCGGCAGGGGCGGACGGCGGGGAGGTGCAGCTCCATCAGGAGCGCGGCCAGGCGCGTGGTCTCGTGGTGTCCCGTGCCGAAGGCCATCTTCGCCTCGATGACGAGGTCGAGCGCGTTGAGCTTCGGCGGGGTTTCGACCCACGGCGGGCGGACGCGCAGGTGCGGCGTGACGTCGATCGGGTGCTGCTGCGACCGCCACCAGACGTCCCAGTCCTGGTCGGGCGCGGAGCCCGTCGTGCAGGGGAGCGTCGGAAGGGAGGAGGCGATGTGCTCCGCGAGCTCCCTGGAGCCGACGCTGACGCGCAGGATCCGGCGCGAGGGGTCGCCGGGGACGTCGAGTTCCTCCACGGCGGGGGCGCCGGCTTCGAACAGGCGCCAGGAGTTGAGTTCCAGCTCTTCGGTCGGGGTGACGTATTCCACCCAGTAGTAGTCGCTTCCCTTGGGCATGGCCGGAAGTTAGAAATCGGCGCGCGGGTCCGGTTTCTATCTTTGGCGGAAACAGGTGGAAACCAGCCGGAGAGACGGTTGAAAAGCGTCGCCGATTACAAGATTCTGAGCGAAATCCGCGGTTTCGCGGGAGACGACCTGAAGCGGACGGGGGACCTCGTCCTCGCCGTCGCCCAGGCCGCGCCCGAAACCGTGCGCCCGCGCCTGGAGAGGATGCTCTCGTGCCACGGCAAGCGGATCCGCGCGACGCTCCTGCTCCTCCTGGCGAAGAGCGGGCCCGCCTCCTCCCCGGACCGGGCCGTCCGCGCGGCCGCCTCCATCGAGCTCCTGCACCTCGCCTCGCTGGTCCACGACGACGTGATCGACCAGACCGGGACCCGCCGCGGCGAACCGACCGTCCACTCGCTCTGGGGCAACCGCGCCGCCGTCCTGCTCGGCGACTACGCCCTGGCCAAGTCGCTCGAGCTGGTCGTGGACGACGAGGACAGCCGCATTCCGCTGACCATCTCCCGCGCGTCGGGCCAGCTGGTCGCGGGCGAGCTGCTCGAGCTCCAGCTCGCGGGGAACGAGGTCTCCCTCGGGCAGTACGAGGAGATCGTCGCCGGGAAGACCGCCGCGCTCGTCGAGGCCTCCACGGTCTGCGGCGGCGTGATCGCGGGCCACGGCCCCGAAACGGTCGCGGCGCTCGCGCAGCTCGGGCGCGACGTCGGCTTCGGGTTCCAGATGATCGACGACCTCCTCGACTTCGGGATCGGCGCCGGGAACCTCGGCAAGGCGAAGCACACCGACCTCGCCAACGGCGTGATGACGCTCCCGACGATCCTCTACCTCGAGTCCGCCTCTCCCGCCGAGGCGCGGGCGATGCGCGGCCTGCTGCGCGAAGTCCCCTCGGACCAGGGCCGCGTCCCGCAGGTGGTCTCGCTCCTCGAAAGCTCCGGCGCCTTCGACCGCGCGCGGGCCGTCGCCCGCGGGCACATCGACCGCGCGACGGCCGCCGTCCAGGCGCTTCCCCCGTGGCCCGGGCGCGACGCGCTCCTGAAGCTGATCGGGGCGATGCTCCACCGTTCGTTCTGAACGGCCGCGGAAAACCGCCCTTTCCCGCCGCCGATAGAGTATTTTCAAGAAAAGGGCCCACACGGAGCGGAGCACGCCTATGGTCGCCAGCGGACTTCTGATCGCATCCTACCTCTACCTCCTCGTGCGGGTGATTCTGCACAGGAACTCCGAAGGGCGGCACAACGCCTGGGCGATCTTCCTCTTCCTCGCCGCCGGGGGGACCGCGGTCGCGATGGGGTGCGCCTACGTGCGCTACCTCTTCTGCCTCGACCTTCCCGCCGCCGCCGCCGGGATCCTCTTCTCGATCGTGCTGATGGTCGCGCTGCCGAAGTCGGTCGCGCTCGACCGGAAGCTGCTCGTCGGGCTCTGCGCGCTCCTCGCGGCTGGCGGCGGCGGCCTGTGGGAGGCGCGTCGCGAAGGGCGCAGCTGCCTGGACGAACAGCTCGCGATGCGCGAGAACGCGCGGCAGCAGGAGATCCTCGGGCTGAAGAAGGCCGCCGCGGACAGCGTCCTCGCCGTGGAGCGCGTGCGGCGCGATTCCGTCGTCGCCGCGAGCTGGACCGAGGTCCGGAAGATCCGCTACGAGGACTCGTTCGACGCGAAGACCGGCGAATACGTCCAGCTGGTCGTCGAGCGCAACTCCGCGACGGGCGAGTACCGCGTCGCCGGTCCCGCCAACGCCTCCGACAGCCTGATCGCCTCGCGCCCCGAGCTGGTCCGCGAACTGGGCTCGGGCGAGGAGCGCCAGTGGCGCGCGCCGAAGCGGAGCGACAGCGTCTTCGCCGTCACCGCCGACGGAGCGAAGAGCTTCGCCGGAATCGACCTCGACGCGGAAGCGGCGCGCGAAGCCCTGCGCAGGGCCTGCACCGACAAGGTCTCGGGCGGGTCGGAGAATTTCTCCTATACGGAATTCGAGGCCTGCCTCCGCACCTCGTCCGTCCGGCGCGTCGCCTTCGACGACCATCCCGTCTGCGGGACGTCGGCCGCGACGATCTGGCTCAAGGGCGACCAGGTCGTGAAGCACGAGCGCCCGGCGAGCTGTCCGGCCAACGCGACGGTCGTCCGGTACTGATCCGGAGGCCGCGGCCTAGTCGGTCCGCCCGGCCTTCGCGCGGTTGCGCGCGGCGACCTGCCTGTATTCGTTGTGCTTGGCGAGCGTGGGCGCGAAGAAGTGCTCGCGCGATCCGTCGTCCTTCGCCACGAAGAAGATGTCGTCGGTCCTGTCGGGGTGCAGCGCGGCCAGCAGCGCGTCCCGGCCGGGGTTCGAGATCGGCCCGGGCGGGAGGCCGCGGAACTTCCGCGTGTTGTAGGGGCTGTCCGAATCGAGCTGCGACTGGTAGATCGGGCCCGAGAGCGAGCGGAAGATGAACCGCACGGTCGGGTCCGCGCCCAGCGAGATGTTCCTCTGCAGCCGGTTCCAGAAGACGCCCGCGATGTGGCCGCGCTCGCCGGGCGTCGCGGCCTCCTCCTCCACGATCGAGGCGAGCGTCAGCACGCCGAGCTTGCCGTAGCGCCTGTGGACGGGGGAGTCCTCCACGGGGAGCGATTTCCAGACGTTCTCGAACGACTGGACGAGGTACTTCAGGAGCTGGGCCTCGTCGGCGACCGCGGGCAGAGGGTAGGTGTCGGGGAGGAGCCATCCCTCCAGCGAGTTCGCCTGGACGCCGAGCGTGGCGGCGAAGGCCGGGTCGTGGACCAGCTTTTCCCACCGGAGCGAGTCGAGCTCGGGATAGTGGCGCTTGAGGATCGAGAAGATCTCCCAGCTGGCGCGCCCTTCGGGAATCGTCACCTTGCGCGTGGCCACCTTGCCCTTGCGCAGCGACTCCACGACGGTCTTCAGCCCTTCGCGGTCGGCGAACTCGTAGGATCCCGCCTTGATGCCGTCGCAGGGGTTCAGCGCGCAGTAGAGCCGCCAGTCGAGCTCGCCCTTCGCCCAGCCCCCTTCGACCAGCTGCCTGCCGACCCGTTTGACGGTGGAGCCGGACTCGATCTTCAGCGGGCGGACGAACGCCCCTTCGGGCGCATGGCGCTCCCAACGGGTGCGGCCATGGTCGAAAACGGCCAGAAAAACGCCCGCGACGACCGCCAAAGTAAAGAAAAGATGACGATTTTTTACCTTCATGGACCAAAAAGTAAAACCTTTTGGCTTGAAGTTTGGGCTTCATTGAAATAGATTAGGGGTACACATCGGGCGGGAGTTCCGTCCGTGGGAACGTCTACAGGGACAAACTCGATGAAGATGAACATCTCCCTTGCGTCCAAGACCATCGCCTTCGCGCTGCTTTCCGCCGCGGTCGCGTTCGCCGCGCCCGTGATGTCGAAGAAAGGCCCCCTTGAACTGACCAAGGACGCGGACGGTTCCGGTTCCGTCTGCACCGTCGACGCCTCCGAACAGATGGAAGTCCTCAAGGACGGCGGCACGGCGGTCCTCGTCAAGGCCTCCTGCGGGCAGGGCTGGCTGCAGAAGAGCGAAGTCCAGTACGTCAAGGCGGCCGCGGGCGACAAGAGCATGCAGCTGGAAGACGTCGACATCGTGGGCTGGCTCGACAACCCCACCGCGGTCTTCGTTCTCGACAACAACTACGAAGACGTCGAAGGCGTGAACCTCAACCGCGACTTCAAGGAATACCTGACCAGCACGATGGACAAGGAACGCATCGAAGAGCGCCACGACGAAAACTAGGCGAGCTCCGGTTCCTTTCGGAAAAAGGCCCTCCTCCGAGGGCCTTCTCTTTTTTCCCGCGCAGTCTCCGGCGGCGGATCTACGACTTCCCGCCGAATCCGAACCCGGCCTTCTCCACGGCCTCTTTCAGCGCCTTCTCGTCCACGTTCCCGACGACGGAGAGAGACTTTCCCGCCACGTCCGCCACGGCGCTCTCCACGCCCGGGAGCGCGGCGACCGCCTTCTCCACGCATGCCTTGCAGTGTCCGCAGCTCATTCCTTCCACGCGATAGCGCACGGCGACCTCCTTTGATCCGTTTTCCCCGCATCCGCATTTCCCGCATCCGCAGCTCTTCTTTCCCGCGCGCCGGGGAAGCAGCGCGTTGAGCGCGAGCGCGGAGAGCAGGACCGCGGCCGCGACGTTCGTCCAGTCCGTTCCGCCGTGTCCGTGCGCGGCGCATCCGCCGAGCGGCAGGGCGGCGAGGAACTCCTCCATCCAGAGCGAGTCGACGAGAAACCCGAAGAGGAACGCGCCGCCGGCGATGGAGAGCAGATAGGCGGCCAGCGTCCTCTTCCCGAACGCCTTGCCGACCACGAGCATGCTGGCCACGCTGGTCGCTGGGCCGGCCATCAGCAGCACCAGCGCCGCCCCGGGCGTCAGGCCCTTCTCGATCAGCGCGAGGGCGAGCGGAATGGAGCCCGTGGCGCAGGTGTACATCGGCATCGTCAGCGCCAGGACCAGCAGCATGCAGAGCAGGGGAGAGGAGCGCAGCCCGGCGAAGAATCCGTCCGGGACCGCCGTCGCGACCAGCGCCCCGAGCAGCAAGCCGACGAAGAGCCACTTGCCGATGTTCCCGACCATCTCCACGAAGCCGTAGCGCAGCGTCTCCCGAAGTTTTTCCCGGAGGGAGGCGTGCGCCCCTTTCGCGCCGGAGAGCGTTTCCTGCGCGTTCCCGGGCGTCTCCTCGGGCTCGCCGCGGGTCAGGAAGTTGGCGAGCGCGCCGCCGAAGAGAGCGGTCAGGAAGGCCGCGACGGGCCGCAGGAGGGCGAAGGGGAGCCCGAGCAGCGACCAGGTCGCGAGGATCGAGTCCGCGCCGGTGGCGGGCGTGGAGATCAGAAAGCCGACGCAGGCCCCTTTCCCGGCTCCCTCGCGCCTCAGGGCGACGGCCGTCGGCATGGTCCCGCAGCTGCAGATCGGAAGCGGAATCCCGAAGAGAGTCGCCAGGAGGACCGACTTGAAGCTCCGCCCGGAGAGCTTCGGGACGTAGAGCCGGCTCGGCACCCAGACGTGCAGGATTCCGGCGAGCAGAAAGCCCAGAAGCAGCCAGGGCGCCATCTGCGCGAGGAGGAGGAAGAACTGGCGCGCGAACTCGGCGAGGAGGGAGGTCATGCCCGTTTCCCCCTCTTCTTGTGGAGGATGTGCGCCAGCCCGGCGTCGAAGACGATTCCGATGTGCTCGTCGTCCAGCGAGTAGAACATCTGCCGGCCCGCGCGCCGGGGTTTGACCAGGCTGGCGGTCCGCAGGATCCGCAGCTGGTGGCTGACCGCGGACTGCTCCAGTCCTAGCCGCTCCGCGATTTCGTTCACGGAGATTTCGCCGGACATCAGAATGTGGATGATCCGGATGCGCGTCGTGTCGCCGAAGAACTTGAAGAACTCCGACAGCTCGAAGAGATCGTCCAGCGTGACTTTGCTTCCCATCCGGCGCCCCCGTTTGAACGGTGCATATATGAACATCTGAACATATATCTAGAAACCTGGGACCGGTCCGGCAAGGCGCGCGGGGAAAAAAGAAGGGCTCCGCCGCGCGGAGCCCCTTCGAAAACGGTTTTCCGGGCCGCTATTCGGCGTCGCCCGAGACCTCCGCGAGCTTGGGCGCGGTCACCATCATCACGGGGAGGTACATGTTCTCGCTCATCAGGCAGCCGACCATGCCTTCGACGTCCACCATCTGCCAGCGGAAGAAGGGCGTGGCGTCCTCCGCGCCGGGCTCGATCGCGTAGATGTCGATCTTCTTGTTCTCGGAGGGCTCGCCGAACACGCCGCCGAGCACTTCGCGGAACTGGTTCATCTGGCCGACGGCGGTCTTCTGGAAGTGCTGCGTGGTGCGGCCTTCGCCGAGGACTTCGACGCGGTAGAGCAGGCCGAGCTCGTTGAACCAGAGGTGCACCTGCACCGGCTGCTTCTCGACTTCGTAGCCGTTCACCGCCCAGATGTCGTCGCCGAGGTCGGCGATCTGGAACTTCTTCGCGCGGAGCGTCTTCTTCGCGTCGGCGAGCTCGGTGCCGAGGGCGACGCCTTCGAAGGTCCACTTCGTCGTTTCGCGGATCATCTTGATCTGGGGGGCGAGCTTCTTGATCGCCTCCTTGCGGGCCTTCTCCTTCGCCTTCTCCTGTTCGAGGTGCGTGGCGCGCTGTTCGAGCAGCTCGGGCGTTTCGAGGTCGGCGCCCATCAGGCCGGACTCGTTGTAGTTCCCGACGATGACCTGCTTGCTCTCCTTCAGCGTGATGTAGGCCTTGAAGCCTTCGATCCCGGTGATGGTGCCCTGGGCGAACTGCTTGATGTGGTCTTCGCATTCGAAGCCGGACTTGCACTTGAAGCGCATCTTGGCGTCGGAGGCGAGAATGACCTTGGCGCCGGTGCGGACTTCCTCGTGGGAAAGGTCGGCCAGCGCGGGGGCGGCGAACAGCAGGGTCGTGAGCATCCCGATCGCGAATTCTTTCTTCATGCGGAGCCACTCCTCGTAGGGCGTTGAGGTCCAAATCTTGAACCTAATCTATTTACTCGTGCGTTTGGGCACGCGTGCCTAAATGTAAAAACCGAAAAACACGGAGGGAATCCCTTCCCCGGAAAAAAGGAAGGCCCGCCGAAGCGGGCCTTTCGCGGAATTCCGGATCCGGCCTAGTTGGCGGCCTTCTTCCATTCCCCGGCCTTGGGGGTGTAGCCCTTGGGGAACTTGGTCTTGCTGTTGTAGACGCAGTCCTTGAACTGCACGCCCTTCAGCTTGGCGCGGCTGAGGTCGGCGCCGCGGAAGTCGCACCACCACATGCGGGTGTCGGCGTTCATGCGGCAGTCCTTCATGTTGGCCTTGACGAAGGTGACCTTCTGGAACTTGGCGCCCTTGAAGTCGGTGTCCTCCATGTCGGCGTCGTCGAAGATCACGCGGTTGACGTTGGCGTTGGCGAAGGTCGCCTTGCCGAGGTCGGTCTTCTGGAACTGGCTCTTTTCGATGTAGGCGCCGTCGAAGACCGCGCGCTTCATGTTGGCGTCGTTGAAGATCACCTTGATGAGCTCGGTGTCGTAGTAGGAGGCCTTGTCGAGGCGGGCGCCGGTGAAGTTGATCTTCTTCAGCTGGCTCTTGTCGTACTTGGTGCCGCCGAGGTCCATCTTCGTGAAGTTGATGCCGCTCAGCTGGGCGTTGGTGAACTGCGCCTTGGCGAGCTTGCACTTGGAGAAGTCGGTGCCGCTGAAGCTGGTCAGCGAGAGGTCCGCGCCCTCCATGTCGACGTCGTTGAACTTCGCGCTGCCGAAGTCGACGCGGTTCAGGCCCGCGCCGCGCATCACGACGTGGTTCATCTTCGAGCCGCCGAAGGTCGCGCCGATCAGGTTGGCCTTGGTGAAGTCGGTCTTTTCGAGGACGGCGCCCTTGAACGCGCCGCTCGGGATGTTGGAGCCGGAGAAGTTCGCCTTGGTCAGGTTCGTCTTGGTGAGGTCGGCGCCCGTGAGGTCGAGCCCGACGGCGTTGGCTTCGGTGAAGTTCGACTTGGAGAAGTCGGTGCCTTCGGTGAACTTCGCGCCTTCGAGGTTGGCCTTGGTGAAGTTCGCCTTGGTGTAGGAGCCGCCGGTCAGCGTGATGTTCTCGAGGCTGGCTTCCTGGAAGTTGGCGCCGTCGAACTTCGGGTTGGTGAAGAAGGAGTTGCCCACGCGTCCGCCGCTCAGGTCCGCTCCTTCGAAGTTGCCGTTGTCGATCTGCGCGTTGGTGAACTTCGCGCCGTGCAGCGAGGCCTTGCGGAAGTCGACCTTGGAAGCCGTCGCGTTGGAGAAGTCGCAGCTGTCGGCCTTCGCGGAGTTGAAGGAGAAGCCGTCGATGCTCTTGCGCTGGAACGAGCGCTTCTGCAGGTCCTTGCCTGCCCAGTTCGTGGCGTCCTGGGCGACGGCGACCACGGCGATCGCGGCGAGGAGGGCCGCGGCCTTCAGTGCGGGGCGAACGATGCTCTTTTTCATTCTGCTTTCCTTTCCGAAGAGAGGGAGGAGTGTGCTCCGTGCTCCGCCGACGTCGTCCGACGGCGGGGCTCTTCTTCCAACATAGCTTTTTTATTATTGGAAAGCGAGATTGAGGTCCAATTTGAGTTTAAGAGAATTTTACGATGTCGCGGTCTGCGGTGCCGGCCCCGCCGGCCTGGCCGCGGCGCTGCGGCTCAAAAAACTGGCCTCCGGCGCGTCGGTCGCCCTGATCGACCGCTCCTCGCCCTGGCGCGAGCCCGTTCTCTGCGCCGAAGGGGTCCACGCGCTCACGCTGCGCCACCTGGTGGGGGAGGTCCCCCCGGAATGGATCCGCACGACGATCGACGGCGTCGACTTCTTCAGCCCGGACGGCACGCGTGTCCGCTTTTCCCGCCCCGGCTCCGGCTTCATCCTCGACCGCGCCCGCTTCCACAGGGGGCTGGCCGAACGCTGCGAGGCCGCCGGCGTCGAATGCGACTTCGAGACGGCCGTGACGGCGATCTCCGCACCCGCCTCCGACGGCCGGCGGACCCTCTCCCTCCGCTCCGCCGCGGGCGAGCGGGAGATCCAGGCCCGCTACGTCGTGGACGCCATGGGCGCGGGCCGTTCGTCCGCCCCGGACAAGGGCCTCGTCACCGGGCGCGTCGACCTCGAATTCGCGGCCTTCGCGCTCGTGAAGGGCGTGGAGCACGATCCGCGCTACATCCAGCTGCACTACGGCCGCGAATTCGCCCCGGGCGGGTACGCCTGGCTCTTCCCGCGCGACGGCGAGACGGCGAACGTCGGGGTCGTGGTCGGGAAGGAATTCACGGCCTCCCGGCCGCCGCGCGAGTGCCTGAAGCGGCTTCTCGCGGAACGCTGGCCCTCCGCGGCCCCTTCGAACCCCAGGTTCTTCGGCGGGCCGATTCCCTGCGGGCAGGAACGCCTCCCGCTCGGCGCGGACGGCTTCTTCCGCGTCGGCGACGCGGCCGGCATGGTCAACCCCCTGAGCCGGGCGGGAATCCTCGAGGCGATGAAGGGCGGGAACTACGCCGCCGACGCCCTGGCCTCGCTTCTCGTGGGCGGCGAGACGGACTTCGACCGCGCGTCGAAGCGGTGTCTCGACGCCTGGTGGACCGACAAGGGCCGCGGGCACGAGCAGCTGATGCGCGCCAAGCCCGCGTTCGGCTCCGTCTCCGACCGGGTCTTCGACAAGGCCGCGCACGCCCTGGCCCGTCTGCCCGAGGAGAAGTGCACGCTTTCGCGGATCTTCCTGGAGACGCTCGTCGCGTCGCCCTCGCTCCTCTGGAAGATGCGCTCGCTCCTCAAGTAGAGCCCGGAAAAGGAAGAAGGCGCGGACCGCCGGCCCGCGCCCTGCGCATGCGCGGAATTCCGGTCAGTCCGGATACTTCTTCACGAGCGCGTCGTATTCCGCGCAGGTGATCTCGTCGAGCGCGAGGGCGAGCTTCGAGTGCTTGCGCTCGAGGTCGAAGCTCCGTTCGGGCACGCGGAAGCAGTAGTCGAGCCAGTTGTCGTCGCCCTGGACGGGGATGCGGAGCTTGAAGATGCGCATCCGGGAGTTCTTCGTCGGGAAGATCTCCTTGTAGAGGTACTGGTTCTTCAGGTGGTGCGCCTTCGCCTTCTCGGAGAAGTCGACCTGCTTGCCGATGTTTCCGCCCAGCGTGACGGGCATCGTCTCGCGCAGGCGCAGCTCCACCTCGCCGGTCTTCTTGTCCAGCACGATCTGGGCGTCCTTCGGCGCGATGAGGTAGCGCATCGGCGGGATGTTCTTGTAGCTCTTGTAGCGCGTCTGGCGGATGCCGCACTCGTCGGCCATCTCGGGGTCCTTGCTGAAGTCGTAGAGGCGGCAGATCTCGGGGAGGTCGCCGTTCCCCTTGGAGCTGGAGCCGCAGCCCGAGAGAGCGCCGGCCAGAAGCAGGGCGCAGGGGAGCAGGGGAATCGCGCGGAAGAGTGTCTTGCGCATGGGCCTTCTCCTAGGAGTCGAGGTATTCGCGCACGGCGTCGCGGATGCCGGTGAAGATCTGTTCGAGGTGGTCGGGGTCCTCTTCGAGGAGCGTGACCCGGAACCCCTGCAGTTCGGTGCAGAAGGAGGAGAGCGGCACCACGCAGATCCCCTTCGCCCCGAGGAGGTAGTAGACGAAGCGGTAGTCGTCCTGGACGCCCTCGACCCACTGCTCCACGAGCCCCTGGACCTTGGGGTTGGCGATTTTCAGACGCTGGTGGGGCTTGAGCACGCCGGGCTTGAAGACGATGGCGTTGTAGAAGGCGCCGTAGGTGGGGTTGAAGATCAGCTCGGGCACCTCGCCCAGGATGGCGGAGATGCGGCTGCTGCGCCGCCCGATGTCCTCGTTGAGGGCCTTGCGGTAGGGCTCGTAGCGCGGGTCGCTCATCACGCGGGGGATGGAGAGCTGCGGGAGCGTGGTCGAGCAGACCTCGATCTGCTTGGCCTGCGCGAGCGTTTCGCAGAAGCTGTTGAAGTCGGCGTCGCGGTCGCGGTTGTAGAACTCCAGCCAGCCGCAGCGCGAACCGGGCCAGGGGTACTCCTTCGAGATGCCCTTCATCGCCACGCCGGGCACGTCCTCGATCACCTCGGCCAGCTTCCAGGCGCGGGCGCCGTTGTAGACGATGTTGGTGTAGATCTCGTCGCAGAGCACGAAGAGCCTGTACTCGCGCGCGATGTCGACGATCTCCTTGAGCACTTCGCGCGGATAGACCATGCCCGTGGGGTTGTCCGGGTTGATCAGCAGGATGCCGACGATGCTCGGGTTGTACTTCACCTTGTTCCGCAGGTCGTCGAGGTCCGGATACCAGTGGTTGTCCGGGTCGAGGCGGTAGGTGATCGGCTCGGCCTTGGCGTTGGCGGCCTCGGCGGAGGAGTGGGTGGAGTAGGCGGGCGAGGGTCCGATGACGCGGACGTTGGGCGCGAAGTACTGGTAGAATGTCGAGATGGCGTCGCCGAGGCCGCTGAAGAAGAGGATGTCCTCGGGGGAGATCTGCGCGCCGCCGAGGGCGTTGGTGCGGTCGGCGAGGAACTTGCGGGTGGCCGGGTCGCCCTTGGAGTTGCAGTAGGAGTAGGTCGAGTTCTCCTTCGTCATCTCCGAGATGATTTCGCGGATCCAGACGGGGAGCGTGTTGTGCTTCTGGATCGGGTCGCCGATGTTCTCCCAGAGGATCTCCTGGCCGAGAGCCTGGATCTGCTTGGCCTTCTTGACGATTTCCCGGATTTCGTAGGTGAGCTCCTCGCTCGCCCCGGGGACCAGAAGCTTGTGGCGCATGACGTTCTCCGCGCCGCAGGGGAAAAGACCGCGCGGCGTGGACGAAATCTAGTTAGATGAAGCCGCCGAAACGGAAGATTCCCCAAACTCCCACGGCGAGCACGTAGGGGGCGAAGAGGTGCATCTTGCCCTGGCGCACGAATTTCAGGAGCCAGACCAGGGCGGCCCAGCCCACGAGGAACGCGGCGACGACTCCGGCGGCGGTCCAGGCCGTGACGCCCGAGGCCGCGATTCCCGCTTCGGCCACGTCCTTGACCTTGAGCAGGACGGCGCCCGCCACGGCGGGGATCGAAACCAGGAACGAGAAGTCGCCGGCGGTCTTGCGGTCCACGCCCAGGTGCAGGGCCCCGCAGATGGTGCTGCCCGAGCGGGAGATCCCCGGGACGATGGCGACGCCCTGGATCAGCCCGATCAGCAGGGCGAGCTTCGCGTCGAGCGGGCGCGTTTCGCGCGTCTTCGGGATGCAGCGCGTGCTCCAGAGGAGCGCGGCGGTGAAGAGCATCGCGCACGAGACCGCGAAGGGGGATTCGAAGAGGGCTTCCAGCGGGTCCTTGAAGAGGATTCCGATCAGCCCCGTGGGGACGCAGGCCAGGGCGATCAGCCCGCATCGCCGCGTCGCCTCCCGTTCGCGCCGGAGAAGCCCCTTGCAGAGCGCGAAGATCTCCTTCCGGTAGACCGTCAGCACGGCAGCGAGGGTCCCGAAGTGCAGCAGCACCTCCAGAAGCGTCCCTTCCCCTCCGTCTCCCAGGACGTTGGAGAAGATGACGAGGTGGCCGGAACTGCTGACCGGGAGGAATTCCGTCAGCCCCTGGACGACGCCGAGAACGAGCTCTTCCATCTATTGCGCGCCCGCTTCGAGGCAGTCGCCCTTGGGGGAGTTCCGCTTGAACTTCTGGGACGTGCCGAGGAATTCGTAGACGGCTTCGTCGCCCGAAAAGACCATGCGGATGGTCTCGTGGAGCGGTTCGCCGGTCACGGCGGTCAGCGTGTCGCCCGAGAGGACGCCGTCGAGCGAGCCCTGGAGGCTCTGGATGCGGACGGCGTTCCCTTCGAGCGCGACCAGTTCGAGCGCCTGGGCGCCGGTCTCGTCGAGCCAGCAGCCGAGAGGGGAGGAACTCTTTTCGCAGCCCGAAAGCGCGAGCAGCGCGATCGCGGAGAGGGGAATGAGAATCTTGGCGCGGTTCATGGTCGCCTCCTGTCTTTCGTCCCCTAAAAATAGACAAACGGAAGTGCTACATTTGCGCCCGTGAAAACGGAAACGACGCCGGAAAAGGCCGCGGAAACGCCCTCGGAATTCGCGCAGGGGGCCAAGGACAGCGTCCCGATCGCCCTGGGCTACCTCGCGGTGAGCTTCAGCGTCGGCATCATGGCCGCCAACGGCGGCTTCGGCCTCCTCCAGGCCTCGGTGATGAGCATGACCAACATGACCTCGGCCGGGGAGTTCGCGGGGATCCAGGTGATCGCCTTCGGCGGGGCTTTGGCCGAGCTCGCGCTCACGCAGCTGATCATCAACCTCCGGTACGCGCTGATGAGCCTTTCGCTCTCGCAGAAGCTCTCGGGCGAGGTGACGCTCTGGCAGCGGTTCGTCGTCGCGGCGGTCAACACCGACGAGATCTTCGCGCTCGCGGTCAAGCGCGCGAAGTCGCTCACGTTCCGCTACATGCTCGGGCTGGAGGTCTTCCCCGTGGCGGGCTGGACGGCGGGCACCTTCCTCGGCGCCTTCTCTTCGACGCTCATGCCCGAGTCGGTCTCGCGCACGATGTCTGTCCTGCTCTACGGGATGTTCATCGCCATCGTCGTGCCGGAGGCGCGCCGCGCCCGCCCGATTCTCGTGGTCTCGCTCCTCGCGGTCGTCCTGAGCTGCCTGTTCCATTGGGCGCCCGGGCTGAAGGAGGTCTCGTTCGGGATCGCGGTCATCGTCTGCACGGTCGCCGCTTCGTCCGTCGGCGCGGTCCTCTTCCCGCTTTCCGACACGAAACAGGGGGACGGCGAATGAGGATCTGGCTCGGCATCGCGACGATGAGCCTGGTCACCTACCTGATCCGGGCGGTGCCGCTCACGCTCTTCCGGCGGAAGATCGAGAACCGAGCGGTCCGCTCCTTCCTCGCCTACGTGCCCTACGCCTGCCTCTCGGCCATGACGGTGCCCGCGATCTTCTTCGCCACCGACAGCCTCGCCGAGACGTCGGTCGCCTTCGGCGTCGCGTTCCTGCTCGCGCTGCGCGGAAAGGGGCTCGTCGCCGTCGCCGTCTGCGCCACGGCCGCCGCCTTCGCCGTCTCGCTCCTCGCGTGACGGTCCGGAACGGGCCCGGGGATTTTCCTACAGTTCGCCGCGGATCACTTCGGCCACGCCGTCGACGAGCCGGACGACGTTGGTGGGGTTGACGGCGATCTCGCCGCAGGAGACGAGGAGGTCGGCCTTGCCGCGGAACGCCTTTTCGAGCTCTTCCGGGTCGGTGAAGTCCTCGTCGTCGTGGAGGCGGGCCCCGGTGTTGAGGATGGGCCCCGCCCAGTGGTTGTGGAGCTCGAGCAGGAAGGGGTGGCAGGGGACGCGCACGCCGACTTCCAGGCGCTTGACGTCGAGCAGCCGCGCGATGTGGACCTGCGCGGGCAGGATGAACGTGTAGGGCCCCGGCACGCGGTCCTTCATGACGCGGTAGGCGAAGTTGTCCACCTTGGCGTAGGGCGCCATGTCGGAGATGCTCTTGAACATGAGCGCCATCAGGGGCTTCTTGATCGCCCCCTTGACCGCGTAGAGCCGCTTGATCGCCTTCTTGTTGTTGGCGTCGCACCCGATGGCGTATCCGGCGACCGTCGGGTAGATCACGACGCCTCCCTCCTGGAAGACCTCCGCGACCTGTTTGACGAGCCGGACCTGCGGCGTGACGGGATGGATTTCGATGATCTGCATATCAGGAAAAATAAGCTGATTTTCGCGAAAAGGACGAAAAAAGAGCCGGGCCTTCCGGCTCGGCTCGATTCTCGGAAACGCCGTTCCTACCGGTCCACGGGAACGCGGACCGCCGCGGAGACGCCGTCGAACTTGACGAGATAGACGCCGGAGGGGAGCTGTCCGCGGATCGCGTCGCGCACCTGTTCGGCGGAGCTCCATTCCTGCGCCGGGAGCGCCAGCAGCGCCTTGCCCGTGATGCCGTAGACCGTGGCCGCCGTGCGGAAGCCGGGCAGGGCGAAGGCCTTGTCGGAGATTTCCGTGGAACCTTCGCTGGAGGAGCTGGCCGAGCTGCTGGAGACGAGCTTCAGGAACGAGACGTTCATCAGCGTGTCGTAGGGCCAGGGCTCGACGAGATAGACGTTCCAGGTGTTTTCGGATTCGGCGACCTCGACCGCGCGGTCGCAGGGCCAGCCGACGGGAATCACCATGTCGCCCGCGGCCCATTCGCCGCCCTGCGAGACGTAGTTGTTCTCCTGGTGGCCGGCGAGACCGGTCTTCCCCTTGCGTGCGTTAAAGACGCCGGCGAGCGGAACGGTCGCGCAGTCCGTCTGGTTCGAGAAGGAGCTGGACGAACTCGAGGAAGAGCTGGAGCTGCTCGACGACGAGCTGGACGAGCTCGAGCTGCTGATGGAACTCGACGAGGAGTTGCCGCGTTCGCGGATGCCGTTGGCGAGATACCAGGCCTCGCCGGAGTTCCAGAACGCGGGGGGCGTGTCGTCGTCGTCGGTGAAGTTGAGCAGGCGGACGTCCCAGATGGCGATGCCGACTTCGGTGTTGTCGCGGATCCAGCGGAGCTGTTCGCCCGCGGTGTGGTTCTTCCAGCTGTCGAGCGTGGGGACGCCGATGGCGAACTTGTGGCGCGAACGGCTGGGCACGGCCTGGAGCTGTTCGGGATACTGCTTTTCGTAGCCGTCGTCGTCGTAGCCCATGGAGGCCCAGGCGTCCACGATGGTGTCGAGCTTGCCGTACCAGGAGGTGTTCGGCCCGTTCCATTCGTCGGCGAACGCCGCGTAGGTGAGCACCTTGTTCCGCTTGTGGAGCGAGTCGCGCATCACCTGCATGAACTTCCGGTAGTCCGTGGAGTCGGCGTTGCAGGCCTCGGGGTCCGGGTCTTCGTTGCATTCGAAGTCCACGTCCACGCCGTCCAGATTGTACCGGTCGACCACCTCCATGACGCTCTTGGCGAAGGCGACGCGCTTGCTGCTGCTTTGGATGACCTGGCGCGCCGCCGCCCAGTTCCAGTCGTGTTCGCCGCTCTTCGGCGGGTTGTAGAGGCAGAAGAGGATCTTCACGCCGTTGGTTTTCCCCCAGTTGACGAACCACTTGATCTTGGTGCTGTCGCGGCCGTAGGATTCGGAGGAAAGGGTCCCGTCGTCGGCGGGCTTCCACCACTGGAGGTTGAGGTAGGTGAGGCCGTCCTTCACCCCCCAGCTCTTCCCGTTGTAGGTCCAGCTGTTCTGGACCGCGGATTGACTGGCGCTGTAGCCGTAGGGCGGCACCCAGGAGATGTTGACGGCGGCGAAGGAGGGCGCGGACAACGCGAACGCGACGGCCAGCGCGCCGAGGATCTTTCCAAACGAGGCTTTCATTTCTGCTTCTCCCGAAACGAACGTTCGACCCCTACAATATAGGGAGCGCCCGCGGGGGAGAAGCGCAATAGTTTTCTTTACAAGGGGCGCCGGGCGTTCATCCTTCGAGTTTTTTGCGGAGATAGTGGCGCGACGTGACGGCGAAGAAGAGGACGTCGGCGACGAGCAGCGAGACGGCGCAGGCGAGGAAGACCGGGCGGTAGCCGCCGAAACGGCCGGCCATGGCGCCGCCTGCCAGGATGCCCAGCCCGATGCCGATGTCCCAGCCGCTCAGGTAGGTGCTGTTCGCGGTTCCGCGCTGGTCGTGGCGCGCGAGGTTGACGCACATGGTCTGGTAGCCGGGGAAGATGAGCCCGAGGCTGGCGCCGACGAGGAACGCGGAGAGGAAGAAGACCGCGGGCGAGGCGCAGAAGGCGAGCAGGGCGTAGGCGACGACGATCAGCGTCATGCCCGCGCCCACGAGGTGGATCAGGTAGCCGCGGTCGATCAGCCGTCCGGTGGCGATCCGGTTGAGGATGAGGCCCGCGGCGATGAGCGCGTAGAACCAGCCCGCGCCTCCGATTCCGAGTTCGCGCGCGTAGAGCGCGATGTAGTTGGTCACCGGGCCGTAGGCGAAACCGACGAAGATGAAGTTCGCGAACTGCGGCACGGCCCGGACGAGGAAGAACCGGTCCAGGGAGAGCGGCCTGTGCGGGTTCTTTTCGCGCGGCCTGGTCTTCAGGCACTTCACGAGGAGGAGCCCGACCGCGCACAGGGCGATCGCCACGGCGAAGACGACCGCGTCGCCGAACGCCTCGTGGAGGAACATCCCGGTCATCGGGCCGGTGGCGAAGGCGAGGTTGACGCTCACGCCGAAATAGCCGATTCCCTCGCCGCGGCGAGACGCGGGCAGGGAGTCGATGGCAACGGTGTTGCTCGCCGTGCTGGCGATCCCGAAGAAGAGTCCGTGCGCGAAGCGGAGCGCCGCGAGCAGCGGGAGGAGCCCCAGCGCCCGGTAGCCGGCGAAGCAGAGCGTGAAGGCGAGGAAGGTCCGGAAGTAGAGCGGCTTGCGGTCCAGCGTGTCGACGAGGAAGCCGGCGAAGGGGCGGCAGGCGAGCGCGCCGATCGTGTAGAGGGAGATCACCAGCCCGGCGGTAGCCTCGTCGGTCCGGAACTTCTCGAGGACGTAGATCGGGAGGATTGGAAGCAGCTGGTAGAAGCTGAAGAAGAGCAGGAAGTTCGCCGCGGCGCAGATCGTGAAGTTCCGCGTCCAGAGGGGCGGAAGCGCGTTTGCGGCGCCGTGCGGGGAGTTTTCTGCCATCGCGTCCATCATCGTCCGGATCCGTTCCGGAACGCGCCCAAAGGTAAAAAGCGGGCGCGGCTATTCCACGACGACGAGTTCGGGCTCGCCGCGGCCGGGGAGCGGGCGGAAGATCTTCACGTCGACCTGCTTGGCCGGGCCGCCGAAGGCGTTCATCTCGCACGCGAAGCGGTAGTTCATGCCGGCGACGACCTGCGTGGAGACGGAGAGCGGCTTCAGGCCCAGGTAGGCGTAGGGCTCGGTCGCCTTGGCGAAGACGGCGGAGTCTTCGGCGGTCAGCGGACGCTGTTCCGAGTAGCCGCCGCAGAGGACCTCTTCGGTCTTTCCGGCGCGCAGGTTCTCCAGGAAGAGCGACACTTCGCCGCGGGCGGTCTCGGTCCCGTTTTCGGCCGTGATCCGGCGGTTGGAGATCCCCATCGCGATGGTCACGTCGGCCTTGGGCTCCAGCGTCTTGATCTCCTCGGCGCTGGCCTTGCGCCCGCCGCTGCCGTAGGTGCAGAAGGGGACGACCGTCTTGCCCGAGAGGTCGTTGGAGTCGAGGAAGGCGCGCATCGGCGGGGGGACGGCCCCGAACATGATCGGGTAGCCGAGGTAGAGCGTGTCGTACTTCGCCAGGTCGGGCTTCGCGTTCTCCAGCTCGGGCCAGCGCCCCGTCTCGCGCTCTTCGCGCACGGCGGCGATGGTGCTGTCGTAGGTGGAGGGGTAGGGCTTCGCGAGCTTGATTTCGACGAGGTCCGCGCCGGTCGCCTCGGCGAAGATCTTCGCCAGGGAGCGCGTCGCCCCGTTCTGGGAATAGAAGACCACGGCCGACTTCGCCGCGGCCGGAGCCGCCTTCGCGGATTCGCCCTTCTCCCCGCCGCAGGCGGCGAGCGCCGCGCAGGCGAGGGCCGACAGAACCAGTTTTTTCGCGTTTCCCATTGTCAAGACCTCGTCGAATACGTCATTTCAGCCGGACGCTCTGCACGGAACGGGCGCCGTCCGCCGTCACGGAGACGAAATAGGTCCCGACGGGGAGCGCGGAGGCGTCGAAGGAGAGCATGCCGTTTTCGAGGGCGCCTCCGAAATCGAGCCGTTCGCGTCCGAAGAGGTCGTAGACCTTCGCCTCGGCGACCTGTCCGCTCGCGGGGACGAAGACCCGCCCGCCGCGGACGAACGCCGCGCCGACGACGGCGGCGCGCACGACGTCCGCCCGCGTTCCGGCGTCGTCCTCCTCTTCCGGCGGGGTCTGGCAGAAGCCGGTGTAGAGGTCGAAGGCCTCTTCGTCGAAGGTCACCGGGATCGGCGCTAGCGAGCGGTCGTGCCCCTTGAACTGCGAGACGAAGAAAAGACCGTCGCCTGCGGTCGAAACGGGACAGGAGACCGCGACGCCGTTGATGGTCGAGCCGCAGCCCGTGCCGTCGCCGCTCCTCTGGGTGCGCGCGTTCCAATGGGTGCCGGTGGCCGGCCATCCCGCGCGCGACGCGAAGATGCCGACAAAGCCGGCGTTCTTGAACTTGGTCCAGTTGTCGGGATCCCAGACGTACCGGTCGCCCCAGTTGGAGCTGCTGAAGAGCCAGTCGACGAAGGTGTCCTTCCAGGCGAAGGGCTCGTCGGGCAGCGAACCGTTCCCCACCGGAACGCCGTAGGCGAGGAGCGGCATGCGCGATCCCTGCGAAAGCGTTTTCGCCCAGAGAATCCAGCGGTTCATCTGGGTCTGATTCCAGAAGAAGGCGTCCGTGCCCGCGCCGGGCATCGGATAGGCGCTCTGGGCGCGGTAGTGGCCGGTGCCGGCGGAGTCCCGCACCATGCCGGCGTCGTAGGGGTATTTCTCGACCGCGAAGCCGTCGGGCCAGACGGCGTCGTCGAGATGGCCGCCGGTTTCGGCGTTCCAGCCGTAGAGTTCGCGGTAGAAGCGGACGTTGGCCATCGCGGAGAGCTTGACGTATCCCGCGGGCCAGTTGACCATGCTCTCGGTCGACTTGAACGCGCGGAGGTTGTCGTTGGTCAGGTTTTCCGGGGAGCCGCCGTCGGTGCAGCCGTCGGCGTAGACGGCCCAGGTGGAGACGTGCGAAAAGAGGTTGGCTCCGGGCATCGCCTGGCGCACGGCCCGGACCATGGCGCGGGCGAGGCCGGCCACCGTCTGCGGGTAGAGCGCGGGATTGGCGGCCACTTCGCCGGCGATCGGGGAATTGGCCGCGGCGAGCCCTTCGTTCAGGGGGACGCGGAAGTCGAGCACCTGCCCCCAGGTCTTGCCTTCGCACCAGGAGCTGTCGCACGGTTCGTTTTCGAAATGGAAACGGGCCTGGAGAACGGTTCCCCAGACATCCGGTTCCAGGACGACTATCGGGTTGGGGAGCGCGTCCTGATCGGTGTAGTAGTTGATTTTCGACTGGATGGTTTCCATCCAGGAGAACCAGCGGGCGATGGTCGCCGTGTCGTTCATCTTGCGCAGGACTCGGACGCGTTCGTCGCGGACATCGACCTGCGCTTCGCCGATTTCCGCCGAAAAGACCGACATCGTCACCCCGATGCCGGTATGGCGTTCGTTCTCGTGTCCGTCCCATCCTCTGATTTGCGGAATCCACATCTGGGCGAGTTCCCAGATTGCGTTGACGGTCGTCGCGGTGTCGATTTCCCCTTGCATGTTCAGCTGCATGGTGACGTTGCGGTGGGGATAGGCGTAGAGATTCCTGGTTAGTTCGGAGCCTGCGATGGCGTCTTCCCGCACTCCCAGGGCGTAGCCGAAGACCATCTCGTCGGCCGGCCAGTTGGCCGGGAGGGCGATCTCCTGCGCCGAGGCGGCCGCGAAGCAGAGAAGCGACGCCAACACGGCGCCGCGGCTGGATTTCCGTGCGTCTTTCATCGTCTCCTCCCCGCGGGCTAGATCGTGCTGTACTTGATCTCGCCGCCGACGATGGTCAGCTTGACGTTGAAGTCGTAGTCCATCACCACGATGTCGGCCGCCATGCCGGGGAGCAGGTAGCCGAAGTGGTTGTCGCGGCCGATGATCTTGGCGGGGTTCGCGGTGGCCATGCGGAAGGCCATGTCGAGCGAGACGCCGAAGTTGTAGAGGTTGTGCACGCCGCGGTCCATCGTGAGGGACGAGCCGGCGATCACGTTGTCCTTCTTGCGGAGGAAGATGTGCTCGTCGGAGAGGTAGACCTCCTCGTTGTTGGCGAAGAGCGGTCCTTCCGACTGGCCGGTGGGCTTGAGGGCGTCGGTCACGAGCACCACCTTGTCGGCGGCCTTGTTGCGGATGAGCAGGCGGACGAGGCTGGGGTGGACATGGTAGCCGTCGCCGATGATTTCGCACGAGACGTCCATGTGGAGCAGCAGCGCGCCGACGACGCCGGGGTCGCGGTGGTGCAGCTTGTGCATGGCGTTGAAGAGGTGGGTGGCGTGGCGGACGCCGATGGCCATGGCCTCGACCATGTCGTCGTAGGAGGCGTCGGTGTGGCCCGCGCTCAGGACGATCCCGCGTTCCATGCAGAAGAAGGCGAGGTCGCGCAGCCCCTCCAGTTCGGGCGCGACGGTCATCAGCGAGATCTTCCCCTCCGAGATGTCCCAGAGCTTCTGCATGAAGCCGACGTCGATCGGACGGACGGTCTCGGGGCGCTGCACGCCCAGGCGGGCGGGCGAGATGAACGGTCCTTCGAGGTGCATCCCGAAGATGCGCGCGCCCTCTTCGCGGCCCATGGCGTCGCGGACGGCGGCCACGGCCTTGAGGAACTCGGCCTCGGGCATGGGGTAGAGGGTGGGGAGGAAGCCGGTGACGCCGTACTTCAGCAGCTCCTGCGACATCCCCAGGATGCTGTCGGTGGAGGCGTCTTCGGTGCCGTAGCCGCCGTTGCCGTGGATGTGCGTGTCGATGAGGCCGGGGGCGACGTTGATCTGCTGGAGGTCGATCACCTTCGCGTCGTCGGGGAGCTGCATCTTCTTGAAGCGTTCGTTGCTCAGAACGTCCTTGATGCGCCCGTTTTCGATGATCAGGGTGTGCTGGTGGAGGACGGTCAGACCGGTGTGGAGGGTCCCGTTGTACAGGCAGAGCATGCTCATAGTGGCCTCGGCGGTGTTTTGTGCCGTTCTAATCTAGGATTTTGCGGCGGCGGAGGGCTACAAATCGGCGAAATCGCCGTTCCGGGCGATGGTTTCGCCCAGCGTGAGGCTCCACGGAAGTCCGGAATCCCCGGCGGGGGAGAGGCGCGGGAGCCCGTAGACGTGCCCGGGGGCGAGGAGGAGTTCCGGGTCGGCGTTCTTCAGCGCGCGGAGCGATTCCAGCATCCGCTCCGCGTTCCCGCCCGGGAGGTCGACGCGGCCGCACCCCTGCGCGAAGAGCGTGTCGCCCGTGAAGATCGTCCCGGACGCGACGTAGCAGACCGATCCGGGGGTGTGTCCGGGCGTGCGGAGGACGCGGACCTCCTCCCCGGCGAGTTCGAGCGGGGAGTCCGGAAGCGGTTCCAGAAGCGGTTCCAGGCCGGGGAAGGCCCGCGCGAGCTGCGGGAGGTCCGCCGCGTGGACGGAGACCGGGACCGAGTTCCCGAGCGCGGCCTCGACGTCGTCGATTCCGGGGATCTGGATTCCGAAGATGAACCCGCCCGCGTGGTCGGCGTGGTTGTGCGTGAGGAGAACGCGCTTGAGCTCGCAGCCCAGCGCCTCGACCTGGCGGAGGAGGCCGGGGACGTCCCACGCCGGGTCCACCAGCCAGGCTTCGCGCGCTTCGGGCGCGGCGAGGAGGTAGCTGACGTTCCCCATCGCGGGCGCCTGGTCGTCGTCGCGCGCGTGTTCGATTCCGGCTCGGGATGCTTTGACGATCATGCGCTCAATAGTACCAAACCCAGGAGGCGGGGGCGGCCTGGATCCGCGCTTCGGCCCATTTAGCGGAGAGCGGGCCCATCTCTTCGGGGGCGCCTTCGAGCGGCGGGAAAAGCTCGATCTTCGCGCCGTCTCCCTCCTTCGAGACCGAGAAGGGGACGATCGCGGCGCCGCACCGTTTCGCGGTGCGCAGCGGGGCGCTCCACCAGACGCGCTCCCGTCCGAAGAGCGAAACCGTCTCCTTGCAATTTGGCCCGGGCTGGTCGACGAGCAATGCCAGAACTTGATTCGATTGTTCACCTCTCGCGAGGGCGCGGATTTTCAGCGGGAGTTCGTTCCCCGGGAAGTATTCAACGTTTTCCGCGGCGCGGAGGGCGCGGACGACGTCGTCGCCGCATTTGAGCCGCGCCGCGGGGACGTGGACGGCCAGGCCGCGCGCGGCGATGGCGCCGGGGAGGAGCTCCCAGAGCCCCTGGTGGATTCCGAAGAGGACGACGAACGGCGCCTGCGCCGCGCGCGCCTTCCGCCCGGGCTCTTCGCCGCCGCGGTGTCCGGGGACCGCGGAAGGGGCCGGAGCGGAGGAATCCGCGGCGGCGAGGCGTTCCAGGATCTCTTCGCCGACGAGGCGGATCTCGGGGCCGTCGCGGCGCGCGGTTCCGAGCGAAGCGAGGATGCGCGCGGAGGCGTGGACTTCGTCCGCGACGGCCCGCAGGACCCGCGCCGGGCGAGGCGTCTCCGCGAGGAACGGGGAGGCGTCGCCGAGCCGGGCGCGGAGGCGGGCGCGGATGCGGGGCTTGAGGAGGAGCGCGGCCGGGGCGAGGAGCGCGTGGAGCGCGGAGGCGGCGCGGCGGGGGAGCGCGATCCAGAGCCGGAGCGCGGCGGAGGCGAGCGTCTGCGCGAAGGCCGCCATCCCCTAGCCGATCCCGCCGTCCGAGAGCGCGAGGGCCGCGTTCTTCGGAATGCCGTACTTCGCCATCTTGTAGCCCAGCTGGCGCTCGGTGACGCCCAGCTTGCGGGCCGCGCGTCCCTGGTGCCCGCGCGACTGCTGGAGCGCCTCGTAGATCATCTCCTTCTCCAGGTTCGCGACCGCCTGCGGAAGACTCCAGTTCGGCGGTTCGGAGCCGATGTCGCGCCCCTCCTCCTGCTGCAGCGTCGGCGGGAGGTCCGGCGCGCGCAGCGTGTCGCCCTTGCACGAGAAGGCGGCGCGCTCCACGCAGTTCTCGAGCTCGCTGACGTTCCCCGGCCAGTGGTAGCTCATCATCAGGTCGATCGCCGGAGTGGAGATGCGCCGGATCCCGAGGCGGTTCTCGGCGTTGAGCCGCTGCAGGAAGTGGTTCGCGAGGAGGATGACGTCGGTCTTGCGCTCGCGCAGCGCGGGCATGCGGATCCGGAAGACGTTCAGGCGGTAGTAGAGGTCCTCGCGGAAGGTGCCGCGGGCGGTCGCGTCCTCCAGCCGCTCGCGCGTGGTCGCGACGATGCGGACGTCGCTGCGGAAGGTCTCCGCGCCCCCGAGCCGCCGGAACTCCCTCTCCTGCAGGTAGCGCAGGAGCTTGGTCTGGAGCGAGGGGGTGAGGGCGTCCACCTCCGAAAGCTGGAGCGTCCCCCCTTCGGCGAGCTCGATCTTGCCGCGCTTGTGGAGCACGGTCCCGGAGACGACGCCGTTCTCGTACCCGAACAGCTCCGCGTCGAGGATGTTCTCCGCCACGTCGGCGCAGTTGACCTTGAGGAGCGGGCGGTCCTTGCGCGGGCTGGCGAAGTGGATCGCGTCGGCGACGAGCGACTTCCCGGTCCCCTCCTCGCCCGAGATCAGGACCGTGGCCGAGGTCGGGGCGACCTGCTCGATCTGTCCGAGGACCGCGAGCATCTTCGACGACCGCCCGACGAGGTTCCCGAGGCTCCGCCTGGTCCCGAGGTCGAGCCTCAGCCTGCGGTTCTCCTCCTGAAGCCCTTCGCGCTCCTCCCAGATGCGCTCGGCGATGCGGAAGCTCTGCGTGATGATCGGGACGAGGAGCGAGAAGAGCCGGACGTGCCTTTTGTGCGCCGCCGGGGAGCAGGCCGGCGCCAGCGCGGAGAGGGCGCCGAGGACCCGGCCGCCCGCCTTGACGGGGTAGCAGTAGAAGGCGCCGTCCTCGTTCGCGCTGCCGGTGCGGTTGAGGTAGCGGCTGTCCTGGAGGACGTGCGGGATGACGATCGGCTCGCCCGTCTCGAAGACCGAGCCCGTGATCCCTTCGCCCAGGCGGTAGCGCCCGCGCCGCATCTGGTCGTCGGAGAGGCCGCTGGAGTTGTGGATGCGGATCTCGCCCGTGCGCGGGTCGGCCACCTTGAGCGCGGCCCAGAGGAAGCCGTGGTTGTGGATCAGCTCCAGCACGGTTTCGAGCAGCTGTTCGGTGTCGTCGATGTGCTCGATCGCCTGCGACACCTCGGCGAGGAGGGAGCCGTCGCTGTCGGCGGAGTCCGCCGGATTCGCCGTTTTGGCCATCGTTTTGCCGTTTTCCACAAAATTGTAGGAACTTCGCACAAAAATGTAGAACAACCCGCGCCCCGGTGCGGGGGAGAGGGGGCGGAGAGGGAACGAGGGCCGGAGCCCTTCCGGTCAGGAGCCCTGGAGTCCGACGAGAAGCGCGCCGAGCACGCCCGCGTCGCTTCCGAGCGCGGCGAGGCGGACCTTCGGGATTTCGTAGCCCGGGTACTTGATCCGCTCCGCGAGGTGCGGACGGAGCGCGTCGAGGAGGAACTGCCCGGCCTTGGCGATGCCGCCGCCCAGGACGATCTCCTCGGGGTCGAGGAGCGCGCACATCCCGGAGATGCCGATCGCCAGGCGGTCGAGCCCCTCGTCCAGGAGGTCGAGGCAGGCGGCGTCCCCGGCCTTGGCCCGGTCGAAGATCTCCTTCGCGGTCAGCTCGCCCAGCCCCGCGCGCGCGGCCGCGGCCGAGAGCCCGAGTTCGGAGAAGTGCGCCTCCAGGCAGCCGTTCCGGCCGCAGCCGCAGGGTTCGCCGTCGGGGTCGACGGTGACGTGGCCCGCCTCGCCGGCGAACCCGCCGCGCCCCGCCAGGATCTTCCCGTCCGCGACCACGCCGCCGCCCACGCCGGTTCCGAGGGTGAGGAATAGCAGGTTGCGCACGGCCGACTTCCCGCCCAGCCGGCTTTCGGCCAGGGCGGCGGCGTTCGCGTCGTTGGCGGCGCGCACCGCGCACGGGCCGGAGTCCGAAGCGAGCCGCGCCCCGAGTTCCCCGGCGAGGTCGACGCCGGTCCACTGGGGGAGGTTCGGGGAGCCGTGGACCGTCGTCCCGTTCCGCACGATGCCGGGGAACCCGACGCCGCAGCGGACGACCGGCCGCCCTTCCGCGCCCTGCTTCAGGGCGGCCGCGACCGCGTCGAGGGCGTC
>JAGCEZ010000075.1 GCA_017650365.1 Fibrobacterales bacterium | reverse complement strand
GTCGCCGACGCCGAGCCCGCGCACCGATGAGACCGTGCCCGTGATCGGGAGCCCGGGCCCGGCCTTCCCCCAGAGCGCCTCGCAGAAGAGGTCCCCGGCGAGGTCCTCCGGGTCGTCCAGGCAGCTGCGAATCTCCTCGACCACGACGCTCTTCTCCAGGGCGACCGCGTCCGGGTCCAGCGCGGGCTCGCGGACCATCTCGCAGATCACGTCCAGCGCGCCGAGGACGTCGGCGGCCGCGGTGCGCGCGTAGAAGCAGGTCTGCTCGCGCGTGGTGTAGGCGTTGAGGATTCCGCCGCGCAGCTCCACGGCCTGCGCGATCTCCAGCGGGGAGCGCTTCGCCGTCCCCTTGAAGACGGCGTGTTCGAAGAGGTGGGCGACGCCGTTGTTCCGCTCCGTCTCCTCGCGCGAACCGACGCCGAGCGTCAGCCCGACCGACGCGGAGGCGCAGCCGGGCATCGTCTCGGTCAGGACGGAGACGCCGTTCTGGAGCGTCGTTTTCCGGATCATCGCCTTTCCCCTTTTCGCGAAAAGCCCCCCGTCTCCGGGGGGCTTCGTTTCTCGTTCGCGGCCTCGCCTAGCCTTCCTGGCCGGGCAGCAGGGCCTTCATGCTCAGCTTGATCTTGCCGCGGGGGTCGATGCCGATGCACTTCACTTCGACTTCGTCGCCGAGGTTCAGCACGTCTTCGACCTTTTCGACGCGGTGGTCGGACATTTCGGAGATGTGCACCAGGCCGTCCTTGCCGGGGAGGATCTCGACGAAGGCGCCGAACTGCACGATGCTCTTCACCTTGCCCTTGTAGACCTTGCCCACTTCGGCTTCGGCGACCAGCTCCTCGACCATGCCGCGCGCCACCTGGCCCGCCTTCTGGTTCGGGGCGGCGATGGTGACCGTGCCGTCGTCCACGACGTTGATCGTGACGCCGGTGTTGGCCTGGATGCCGCGGATCACGCTGCCGCCGGGGCCGATGACGTCCTTGATGCGGGCGGGGCTGATGCGGAAGGTGATGATGGAGGGGGCCTTCGGCGAGAGCTGCGGGCGCGAGGCGGGGAGCGCCTCGGCCATCTTGCCGAGGATGTGGGCGCGGCCCTGGCGGGCCTGTTCCAGCGCGTCCGTCATGATCTGGAGCGTGATGCCCTTGACCTTGATGTCCATCTGGAAGCCGGTGATGCCGTCCTTGGTGCCGGTCACCTTGAAGTCCATGTCGCCGAGGTGGTCCTCGGTGCCGGTGATGTCGGAGAGGACCTTCAGGCGGTCGCCGTCGGTGATCAGGCCCATCGCGATGCCCGCGACCGGGCTCTTGATCGGGACGCCGGCGTCCATCAGCGAGAGGCAGCCGCCGCAGACCGAGGCCATCGAGCTCGAGCCGTTGGACTCGAGGATGTCGGAGACCACGCGGATGGTGTAGGGGAAGGCGTCGGGGCAGGGCAGCACGGGCGCGAGGGAGCGTTCGGCCAGGTGGCCGTGGCCCACTTCGCGGCGGCTGAGGGTGCCGATGCGCTTGCACTCGCCCACGCAGAAGGGCGGGAAGTTGTAGTGCAGCATGTAGTTCTTGAACGACTCGCCCTTGATGCTTTCGATGCGCTGTTCGTCCGCGCGGCTGCCGAGGGTGGTCGTCGCGAGCGAGAGCGTTTCGCCGCGCTGGAAGAGCGCGGAGCCGTGCACCGAGGGGAGCACCGAGGTCTCGATGGAGATCGGGCGGATTTCGGTGGTCTTGCGGCCGTCGATGCGGCGACCTTCGTTCAGGATCATCTCGCGCATTTCGCGCTTTTCGATCGTCCCGAAGTACTCCTTGATCAGCTCGCCCTTCTCGGCGACGGTCTCTTCGTCGAACTTGGAGAGCAGCTCCTGCTTCAGCGCGTCCATGGCCGGGTAGTGCTGGGTCTTGACCATGTCGACGTGGAAGGTCTCGCGGAGCTTGTCGACGACGAGCGACTCGACCTTGGCGAAGAGCTCTTCGTCGCGGGCCGGGGGGACGAACTCGAACTTCGCCTTGCCCGCCTTGGCGACCAGCTCGGCCTGCACGCGGCAGAGCTTCTTCACTTCCTCGTGGCCGACGGAGATCGCCTTGACGACGTCGGCTTCGGAGACTTCGTAGGCGCCGCCTTCGACCATCGTCACGGAGGTTTCGGTGCCGGCCATGACCATTTCGAGGTCGGCCTGCTCGATCTGCTCGTAGGAGGGGTTGACGATGAATTCGTCGCCGAGCTTGATCACGCGGACCGCGGCGACCTGTTCCTCGAACGGGATGTCGGAGAGACCGACCGCCAGCGAGGCGGCGCTCACGCCGAGCACGTCCACGGGGTTGTTCTGGTCGGCGGAGATGACGGTCGCGATGATCTGGACTTCGCGCTGGAAGCCGTCGGGGAACATCGGGCGGATCGGGCGGTCGATCAGGCGGGAGGTGAGCACTTCCTCGTCGGTCGGCTTGGCTTCGCGCTTGAAGTAGCCGCCCGGGATGCGGCCGGCGGCGTAGGCCTTCTCGCGGTATTCGACCGTGAGCGGGAAGAAGCCCTGGTTGCCCATGTCGGCGCCGTAGCACATCGTGCAGAGCAGCATCGCGTCGCCCATCTGGACGACGGAGGCGCCGGCGGCCTGCTTGGCCATGCGCCCGGTTTCGAACCGGACCTGCCGTCCGTCGGACAGCGTCGCAAACATTTCAGTCTTGTTCATCGCAAACCTCTTTTGACGGAAACGCCCGGTTCGTCACCGGGCGCGAGTGTGGACGGCCGCGCTACTTGCGGAGGCCGAGTTCCTGGATCAGGGCCCTGTATCCGGCGAGATCGGTGCGCTGAAGGTACTTCAGCAAACGACGGCGCTTCGCGACGAGCATCACCAGACCGCGGGTCGAGTGGGCGTCGTTGCGGTTTTCCTTCACGTGCTCCGTCAGATTGCGGATGCGTTCGGTGAGGAGAGCGACCTGGACGCGGACGTTGCCGGTGTCCTGGGCGTTCGCCCCGAACTTGGTGACGAGTTCAGCGGTCTTTTCTTTGTCGATAGTGGCCATGTTCGGCTCCTTTCCGGCAGACTAGGGCGCCGCGTACTGCAAGCGGCGATTCGGTGCTGCCCAAGGGGGGTGTTCTTCAGTCGTTTCGCAGTGGGCGTAAATGTAGATAAAAAGGGTCTCCGGACGGGAGGCCGAGGGCGACTCCGGCCCCAAAAGTTCAAATTGTCCCGTTTCCGTTGTCCTTCGCGCCCCTCCGCTCCAGCAGGAGGCCGATCCCGACCAGGACCATCGCCGTCCCCAGGAGCACCAGGAGGGCGCAGAGGTGCGGGTCGAGGTCGCCCGGGACGGTCTCGAAGCGCGCGGCCCGGAGGGCGGCCAGGATGCCGTGGCGGGGCGGGAAGAGGGCCCCGACGGCGCGCACCGCGGGCGACATGGCCTGGATCGGCCACGAGAAGCCGTTGGCGAAGATGAAAGGGAAGCTGGAGGCGGCCACGAGGAAGACGCCGAACTCGGGACGCGGAACGCGCCGGAGGATCATGACGCCGATCAGCCAGGTCGCGGCCATGTAGAGGTAGATCCAGGCCGGGGCGAAGAGGGAGGGGTTCGGCGCGTAATGCGAATAGAGCGGCCAGACGGCGGCGTGCAGCAGCGTGAACCAGACCGGGAAGACCCAGGTGCGGCGCAGCGACTCGGAAAGGCTCCGCCCCGCGGAGCAGACCGCCACGCCCACGAGCATCAGCTGGTGGAGGATCAGCATGATCAGCGGCATCGTCAGGCAGCCGCCGTAGGTGTCGTACCGGTCGCCGACGGTCTGGTCGACGAGCGAGACGCGGGGGAGCGAGGAGGGGAGACGGTCGGCGCTCCACTTCTGCACCGCGGAGGTCAGGAACTTCGTCGCCTCGCCGGTGATGTAGAAGCGCCGCGTGTCGAAGAAGGCGCGGAGCTGCGTCGGGCGCCGGTTCGCGAGGTTCTCCTCCAGCCCGCCCGGGATCTCGATCCAGCCGACGGCCTCCTCGCGCTCCACGAGGTCGCGTGCCGCCTCGGGCGAGTGCTCCAGCCGGACGTTCCAGCCCGGGAGCTCGGACATCGTCCGGACGAGCGAGCGGCTCTGCGCGCTTCCGTCGCGGTCGGAGACTGCCACCTTGATGTCGCGGATCAGGCGCTCGCTGTACATCGAGCCGTAGATGGAGGGATAGACGACGGGGCCGACGAAGAGGACGAGCAGCACGGCGCCGTTCGCCAGGTGCGCGAGCGAAGGCGGAATCCGGGACGGGCGGGAGGCCCTCTTTGCCGCGCGCGCGGCCTTGCGTTCCGCGATCTTCGGGACGACGAGGAGACGGAAGAGGGCGAGGAGGAGGATCCAGACGGCGAGGATCGCGACGCCGGAGAGGCACCACCGCCCGAACTGTCCCCAGCGCATCATCTTCAGCGCCTGCGTGAGCGGAACCAGGTCGGCGACCTTCGCTAGCGCGGGAGGCATCGCCTCCAGCGGGAAGGTCCAGCCGCTGAGCGCGAACGAGGTCGTGCCCCAGAAGGCGGAGAGCATCCCGGCCTGCGATCGGTTCTCGGGAAGGAGGTCCGCGATGGAGCGCCCAATCAGGTACCCGGTCGCGAGCAGGAGCGTCCAGGCGGCGGCGAGGACCGGGAGGGCGACGGGCTCCATCCCCCAGCGCGGAATCACGGTCGCCTGGAGCGCGATCCCGGCGGCGAGGTGGACCGCGAAGAGCGCGAAGGACTCCTTCCGCGTCGGGTGGAGCGCCGCGAGCGCGAAGAGCAGCGAGAACTGGAGGAGCGTGATCAGGACGCCGGAGAGGAGATAGACGCGGTAGTCCATCTTCGGGTTGCCGAGGAGATACGTCTCCACGCGCAGGGGCGCGGACTCGAAGTCGGCGACGATCCCGCTTTTGCCCTTGGAGCGCGAGAGCCGGTCGCGCAGCCCCGCCTCGAGCATCGAGGTGAGCGAGGAGAGCTCCTTGAAGAGCATGCGCGAGGGGATCAGCACCGAGCCGTCGCGCACGAGGAGGATCTCGGCGTCCACGCCGCGGCGCAGCCGCTGCTGCATCCCCTCGGGGATCACGACCGCGCCGACGATCTCTCCGCGGACCAGCGCGGAGCGGATCTCCTGCTCGGAGCCGTAGTTCGCCTCCACCGTGAGCGTCGGCATGGCGTCGATCGCGCGGACCGCCGTTCTGGAAACGTAGGTGTTGTCGTGGTCGACGACGGCGATCGGGAGTTCGCGCACGATTCCGGGCGTGTAGATCCACGCGACCAGCGCGAGCGCGACGAGCGCGACGAGAAGCGGCGCGAAGAGATACGCCCGCCGTTTCGTGAACCAGCCGCCGAATCGGAATCGCCTGGACATCGAAGTTCCCCGTTCCGCGCAGTTCTCCGGGATTACGGGCGGCGCCGGAGGCCGGCCCCGCCGGAAATCCCGGAGGATCCTACCTGCCGGGCCTTTCGAACCGGACCGACATGCCCGGGCGCAGGCGCGCCTCGGGGGCGACCGGCTCGAGCCGGAGCTCGAAGCTGCGCAGGTCGAACTCGCCCTTCGCCCCCGACGCGCGCCAGGTGGCGAAGTCGGCGAGCGCCGACTTCGACGCGACCCTGAAGGCGATCTTCTCGCCGCCGAGCGCGGGCACGACGCCTTCGACGGTTGTGCCGATCTCGAAGAGCGGGAGCCTGTCCTCGCGGACGGCCAGCGCCACCCAGGCCTCGGTCGGCACGTACATCGAGAGCACCGGCGTGCCCGAACCGACCACTTCGCCGGAGCGCATGTAGAGCTTGGAGACCTCGCCGTCGAACGAGGCGCGGAGCGCGGTCTCGTCGCCGTAGGCCTTCGCCTCGCGGAGCGCCGCCTGCGCGGCGTCGCGCTGGCCCCTGGCGGCCTGGAGGTCCTCGGCGCGGGCGCCGTTCTGCGCGAGCTCGTAGCGGCTCTCGGCCATCGCGAGCTGTTCGCGCGCGGCCAGCAGCTTGAACTCGGTCTCGTCGCGTTGCTGGCGCGAGATCACGCTGTCCTTCCAGAGCGCCTCGACGCGCGCCCAGCTCTTCTCCGCGAGGTCCAGCTGGTGCTTCGCCGCGTCGCGCTGGCTCTTCGCCGCCTTCACGTCCTCGGCGCGGGCGCCGTTCTTCGCGAGCTCGTAGCGGCTCTCGGCGGCGCCGACCATCCCCTCGGCCTGGCCGATCTTCGCGTCCATGAACTTCGGGTCGAGCGAGACGAGGAGGTCGCCCCGCTTCACCGCCTGGCCCTGGTGGACCGTGATGCGCTGGATGCGCCCGGGCACCATGGAGGAGACGACGGTCTCGTCGGCCTCGACCATGCCGATGAAGGGCTGTTCGGGGACGCCGCAGCCCGAGAGGAGCGCCGCGGCCGCGACGGCGGAGAGGAGGGAGGCGCGGAGCGCCTTTTCGCACATGTTCTTCTTCATTCGTTTGCCCCCTGGTTCCAAAGCTGGGGAAGGCGGGTCGTTTCGTTCGCCAGCGAGAGGATCTCGATGCTCGCCAGCGCCATGTCGCCCAGGCTCTTCAGGCGGCCGAGGCGCGCCTGGTCGAGCTGGATGCGCGCGTCCACCACGTCGAGGCTGGTCGCCATGCCCGCGGCGAAGCGCTTTTCGAAGTTGTTCAGGGTCTCCTCGGCGAGCTTTTCGGAGGTCGCGAGCGACTCCCAGCGGTTCTTCGCCGTGACGCGCTTGTTCCAGCTCTGCAGGACCATCACGCGGAGCCCTTCGTTCCAGGCCGCGCCGAGCTGCTCGACGCGCTCGCCCTCGGACTTCGCGGACTTCCACTCCGACCAGTCCTTGCCGCCGGAGAAGATCGGCATCCTGACCTGCACGCCGGCCGCCCAGCGGGGCTCGAGCGCGCTCAGTTCGCGCGGGAGGATCTGCCACGACCCGAACGCCGCGACCGTGGGAAGCATCTGCCCGCGCTGGGCCGCGGACTTCTCGTCGAGCTGCGAGCGGATCGCCTCGATCTCCAGCGCCTTGAGGTTGCGCTTGAAGACTGCGTCCTGCGCCGACGCGCTGTCCCAGGGAAGAGGCACGTCGCGGAGCGTGTCCGTCGGCTCGTCGTCGCGGCCGGTCCAGATGCGCAGCGCCTGGAGCGCGGTGGCGTAGCGCCCCTCCTCGGCCTCGAGGTCGGCCTGCGCCGTGGAGAGGGCGAGCTGCGCGCGCAGGAGCTGCGTCCGCTCGATCATCCCCTCCGCGAGGAGCTTCTCCGCCTGTCCGACGTGCCGTTCGATGCTCTCCACGCCCTGGCGCCGCAGCTCCACGGCCTGCCGCAGGAGCGTGGCGTTGATGTAGGTCTGCGCGATGGTCGAGATGCGTTCCGCGCGCACCTGCTCCAGCGCGATGTTCGAGCGCTTCTCCTGCCCCTTGGCCGCGCCGCGCGCCGCCAGGAGCTTGCCCCCGACGAAGATCGGCTGCACCACGGTCAGCTCGGCGTCGAAGCGCGACTGCTCCCGCAGCGTCTCCACGAAGGGCGGGATCGCCGCGTCGAGCTGCGCGGCGGCGCTCTGGGCGATCGCCTGCTGCTGTTCGGGCGCGAGCGTCGCGCCGGCCATGGCGGCCTGGATCTTGGCCCGTTCGAGCGCGTCGTTCGTCTGCAGCTGGATCAGCGCGCCGCGCAGTTCGTTCAGGTCCATCTCCAGCGTGCGGTCGAGGTAGGTCCAGCTGCCCTTGAACTCGATCTGCGGGAGGAAGTTCGCGTTGGCCGCGGAGGTCTTCCGGCGGTCCGATTCGAGCTGGGCCTTGGCCGCGCGCAGGGTCGGCGCCTCCTCGACGCTCCCGAGCGCCTCCTCCAGCGTGAGCGCGGAGGAGGCGGCCGCGAAGGCCAGAAGCAGGGCCGCCGCGCTTTTCGCCGGGCGGATCATGCCTCCTCCTTCGGGACGAACACGCCGATGCCGTGGAGGATCAGCTGCACCGAGCAGCCCAGCCAGGTTTCGCGTTCGCGCTGCGGGAAGCGGCGGTCGTAGCCGTGCTGCACCATGGAGTGGAAGCAGCCGAGCACGAAGAGCCGGAACTGTTGCGGCGAGAGCTTCTCGGAGAAGTCGCAGGTCTTCAGCCCTTCGTGGAAGAAGCCGTCGATGCTGTCCATCAGCCGGTGCCAGGGGGTCCGTTCCCCGCCCTTCACGCGCCAGTATTCCGGCATCTCGCGCAGGTAGACGCCGCTCAGCGCGGGATGTTCGGCGCAGTAGGAGAGGACGGCGCGGATGAGCGCCTCGGCCCGCTGCAGGATCGTGCCCGCGCCCGCGAAGGCGGCGGTGGCCAGATTGTCGAGGTCGTCCCAGAACCCGTCGAGGACGCGCGCCAGCACGTCGTTCTTGTTCCGGAAGTAGAGGTAGACGCAGCCCGCGCTCACGCCCGCCTTTTTGGCGATCGACGCCACGGCGGCGGAGTGGAAGCCCTCTTCGGCGAAGAGCTCCGTGGCCGCGTCGAGGATCGCGTTTTCCTTGTCGCCTTCCTTGCGTCGCATTTTCCGGCCTCTGCGGTTTGCTTTATTGAATGAACGTTCACCGAACGTGCGTTCATAATATCGCAATTTCGAGGGCCTCGGGCAAGACCCCCGCGGAGGATTTTTCGCGGAAAATCAGCGGCGGGCGCGGTCGCGCAGCCAGAGGTCGGCGAGGACCAGGGCGGCCATCGCCTCGACCACGGCCGGGGCGCGCAGGGCGACGCACGGGTCGTGGCGCCCCTTGGCCTTCAGCACGGCGGGTTCGCCCGTCCGGGAGACGGTCTGCTGCTCCCGCCCGATGGTCGCGGTGGGCTTGAAGGCGACCCGCCCGAAGATCGGGGAGCCGACGGAGATCCCGCCGTAGGTCCCGCCCGCGTGGTTCGTGGCGAAGGAGAAGCCTTCGGGCCCGTGGAGGATGCGGTCGTTGTGCTCGGAGCCGTGCATCTCCGCGGCGCGGAACCCTTCGCCGATCTCGAACCCCTTGCTGGCCGGGATGGAGAGCATCGCCTTGGCGAGCTCCGCCTCGACGCGGTCGAAGACAGGTTCGCCCAGACCGGCGGGCGGGTTCAGGACGGCGAACTCCACGACGCCGCCGACGGAGTCCTGTTCAGAACGCGCGCGCTCCACCTCCTCGGCCATGCGCGCGGAGGCGGCGGGGTCCGGGCAGCGGACGGGGGAGGCTTCGATCTCCTCGCGCGTCGGGAAGGAGTCCCTCGCCGGCGCGGAGACGGATCCGACCTGCGAAACCCACGCGAGGATTTCCACCCCGCACTTTTCGCGCAGGATCTTGCGGGCGATCGCGCCGGCGGCGACGCGCGCGGCGGTCTCGCGGGCGGAGGAGCGCCCGCCGCCGCGGTGGTCCCGGAAACCGTACTTGAGGTCGTAGGCCAGGTCGGCGTGGCCGGGGCGGTAGAGGAACTCCATGTCGCCGTAGTCGTGGCTGCGCTGGTCCGTGTTGCGGACCAGGAGCGAGATCGGGGTGCCGGTGGTCTTCCCCTCGAACACGCCCGAGAGGATCTCCACGCGGTCGGCCTCGTTGCGCGGGGTGGTCAGCGACGACTGGCCCGGGCGGCGGCGGTCCAGATCGACCTGGATCTCGTCGGCGGAGAGTTCGAGGCCGGAGGGGCAGCCGTCCACGACGACGCCGAGCGCGGGCCCGTGGCTTTCGCCCCAGGTCGAGATTCTGAAGATCGTGCCGAGCGTGCTGGACATGTCGCCCCCGATGTTTTCCTGTTTTCAAGGTAGAAAAAGAGAGCCGCGCCCGTCGGCGCGGCTCCCCGGTTCGCGGCCTTCCGCCGGGCTAGAGCGGCGGGAGGAATCCCGGGCCGAGCGGCCCGGGCAGGCCCATCGCGAAGCTCGCGGGCGCGGGCGCGGCGAGCGCGGGCGCTTCGCCCCAGAGCGGGGTCCCGTCCTTCGCGACCACGCGGACGCGCGTCGCCTCCGCCCATTCCGACGTCAGCGCGCTCCAGTCGTTCGAGGCGTCCCACGCGGACCAGTCCGGATAGTGGCGGTCCACCAGCATCCCCCACTCCGCCCAGTCGGCCTCCTGCCCGGGGTCGAGGACCACGTTCGAGCAGTCGTAGACGAGCCGCCACTCCAGACCGCCGAGATGCTCCTTCGAGACGGCGCACCGCGGGACGTCCCAGGCGTCGAAGAGCGGCTCCTGCCCCTCGGAGGTGAAGTAGTCGTAGACCACGAAGCCCTCCACCGGAACGTCGCCGTCGTTGACCACGCGCAGGCGGTGCGTGGACTTGTTGTACAGATCGGATTCCTCGCGGCCCACCACCTTGAGCGACGTCCGCGGCGCCTCGGCCTCGGTCGTGTCGCGTTCGATCATCTCGGGCGAGAGGCCCCAGAGCCGTCCGCCGTCGGGCAGGAAGACCTCCACGAACGGCGCGACCGCCCATTCGTTCCCCACGCCGAGCGCGGAGTGGTCGTCGTCGCGGTTCCAGGGGCTCCAGTCCGGGTTGAAGAGCTCGAAGTCGATCGGCGAGATCGATTCGCCCTTCTTCAGGTCCAGACCGGCGTAGTCGAACTCCGCGGCCCAGCGGTGGTCGCCGAGTTCGACCAGCTTCCAGGTCGCGTTCGGCATCCTGTCGATCCAGTAGACGCGCAGTTCCGGCTTGCGGACCGAGGTGACGGTGTAGCGCATCTTGAAGCCGCGGAGGGCTAGGTCGCCGTTGTTCACGATCCGGACGGAGGGCTGCGTGATCGTGTTCATGCCGGAGCGCTCCTTCGCCTCGACCGAAATGGTGTAGAGGTTGGCGATGCCCTGGACGGCGGTGTCCAATGTCGGAACGAGCCCGCCGACGCGCCGTCCGGTTTCGTCAAAGACCGGAATGGAGAGCGCGATGCCGTCGGACACAGGCATCGAGGGGTCGTTCGAAGCGTCGCGCGGCGTGCCGTCCGCGTATCGGATGGAGAGCGAGAACTCGCCGTTCGCGGGCCAGTCGCCTTCCGCCGGAGCCGGCTGCGCGGGCGTGATCGTGGCCTTGTGAATCGCGCCGCCGACGTGTTCGACCTTCACCGACGCGTCCGCGCCGGAGGTCTGCACGTCGAGCGCCTTGCCCGGCTCCGCGACGAAGTAGTAGTCGAACGACGAGATCGAGGACTTCGCGGTATTCGCGGCGCTCTTGAATATGATGCGAATGTTTTTGCCGTCAATATTGACGTATGCGGGATGGTCAAGTGATGTCGGGTAGTCGCATTCGCCTTCGAACGAGGAGATGGGAGCGCCGAGTTCCGAAAGGATGTCGCACTTTTGCTGCGTTGCCGCGGCCAGCCCCATGTCCTTCACGATGTCGGAGATGCCTTCGGGCAATGCGCCGTGGATGACGGTGCTTGGGTTCCAGCGGAAAACTTTGGCTCGAAATTCGGGCGTGTCGTCTTCGCTGTACCCTGTCTTTGAATTGATGCCTTTCTGGCTGGAGTTTTCCACCACGAGGTCTGATCGATAAGGCCAGTCCGTGTCCAATTGCTTGAAACGTTCCTGCAACGTATTCCAAGAGTCGCCGAAGCGGCCTGAACGGATTTTTGTTAGCAATTTACGACAGGTTGAATCTGTGTCGACAAGAAAACTGTACTTGGAACGGCGGATTTTTTCTTCGCACTGTTTTTTCGCCCATGGCAAAACATGCAGCCCGAAAGTTTCCAAAAAATGCTGAGACAGACCGTTGCTGTGGAAATGAGTCACGTGGATGTTTGTGCTATTGCTTGGATATGTTGGATAGGGCATTTCGCGAAGTTCGCGCATAAAAGTGGATTCGAACGGCCACGCCAAATGTTCCGACTTCAAGGCGAGGTCTCCGATGTCGCCCAATGTAAATGTTTCGTCTTCGTGCTCAATTTCCAGCGCAAAAAACAAGGCTAGGTTCAAATCGAGTTCGAATTCGAAATTGTAGGGGCCTAAAGGAGCTCCGTTGAGATTGATGTGCGCAGTGGCGCTTGTGTGCGCTAGCGAAGCAATGAACGAAGGAAGAAGAGCATCTATTAAGGATTGTGTTACCTGAAACCAGTTTACTGGAACGAGGTCCAAAGATCCCTTTAGAGAAAGAAAAGAGTCTTTGGAAAAGAGCCAATCTTTCAATCCGGCCAGTTGCGGATATTTGGCGCCGTTGTCGTCCGGATTGCCGTAATTGAGCTGATTTGACGAGGTGGCTAATGCTGAACCGCAGTGCGGTGAGTCGATGGTGACGATGCGGTTGATGTGATTGACGGGGTTACTTCCTCCCGGATTGCGTGATTTGTCAATCGCGATGCGCGTGGTCAGACCGCCTTGCGAATGCGCGACGATATCGATGACGGCGTTCGTGTCATCGTGCCAGGCGCCTTTCCCGTAGAAGTCGTCCAACGAACGAATCATCTTGTCGAGCAGCTGGTTCGGTTGGCCGTAGTTCTCGAACGTCATGTCCCAACGCGGGTTCGCCCAGTCGTCCAAAGAGTCGCAGTCCGCGCCGACGTTGTCATCCGAAGATGCACGGCATCTGCTTTTGGGGTTGAAGAAATAGAGCCCGTTCGTGATCTTCGAAAAATTCTCGTCCATGTTCCTGTGCGGAAGGCCGAACGCTTCCGCGAACGCATGGGCGAGCCCTCCTTCCTTGTAGCTGGCCGGATAATCCATCGGTGCGGCAATGATCAAGCTGGAACGCTCGCGGAGCGAATCGATGGAGACGTACCATCCGTTGCATATGACGAATTGTTCCCAGTCGAATCCGTGTTGGATGATGTCGAACGCGTCGACTTGGCAATACAGTTGTTTTGCCACCGCGGCGGTGTCGGCTTTGCCTCTGATGTAGTCCATTATCGTCGAGAAAGAGACTTCGGGTTGAACGCGATTGAACTCGCCCGGGATGAGCCACCATCCGTTGAGATTCTTCCCGTCAGGAAGGGTGTCTATGAAGCCGAAACGAATGTCTTCTTTTCCCACTTTCCCTTTGTGCCAGATGTACATCGCGTCAAGAGCGACCTCGCCGCCATAGAACGGCTCGGCCATGTTGCTGCAGCGGTACGGGTACTTTATTCTTGGCAGCAGTTTCCCGAGTCGCAGATTTATGTGCGGAATTTTTAGGTCTTTCCAAGAAAAGTCGGAGACGATGGGAGAAATGTCGTCAATTGGTTCCGCGTCTTCGCAGTGCACTTCCTTCTGGCTTCCCTTTGCGCCCCAGGTGCCCGAGGCGTTTGAGCCGAGACCGGAGACGAAGAGAACGGGATGGTTCGTTCGATCTCCCGATGGCGATTTCCCCAGCGGAACAGGGGTTTTGGCGAAAAGCGCTTGGCAGAAAAGCGCGGCAACGACGAAGGGAACGCGAAATTTCATAAAAACTCCTTTTTCGAAATCAGATTAAATATGCAAAACAAAGCCCAATTTGTCTATTTATTCATAAAAAACGCGGCGTCGCTCCCGACTCCGCGTGAATTGATTCTTCCTCCCCTTCCCTATCTCCAGGTCGCCTCCTTGAGGTCGAACATATAGACACCCGAGAGGCCGTAATTGTAGTCTGCGACCCCGGCGACGATGGTGTCGCCGATGACCACGAATTCGTGCACGTATCCGGGTGGCCCCCATCCTCCGTATCCGGTGCGTGGGGCACGCGTGGTTTTGTGCTCGAAGCAGTCGGCGACGTCGATGGGAACCCACAGGTTCGTCTCTTCGACCCATTGCAGAACGCCTCCCGTGGAGCTGATCAGCATTCGTTCCTTGTAGGGGTGCAACGCATGTATGACGCCGGCTATCGTGATGAGCCGCCCGTCCCATCCATGGTAATCCCAATGATTGGCCCAGGCCGCCATGTCGGTGGAGGAGGCAACCTGGCCGTCTAGTTCCGCGACCCAGACCTTGCCGTCGTGCTCAACGATGTCGCGGTAGAATTTTTCGGTTCGGACTTCGCCAGGGGCAAGCGGCGTGTTTTCTCCTCGGCCCAATAGGTCGGCCTTCTGCCACTGCTTGCCGTTCCATTCCCAGATGCCTTTGGAGTATGTGAGCGCCCGCAGGACTCCGCGCGTTTCGGCAAACCTCCAGACTCCGTCCGGCAATGTTCCGGAAGTGTCCTTCTTTACGTACATCGTGTCCCATTCGACTTGGGTCTTGAACCATTTGCCGCCGACGGACGCATAGACGGGGACTTCCTTGATGTAGTCGTTCGTCTTGTCATACCAGGCCTGCGTCACATTTTCTGTGACTGCCCAGAAGAGCGTGTCTCCCCGCTGGAAGGCCGCTTCGCCGATGAGTTTCGTCATTTCGGGCGCGTGTTTGCGGAGCGAGTCCGCGGCGGGGGAGAGCTTGTGCCATGCGAGATCCTTGAACTTCGCCGTCCAAAGCTCCCCGGATCGCGTGCTTGCGAAGAGGGAGTCGCCCTGGGAGCCCAATCTCTTGACGGACGCCTTGCTCGGCAGATAGATGCGCGTCCACTCCAGCTCCGGGAAACGCGCGGTCCACATGTCCCCGCGGAAGGTGCGAATGATCAGCGTGCCGTCGTGCTCGCGGATCTGCATCACGAGGTTGCTGTCGGTGTCGTCGGGGACGACGCCGGTTTTCAGTCCGGCGAGCTTCCACCCTTCGATGGTGTCGGTTGGCTGCGGACAGTTGAAATACGCTAGGGATTCCTGCCAGTCCTTCTCCCAAAATTCAGGCGTGCCGTATTTGGGTTCGGCGGAAGAGGAGACGGCGGAGGAGCTCGAAGAGCCGCCATTGGTGCCTTTGTCTTCGGAGCAGCCGACGAATGCGGCGGAGGTAATGGCCGCCAGCGCGAGTAGCGCGGAGGAGGGAAGGGAGAGTCGGAAGAATCGTTTCATGGTCAGGACATCCCGGTTTGTTGCACAAACTTAAGCAAAATCCTCAATAAATTCAAGATGGCGCGCCGCGGCCAAAAGAAAAACCTCCCCGAGGGGAGGTTTTCCGGAGCTTTCCGCGCTTCGCCTAGAACGAGAATTCGGAGGCGAGGCCGGCGGTGTGCCAGTAGGCGTCGTCGGTGAAGAAGCGGCCTTCGAGGTCGTAGTGCAGGACGATCTTGAACTTCTTCGCGGGGAGGAAGGAGACGCCGGCGAAGCCGCGGCCGATCGAGGAGTCCTCGTCGTCGGTGCAGAGGTATTCGGCGCGGGCGATCGCTTCGAGGCCGGGGACGATCCCGAAGACGCCGTAGAGGCCGGCGCTGATGATCTGGTCGTTGTCGGCGTCGCTGCCGCCGCGGTTGAACGTCGCGGCGAATTCGGCGCCGGCGCGCATGCGGTCGTTCTTCATGCCGACGTGGGCGTTGGGCGAGAACTCGGGTTCGCCGGCGTCGTTGGCGTGGGGGCGGAACGTGGTGCCGAAGCTGGCCATGAAGACGCCCGCCTTGACGTCGAACTGCAGTTCGGCGGCCGTGTTGCACATGTCGCCGACGCAGTCGGCGGGGTCGCCGGCGTAGCCGGTCACGTCCTTGTAGCCGTCGCCGCGGAGCACGCCGACCGTGGTGGTCAGCACGTCGTTGACCTTCAGGGCGACTTCGGCGCCGAGGTCCGCGGAGGGGAGGAACACGCCGACCTGCTTGCCGCCGGTCTTGTAGTTGGCGCGGCCGATGACGACCGGGTCCACGATGAAGTTGTAGCCCCAGTTGTTGAACGCCTGGGTCTGGTAGACCGGTCCGAAGAGACCGAGCTTCAGCGTGATGTCCTTGCCCGGGTTGGCCCAGGTGCCGAAGGCGTTCTTGAGGAAGTAGGCGTAGCGCTTCTTCCCGGTGCCTTCCTCGTCGGTGGCGGCGACGTCGGCCACGACCTTGCCGGAGACGTTTTCGTTCAGGCTGGCGGCGTAGCCGAGGTAGGCGCGGGTGATCGCGTTGGTCATCTTGCGGTCGCCGGCGCCCGGGTCCTGGTAGTGCAGTTTGTAGCGGACGGTGCCGAGGGGCCCGTCGGCGAAGGCCATCGCGGCGAGAGCGGCGAGCGCGACAAGGGTCTTTTTCATCTGAACCTCCCATTCCGGGGTCGTTTCGAGTTGGCTCAAATCTAAAAAGGGAACCCCGCGGCCGGGGCTCCCTTTTTGTAAATGTGGCCTCCGCCGGGGGCGGGCCTAGAGGAGCGGGACCGCCCGGGTCTCGCCTCCCGCCTTCCAGAAATAGCGCCCCGGCGCGACCGGGCCCCAGCCCAGAGCGTTTTCGCCCGGTTCGAGGATTCCCTGCACGACGCGCCGCCCGGCTTCGTCGAAGAGCGCCCAGGCGGCCGCCTTCCCGTTCCAGCGCACCAGCGCCCCGCCGGGGACGGCGGTCCAGGAGCCGACCGGGCGCGTCCGGGTCGCGACCGCGGTCTGGTGGGTCGCCTTCCAGGTTTCCCAGTAGTCCTTCAGCCCGCCGTAGAGGGCCGCCCGCTGCGCCCTGTTCTCCTCGTATTTCGCGCCGAGCACGCCCGGGGAGAAGTTGTAGGTGTTCTTCATCGTGTCGAGGTAGCTGAAGGCGAAGCAGACGAACTTGTCCACGTAGGGCGCCTCGGTCTCCAGCTGGAGCGTCACCTTCTCCGTGGTCGAGGGGATCAGATCGACGTTCAGCCGCGTGCCGAGGTTGGTGAAGAGCTCGGAGTTGCCCCAGAACTCGATTCCCTTCTTGTTCGCGGCGGCGCGCAGCGCGGCGTACCAGGGGGAGACCAGGTCCTGCGAGGCGGTCAGCGTCTGCGGCTCCACCCCCACGCCGTCCTGGAGCATCAGCACGTCGAGGTCGCTGTTTTCGATCACGTATTCCCAGACCGAGCCGAACTCCTGCGCCGTGGAGAGCGCGGTGTTGAAGAAGGGGCAGATGGAGAGCTTCGCCCCGGGCTTGGCGGCGTGCACCGCCTTGGCCACGCGGTCGATCGCCGAGGCGAGCACCTTGCGGGTCTCGCTCCCCATGAAGGTGATGTTGGCCGGCTCGACGGACATGTAGAGCCCGCCGAAGCCCGCGTGGTTCCCGTATTTGGCGAGAAGGTCCTGCGCCACCTGGATGGAGCGCTGCACGTGCCATTCGATGGCGACGGAGTCGTTCTGGTCGATGACGTCGTCGACGTCCTGCGAATCCCACCAGTTGCAGAAGTCCTTTTCGCACAGGTAGAGGCCGAGCCAGGCTTTCATGCCGTTGGCCTGCGCCGCGTCGAGCAGGTAGTCCACCGACTCCTTGCCGCCGGGCTGGTTGACGGTGCCGGGCCAGGGGGTCGGCGCGCCCCAGCTGTAGACGGAGTAGGAGGTGCCGTTCGGGCCGGACATCGGGGCGATGTTCGGGGTGTAGAAGGCGTAGTCGCCGGTGGCCGTGTGGTAGGCGTCTATGTACCAGCCGATGTCGGCCTGGCGCTGGTAGGAGACGGTCCACTGGTAGAAGATCATCTCGGCGCCGAGGTCGGCCATCTGTTTCATCCAGGCGTTCCATTCGGTCTGGCTGCCGAAGTTCTGGAAGTCGGTCGCGGCGTAGCCCAGCTCGGGCTGGACGAAGAAGCCGTGGATGCGCGCCTCGCCGGCGTGGAGGGAGGCGGCCGCCAGGGCCGCGGAGAGGAGAAGCGCTTTCGGAACGCGGAACTTCGACATCGTCATTGCCTCCGGCGGAAGGGACCTATTGGGAAAATACCCCAAAAACGCGGGGAACGAAACGTTTTTTTCGGATACGCGGCCCGTTTTTCAGTGTATATTAGCCCGTGTAAACGCGATTCCGCGCGATGAAAGCCCAAAGGAGGCCCCAAATGTCGCAAGGTCAGATCGGTCACGACAAGAACGTCAAGAAGAAGCCCGCCAAGACCCTGAAGGAAAAGAGGCTGGAAAAGGCCGCGAAGAAGGCCGCCAAGAGCGACGATTGATGTCCTCCTCCAATCCGAACGGCGATCCCGCCTGGCTCGGGCAGGTGAAGTTCGACGCGAACGGCCTCGTTCCGGCGGTCGCCGTGGACGCGGAGCGCGGCGACGTGCTGATGGTCGCCTGGATGAACCGCGAGACCCTCCTCCGGACCATGGAGACGGGGACGATGACCTACTGGTCGCGTTCGCGCAAGGAGGTCTGGGTGAAGGGGCTCACGTCCGGCAACGTCCAGCGCGTGGTCGAGGCCCGGATCGACTGCGATGGCGACACCCTGCTCTTCAAGGTGAGGCAGGAGGGGGCCGCCGTGGCGTGCCACACCGGGAACCGCAGCTGCTTCTACCGCCGGTTCGAAGACGGGGAGTGGGCCGAAAGACCCTAGGGCTCCGATGTTCGGCGAAATCCTGGAGACGTTCCGCGCCCGCGGGCTTTTCGGGGCCTGCGCCGTCGGCGCCGTGGAGGGGGAGAAGATCCTCCCGCCCGAATTCTCCGGCGAACTCCCGCCCCTGGGCGACTCCCCGCCGACGCCGCTCTCCTCCGACGCGCTCTTCGACTGCGCGTCGCTGACCAAAAGCGTCGCCACCGCGGCGTCGGCGCTCGTCGCGCTTCAGGAGGGGCGGACCTCCCTGGACGAGCGGATCGCGGACCGCCTTCCCGAACTCCGGACGCCCTGGCGCGACGAGATCGTCCTGCGCCACCTCCTGACCCACACGCTGGACTACAGAATCTCCCTCTCCTCGCTGAAGGAGCTTTCGGAAGGGGAGATCCTCGAGCGGATCCTGACGTTCCGGTTCGAAAAGCGCCCCGGGGAGACCTATCTGTACTGCAACGCGACGTCGCTGCTGCTCGGCCTCTGGCTGGAACGGCTCGAACGGGCGCCGCTGGACCGGATCGCGCAGGAGCGGGTCTTCGGGCCGCTGGGGATGGCGCGGACCACCTTCTACCCGCGTTCGATCGCGCCGCAGAACCTGATCGCCCCGTCCGAGGTGGACGCCTGGCGCGAAGGGGAGGTGCGCGGCGTGGTGCACGACGAGTCGGCCTACGCGCTGCGCGGACGCGGGCCCGTGGGCTCGGCGGGGCTCTTCAGCACGGTCTCCGACCTGCAGCTCTTCCTGCGGGAGTGGCTTCTCGCCTCGGAGGGGAAGGGCAAGCTGTTTTCCAGGGAGACGGCGGAGCTGGTCGACCGGAACTGGATTCCGGAGCTGGGCGACGCCGGGCTGGGGTTCGAGCGGAACCAGAAGGCCTGGATGGGAGACTGCCTCTCCGGAAGCCGGATCGGGAAGACGGGCTTCACGGGCTGTTCGATCGTCCTGGACATCGGGAAGCGCCGCGCCCTGGCGGTTCTTTCGAACTCCATGTGGCCGAAACGGAAGCCCCGGGCCGAGGTCGACGCGCTCCGGCGCGCCTGCGCGGTCCGTTTCTTCGGGGATTGAGCGCCCAAAGTCTATCTTTCGGAGAGTATGCCCGAATATCAGGCGAAAACGCGGCGCGACGTCGCCCTCCTGAACGACACGGAGTGGATCGGACTGGGCCTGCTGGCCATCGCCGCCCTGATTCTCGAACACGGATTCCACCTCTCCGCGCGGTGGGTCGCCGTCCTGGGCTGGGTGGACCTCGCCCTCTCCGGCATCTGCCTCTTCGACTTCCTGGGCGGGCTGGTCTTCGCGGAGCGGCGGCGCCAGTACCTGCGGAGCCATTTCGTGGAGGGGGCGCTCGCCCTCTGGCTGATCGTCGTCTTCTCCGCCGCCGCGATACGGTTCGTGGCCCTGCGCGGGCAGATCGGCATGATGGAGTTCCTCCACACCGAGATGGGGCTGACGATCGCGCTGGTGCAGGTCTATCTCGCGCTCCACGTGGGGGTGATGATCCTGGGCGCGCTGCGCGCCTTCTTCGCGCTCAACTGCCCGGCGCCGCTCCTGGTCGCCGTCTCCTACGTCGCCGTGATCCTCGCGGGGAGCGCTCTCCTGATGCTCCCCAAGGCCTCCGCGGACGGGGTCCCCTCGCTCGGCTGGATGGAGGCGTTCTTCACCTCGGCCAGCGCGGTGACGGTGACGGGGCTCACCATCGTGGACGCGGGGACGCGGCTCTCGCTCTTCGGCCAGTCGGTCCTGATGGTCCTCTTCCAGATCGGGGGCATCTCGCTCGTGGCGGTGGTCGCCCTGCTGGCCTACACCGAGGGACGGCGGATGTCGCTGCAGCAGATCAACGTGCTCCGCGCCACGCTCGGCATCACCGACGTGAAGGACGTGAAGAGCCTCCTGCGCCTGGTCATCGGCTTCGCGTTCGCGGTGGAGGCGGTCGGCGCCTGCGCGCTCTTCCTGGCGCTGGACGACGGGACCCGGGAGTTCGGCGAGCTGGGCTTCTGGTCGCTCTTCCACGCGGTGTCGGCCTTCTGCAGCGCGGGCTTCTCGCTCCAGCCCGACTCGCTCACGCGGTGGGCCGTGGACCCGGCGGTCAACCTGACGGTCGCCTGCCTGGTGCTCCTGGGCGGGCTCGGCTTCCCGGTGCTGCTCGAACTGGTGCGCCGCGCGCGGGCCTTCGACCTGGGCCGCTGGCGGAAGCGCAATTCGCTCAACCTCGCGGAGCGTCCGCCCTATCCGCAGCCGCTCTCCCTGCAGACGCGCTACTCCGTCGGCGGCATGCTGCTCCTCTTCCTGGTCGGCTTCCTCTTCTTCTGGGTGATGGAGGGGTGGTTCGGCGCCTGGCGCGACCTGGGCGCGGGCGAGACCTTCTGGGCCTCCTTCTTCCACGCGGCGATCTCGCGCACGGCGGGCTTCAACTCCTTCCCCGTGGAGGAGTTCGGGCGGCCGATGCTGGTGGTGGTGATGGGGCTGATGGTGATCGGCGCGGGCCCGATCTCGACCGGCGGCGGCCTGAAGACGGTGACCTTCGCGGTGCTGCTGCAGACGCTGCGCGCCTACCTCGGCGGGAAGCAGGTCGTGGTGGCGAACAACCGCACCATCCCCACGCGGATCGTGCTGGCGGCCGTCGGCGTGCTCCTGCTCTACCTGGCCGTGCTGATCTTCACCTTCTTCGCGCTCAGCATCGCCGCGCCCGACGTGCCGTGGGAGGCCTCGCTGTTCGAGAGCATCTCCGCGGTGAGCACGGTCGGGCTCTCGCTCGGCGCGACCTCGCAGGTGGGCTCCGCGGGCCAGCTGTTCCTCGTTCTCGCCATGGTCGTCGGCCGCATCGGGCCCCTGACCCTGGCCATCGGGCTGATGTCGGGGCGCGAGCGCGCCGGCTCGATTTCCTATCCTCAAGAAGAACTCATCGTGGGGTGATCCTATGAGATGCGTCGTGATCGGTCTTGGACAATTCGGGCGCCCGACGGCGATCGAGCTCGCCCGCTCGGGCAACGAGGTGATCGCCATCGACGTGGTGATGGAGGACGTGGAGCGGATCAAGGACCAGGTGGCCCTGGCGATCTGCGCCGACGCGACCTCGATGGCCACGCTCAAGTCGCACGGGATCCCCGAGGCGGACCTGCTGGTCGCGGCGATCCGCGACGACTTCGAGGCGCAGGCGCTCGTGGTGGCCAACGCCGTGGAGCTGGGGATCCGGAACATCGTCGCCCGCGCCAGCTCCGAGACGCACGAGCGCGTGCTGAAGGCGATCGGCGCGCACGAGGTGCTCCGGCCCGAGAACGAGGCGGCGCTGCACCTGGTGCAGCAGCTGACGATCCCGGGCATCAAGGAGTACTTCGAGCTGAGCGACGGCTTCAGCGTGGTCGAGGTGAAGGTGCCCGAGAAGCTCGCCGGCCAGGTGCTCAAGGACCTGCGGCTGCGGCAGGACTTCCGCGTGAACCTGATCGGCCGGCGGCGCATCGTCCGCGACGAGGCGACCGGGAAGGAGCGCTCGGTCTTCGACGTGGCCAAGCCGAACACCGAACCCCTGCAGCAGGGCGAGGAGCTGGTGCTGATCGGCACCGACCTCGACCTGGCGATGATGATGACCACGCTCGGCTTCGAGCACGAAGAGAAGTAGGAGACCGGCCATGGCGAAGACGAAGACCGAACCGAAGACCGAGGCGAAGAAGGAGAAGTACGTCCGCCCCTCGTGGGACGACTACTTCCTCGAGATCGCCGACACGGTGGCCAAGCGCGCGACCTGCGACCGCGGGCGCAGCGGCTGCGTGATCGCCCGGGGCAAGCAGATTCTCGTGACCGGGTACGTCGGGTCGCCCGCGGGGCTTCCGCACTGCGACGACGTCGGGCACCTCTTCCGCAAGCAGATCGACGACGACGGGACGATCAGCCAGCACTGCGTGCGGACGGTCCACGCCGAGCAGAACGCCCTCTGCCAGGCCGCGAAGCTCGGAATCGCCGTGGACGGCGCGACCCTCTACTGCCGGATGACCCCCTGCCGGGTCTGCGCGATGCTGATCATCAACTGCGGCATCCGGCGCGTGGTGTGCGAAAAGCGGTACCATTCCGGTTCCGACGGGGAGGCCCTTTTCCGCGAGGCGGGGGTCGAACTGGTCCACAAAAGCGACGAAATCCTCGCCTACGAGGGGCAGAAAGCCGGCAAGGCGCCCGTGAAAACGGCCAAAAAAGCCCCGAAAAAGGCGAAATAAGCCCGTTTCGGGCGTCATAACCCCTTCCAAGACTTGAACTTGGAGACCGCAAAAGCTATACTTGCGGCTCCAACGAGTTTTTCGAGGATAACCTCATGAAGCGTACGTACCAGCCCCACAACCGCAAGCGTGTCAACAAGCACGGTTTCCGCGCCCGCATGGCCACCCGCGGCGGCCGCGATGTTCTCTCCAGCCGTCGCGCCAAGGGCCGCCATCGCCTGACGGTCAGCGACTCCATGCCGAGGAAGTAGCCTCCCCCGGGGGAGCGGCCGCATGGCGAAGCGCACGCGGCATTCGGCATCGGGGAAGTTCCCTCTCGCGGAAACCCGCCTGTCGAAGTCCGACTCCTTCAGGAGACTCTACCGCACCGGACACCGCCGCGTGGTGCCCGGTCTTTGTTTTCTGTGGATGCCCAGCCCCGACGGAAAGACCCGGTTCGCGACCCTCGTCCGCAAGAAGGTCGCCAAGCTCGCCGTGACGCGGAACCGCCTGCGCCGCATGGTGCGGGAGACCGTCCGCCCCGAGATCGCGGGCCTGCCGCGGCCCTGCTGGATGCTCTTCGACGTGAAGGAGGTCCCCGAGGAGGGGATCGCCCCACTGCGCGAGGAGGCGTTCCGGGCCGTGCGCTCGATCCGGGAGGAAGTCCCGGCGGAGGAGGGGAAGTGAGCCGCCTCCTGGTCGCCCTCGTCCGGCTCTGGCAGGCGCTTCCGTTCCGCCGTTTCTCGCACTGCCGCTTCGTCCCCACCTGCAGCGACTACGCGATCGAGGCGATCTCGGTCCACGGAGCCGCGCGCGGGGGCGCCCTCGCGCTCTGGCGCGTGCTGCGGTGCCAACCTTTCGCAAAGTCCGGGTACGACCCCGTGCCCGCGCCCCATCCGGAGAACAATCCATGAGTTCGAAACTCCGCAACGTCGTGATGATCGCCCTGCTCGGGCTGCTGATGCTCTGGGCGATGCGCAACAACGACCTGCAGCAGAAGCAGATGGAGGAGCAGGCGAAGCTCGAACGCGAACGCGCCGCTCTCGACTCCGCGCGGTCGGCCCTGGCCCGCGAGCGCGAGGAGGCCGTCCTCCGCGCCGACTCCGCCGTCGCCGCGCCCGCGGACTCCGCCTCCGCCGATTCCGCCGCCGCGCCCGCCCCGGTCCGCCGGAGCGTGGTCGTGGAGACCGGCCGCTTCTGGGCGACCTTCGACTCGCGCGGGGCGATGCTCTCCTCGCTGCGCATGAAGGCCTTGAAGTCCGTGGAGGACGGCTCGTGGCCCGAGCTCCTGCAGTACGCGGACCGGGGCGCCCTCGCCCTGGAGATCGACGGGACCGACCTCTCCGGGAAGGACTTCTCGGTCGCGGGCGACTCCCTGCCCGACACGCTCGTCGTCGGCGACACGCTCCGCCTCTCCTTCTCCTGGAGCGACGGGCGGCGGAGCGTGGAGCGCGTCTTCGCGTTCTCGAAGGACGGCGACGGGTTCGCGCAGGAGCTGAAGACGTCCGGGTTCCGCGACGGCGACGTGCTGCTGCGCTGGGACGCGGGCCTGCGCGAGACCGAGAAGGTGGCCGAGAACTCCGGCATCCTCGCCAACTACTTCTTCAGCGAAGTGGTGCTGGACGAGGACTACTCCGTGGCGCGCGAGACCCCCTCGGGCCGCGCGGTCTACAACGAGTCGCAGGGCCATCTGCGCTGGGTCGGCCTGCGCCGCAAGTACGTCGCGGGCGTGGTCCGCTTCGCCGAGCCCTCCGAGTTCAAGGTGACCGCGGTGGAGATGAAGCCCGCGGAGGGCGACTTCAGCAAGCCCACGTGGCAGCTGCTGGTCCGCGAGCGGCTCGACGAGTCGGGGCGCTTCGACTTCGCCTTCGACGTCTTCCCGCTGGAATACGCGAGGATCAAGGCGAAGGACCTCGGCTACGAGAAGATCCTCGTCTCCGGGTGGGAATGGTGCGGCGCCGACGTCTGGTTCGTCGGGCTGACCGGGCTTCTCCTCCGCCTGCTCAACTTCTTCTACCGCCTGCTCGGGAACTACGGCCTGGCGATCGTCCTGCTGACGCTGCTCGTCCGCTTCGCCACGCTTCCGCTCACGCTCAAGCAGATGCGCTCCATGCGCCAGATGCAGGCGCACCAGCCCGCGCTCGCCGAGATCCGGAAGAAATACCGCGACGACCCGCGGAAGATGCAGCTGGAGACGATGGAGTACTACCGCAAGGCGGGCATCAACCCGCTGGCGCAGATGGCCGGGTGCTTCCCGATGCTGCTGCAGATGCCGGTCTTCATCGCGCTCTTCTTCGTGCTGGGCCGCTCGGTCGAGCTCCGCGAGGCGCCGTTCGCGCTCTGGATCCGGGACCTTTCGATGCCCGACATCGTGACGAACGCCGTGCACATCCCGTTCGTGATGCCGATGGGCATCTGCGTGCTGCCGTTCGTCATGGCGCTGACCACGTTCTTCCAGACCCGCCAGACCATGACGGACCCCAACCAGAGGATGATGGTCTACGTGATGCCGCTGATGATGTTCGGCTTCGCGGGGATGATGCCCTCGGGCCTCGTGCTCTACTGGATCGTGTCGAACCTCTTCGGCATCGTGCAGTACATGGTGATCGGCTCGCCGGCGAAGGCCGCGGCCGCCGCGAAGGCGGGGACCGGCGCGGCCGCGCGCGCCGCCGCGATCGACGTGACCTCCACGGCGCGCTCGACGAAGAGGCGCCGGAAGTAGGGCGATGGCGGGCGAAGGGGAGACGATCGTCGCGCCGGCGACCCCGCGGGGGACCTCGGCGATCGCGGTCGTCCGCGTCTCCGGGCCCGAAACGCGGAACGCGTTCCGCGCGCTCTTCGGAACCGAGCCGCCCGCTCCCCGGCGGATGAAGCTCGCGCGCTGGAGGGACGCCTCGGGCGCGGTCGTGGACGAGATGCTCGCGGTCTTCTTCCCCGGGCCGAACTCCTTCACGGGCGAGGACTCCGCCGAATTCTTCCCGCACGGGAACCCGCTCCTCTCCGCGCGCCTGGTCCGCGAGATCGCGCGCCTTCCGGGCTGCCGGGTCGCCGAACCGGGCGAGTTCACGCGGCGCGCCTTCGAAAACGGGAAGATCGACCTCGCGCAGGCCGAGGCGGTGGCCGCGGCGATCCACGCGCGGACGGACGCGGCCCTGAAGCTGGCGCGCCGCCTCGCGGAGGGGAAGCTCTCCGCCGAGGTCCGCGACCTGGCCGACTCCGCGACGCGCCTGAGCGCGCTGGTCGAACTCGAGATGGACTTCGCCGAGGAGGAGGCCGACCCCGACGTCGCGTCGTGGGGAGGGGAGATCGGGAAGATCCGCGGACAGGTCCAAAAGCTTCTGCGCGGCTGGGAACGGGCCCGGCGCGCGGCCCGCGTCCCCCGCGTCGTCCTCTGCGGGGCGCCCAACGCGGGCAAGAGCTCGCTGGCGAACGCGCTGCTCGAGGAGGACCGCCTGCTGGTCTCCGACCGCCCCGGCACGACGCGCGACTGGGTGGAGGCCGCGCTGGCCCTGCCCGGGGGCGAGGTCTCGCTCTGCGACACCGCCGGGCTGGGCGACGCGGTCGACGAACTCGACGCGAAGTCCCAGGAGCGCAGCCGCGCGCTGCTCGCCGGCGCCGACCTGGTCCTCCTCGTGGAGGACGGGACCGCGACCGGCGCCGCCTCGCCCGCGCTCCCCGGAATCCCGGACGGGATCCCGGTCCTGGCCGTCCGCACCCGCGCCGACCTCCCCGCGTTCCGCGGCTCGCCCGCCGCCGGCGCGGACGTCTTCCCCGTCGGCTGCCCGGACGGAACCGGAATCCCCGCCCTCCGCGAGCGCATCGGGGAGATCGTCTTCTCGCGCGTCGACGACGGGGAGGCCCTCGTCGCGACCGAACGCCAGGCCGACGCGCTCGAAAAGGCCGACGGACTGCTCGCGGAGGCCGAGTCCGTCCTCGCGGCCCGCGCGCGCACCTCCCCGGAGATCGTCGCCGACCTTCTCCGACGCGCGCGCGAGGAGCTCCGGACCATCACGGGCGAAATCGCCCCGGACGACGTCCTCGACCGGATCTTCTCCGGCTTCTGCATCGGGAAGTAGGGGTTTCCGGGAAATTCCTAGATTTACGCCTCCACAAAAGGGTTCGGAATGTTCGGAAAACTCGACAAGAATGAGTCGTTCCCCCAGATGGAACGCGCCATCCTCGAAGACTGGGAGAAGACCCGCGCCTTCGAGGCCACCCTCTCCAAAGGCAAGGCCGACGATTCGTTCATCTTCTACGACGGCCCTC
>JAGCEZ010000074.1 GCA_017650365.1 Fibrobacterales bacterium | reverse complement strand
GGGCGCGCCCGCTTTGCGGGCCGCCGCGCGCGGGGATTCCGCGCCCGAACCCGCCCGTGCGCCCTCCGGGACGGAGTGGATGCGCGAAGAGCTCTCGCGGCTCCCCGAGCCCTGGCGCGCGGCGGAGATCCGGATCGACGCCGACCCCGCGCTCTTCCTCCCGCGCCCCGAGCTCCGCAGGCTCAAGCAGAACGCGCTCGCGGAGCTCGAATCCCTGCGGAAGCGCGCGCCGGAGCGCGTCGTCCTCCCCGAAAATGAGGCGCTCGCGCGGCTGCACAGTTTTCATATCTGCGAAAACAGGAGCCAGGACGGCGGCGCGGAGGGGAAGCCGGAGCTGCACGTCCTCGTCCGCTCCATGGAGCAGATCGGGGCGCTCCGCGGCCTGGACCTCGCCTCCGTCTCCATGGACTTCGAATACGGCGTCCCGCGCGAAGAGGCGCTGGAGGAGATCCGCCGCCTGGGGTTCCGCGCCGGCGCCGCGACGCCGCGCGTCATGATGCCCGGGGAGAGGAAGGCGAACGCCGCGCTCGCCGGGCTCGCGCCCGACCTGATCCTCGTCCGGAACCTCGGCGCGCTCCGCCTGCTGCGCGGAAGCGGGATCCCGCTCGTCGCCGACCTCTCGCTCAACGTCGCCAACTCGATCGCCGCGGAGCGGATGCTCGACGCCGGCTTCGCGCGCGTCGTGCCCGCCGCGGACCTGAACGGCGGACAGCTGCTCCGCATGGCGGCCGCGGGCCGCGTCGCCCCGGACCGGTTCGAGGTCCCGCTCTACCACTGGATGCCGGCCTTCTTCATGCGCCACTGCGTCTTCGCCTCGTGCCTGACCGACGCCGACCGTCCGGGCGAATGCGGCGCCCCGTGCCGCAGGCACCGCGTGGAGATGGTCGACCGCACGGGCGAGGGGCTGGTCCTCGCCAGCGACCCCTTCTGCCGCAACACCGCCTACCGCGCGCGCCCGCAGAGCTCGCTCCGCCTGCTCCCGCGCCTGCTGGAGGCCGGCGTCCGCGGCTTCCGCTTCGAGGCGCTGCGCGAAACGCCCGAGGAGCTGCGCGCGCGCGTCCGCCTCGTCCTCGACGCGCTCTCCGGGAAGACGGCGCCGGAGAAGGCGCTGGAGTCGCTCGGCGCGCTCGACCTGACGGGGATCTCCGAAGGGCGCCTGTTCAAGAACGACGGCTGGAAGGACAGGAAGAAGGCCTGACGGGAACCGGGCCTAGCGCCCGACGACGGAACGCGCGTGCACGACGTCCTGCGCGATCTGCGCCTTCAGCTCCTCGACCGAGGAGAAGGCGCGGCTCGGGCGCAGCATCGCCTCGATCGCGAAGACCACGCGCCTGCCGTAGAGGTCGCCGCTCCAGTCCAGGAAGTGGACCTCGAGCCGCCCGTCCACGCGGTTCTCGCCGAACGTCGGGTTCGCGCCGAGGTTCGCGACGGCGGGGATCTCCTCCCCGTCCACGAAGGCGCGCCCCGCGTAGACGCCCGCGGGCGGCGAAAGCTTGCCGGGATTCTCGAGGCGCAGGTTCGCCGTGGGGAATCCGAGCCCGTGGCCGCGGCCCGCGCCGCGCACCACCTGCCCGCTCAGGCGGTAGGAGTAGCCGAGCAGCTCGCCCGCCTCGCGCAGGCGCCCCGAGGCGACGAGCGCGCGGATGCGCGTGCTGCTGACGGTCTCGTCGCCGGCCTCCACGGCGTTCAGGAGGCCGAGCTCCAGCCCGCGCTCCTTCGCGAAGTCCAGCATCGACGCGTAGCTCCCCTTCGCGCCCGCGCCGAAATGGTGGTTGAAGCCCATGAGCCAGAGGCTCGCGTTCAGCTTCCCGATCACGATCTTCTCGACGAACTCCTCCGCCGTGAGCGAGCGCAGCTTCTCGTCGAAGGAGAGGACCTCCAGTGGAAGCCCGTAATGCTCCACCAGGAGCTCGCGCTTCTCCGCGTCCGTGGTCAGCAGGCCCAGCCCGCAGTCCCCGGAGAGCGCGATGCGCGTGTGCGGGGAGAAGCTGACGACCAGGGGCTGCAGCCCGCGCCGCGCCGCCTCGGAGCGCAGGCGGACGAAGAGCGCGCGGTGGCCCAGGTGGCACCCGTCGAAGTTGCCCGTGACGATCGCGCGGCGCGGCGCGAAGTCCGGCGCGGGAGGCGCGAACGGCTCAGCCATCGGAACCTCCGTCGAGCAGCGCGCGGACCGCGGCCACGAGACCGGTGCCCGCGCCTTCGGCCACGGCGACGTCCCGCCCGGGCTTCGCCTCGGCGCAGACGAACGCGCGCCCGCTTTCGTCCAGGACGAAGAACCGGTCGCCCGCCTTCGGTTCCCGGACGTCGCCCGGCCCCGCCGCGCGGAACCGGACCAGGTCCAGCCGCACGCCGTTGCGCAGGAGCTTCAGCTCGAGCGGGTCCGCCGTCAGGCGCGGCAGCGGGATCGCCTCCTCGGGCGGGAGGAACTCCGGGGTTTCGTCCTCGTTCCAGGACCAGGCGTCCCCGACGCGCAGGGAGCCGATCCGCGTCCGGCGGATCTTCGAGACGCAGCCGACGGTCCCGAGCGCCTTCGCGAGGTCGCGGCCGAGCGCCCGCACGTAGGTCCCCTTCGAGACGACGCAGCGCAGGGCGAACTCCGTCCGCTTTTCATGCATATGGTTTTCCGGACCGTCCGCGGGCTCCAGGAGCTCGAGCTCCTTCACCTCGATCCTCCGGGGCGCGAGCTCGACCTCCTTCCCGCGCCGCGCGAGGTCGGAGGCGCGCTTTCCCTTGATCTTCAGCGCGGAATAGACGGGCGGGACCTGCAGCTGCTCCCCGAGGAAGTCCGGCAGGACGGCGCGGACCTCGGCGAAGCTCCGGGCCGCGTCTCCGGCGCGCTCCGTCTCGGTTCCGGTCAGGTCGCCCGTGTCGGTGGAGAAGCCCAGGTGCAGCCGGAAGAGGTACTCCTTCTCGCCCGCCTCGACCAGGGAGAGCAGGCGGCACGAGGCGCCCGTCGCCGCGACGAGGAGCCCGGACGCGCCGGAGTCGAGCGTGCCCGCGTAGCCGATCCGCCCCTTCGGGGCGAGGCGGCGCAGGGGCTTCAGGATCCGGAACGAGGTCGGACCTTCGGGCTTGTCGATGAGGAGGAATCCGCCGGCCGCCACTTCGGGGTCCGAGGTTCGGGGTTCAGCCCCGCGGGCCGGGGTTTTCCGTGCTTCCCGCGCCTTCCGCCGGGGCGGCCGCGCCCTCTCCGGGCTTCGGTTCCTCGGGCGGGAGTTCGGGGTCGTGGATTCCGGCGAGGATCTCCTGGATGCGGAACGCGTGGTCCAGGTTCCGGTCCTCCGCGAAGACGATCTCGGGCACGGTGCGCGTGGTCAGCATCCGGGCCAGCTTGCCGCGCACGAACGGGGCGCACTTCTTCAGCCCCTTCATCGTCTCGGCGCGCTCCGCGTCGGAGCCCATCGCCGAGACCATGATCTTCGCGAACGAGCCGTCCTCGCTCAGGTCCACGCGGCTCACGGTGACGAAGCCGACGCGCGGGTCGCGCACCTCCAGCCGGAGGATCTCCGAAACGTTCCGGAGAATCTCGCCGGCGAGCCTTGCGGTCCTGTGGCCCATCTCCGCCTCCTACTTGACGTCCGCGAGGGTGCGCTTGATCTTGACTTCCTTGAAGAAGGCGAGCGTGTCGTCCACCTGCACGTCCTCGATGCCGCCGACGCCGATGCCGCACTCGAAGCCCACCTTGACGGAGGTGACCTCCTCCTGGTGGCGCTTGAGCGAAGTGACCTTCGCCACGCCGACTTCGCGCCCCTTGCGGTAGATGCGGAGCTTGGCCTCGAGGTCCACCGTGCCGTTGGTCACGATGCAGCCCGCGATCAAGCCGACCTTCGGGATGTGGAAGAGCTGCTTGACCTCGGCTTCGCCGGCCACCTCTTCGCGCACGATCGGCTTGAGCATCCCCTCGACCACGTTCTTGAACTCTTCCACGCAGTCGTAGATGATGCGGTACTGCTTGATCTCGACGCCTTCCTCCTCGGCCTGCGAGCGGACCGCGGGGGCCGGAAGCAGGTGGAACGCCACGATGATGGCGTTGGAGGCGGCGGCGAGCTGCACGTCGCTTTCGTTGATGTTGCCGACGGCCTTGCGGATGACGTTGACCGCCACTTCCCTGTTGGAGAGCTTTTCGAGCTCCTGCGTCAGCGCTTCGGCGGAGCCGTCCACGTCGGCCTTCACCACGAGGTTCAGCTCGGTGAAGTTGCCGGCCTTCACGCGGTCGTAGACTTCGCCGAGGGTGATGCGGTGGTGCGAGCGCAGTTCGCGCTCCTTGGCGGCGGCGCGGCGCTTGCCGGCGATCTCGCGGGCCTCCTTCTCGGTCTCGTGGACGGTCAGCTTGTCGCCCGCGAAGGGCGCGCCGTCCAGGCCCATGATCTGGCACGGGACGCCGGGGCCGGCGGACTTCATCTGGGCGCCGCTCTCGTCGAGCAGCGCGCGGACCTTGCCGCTGTAGATGCCGGCGACGAAGGGGTCGCCCACGCGGAGCGTGCCGTTCTGCACGAGCACGGTCGCGACGGCGCCCTTGCCCTTGTCGAGGCGCGATTCGATCACCACGCCGCGGGCGTCCATGTCGGGGTTGGCCTTGAGCTCGAGGATCTCGGTTTCGAGCGCGAGGGTCTCGAGCAGCGTGTCCATGCCCATGCCGGTCTTCGACGAGATCTCGACGCAGGAGGTCTGGCCGCCCCACTGCTCCACGTTCACGCCGTGCTCGGCGAGCTGGGCGCGGATGCGGTCGGGGTTCGCGGTCTCGAGGTCGCACTTGGTGATCGCCACCACGATCGGCACCTTGGCCGACTTCGCGTGCTCGATCGATTCGATCGTCTGCGGCATCACCATCGAGTCGGCCGCGACCACCAGGACGATGACGTCGGTGATCTGCGAACCGCGGGCGCGCATGGCCGAGAAGGCCTCGTGGCCGGGGGTGTCGAGGAAGGTGACCATGCCCTTGGCGGTCTGCACGCGGTAGGCGCCGACGTGCTGGGTGATCCCGCCCGCCTCGCCCTTGGCGACGTGGGACTTGCGGATCCAGTCGAGCAGCGAGGTCTTGCCGTGGTCGACGTGGCCCATGACGGTCACGACCGGCGGGCGCGGGACGAGCGCGGTTTCGTCCGCGGCCTCCTCCTCGCCTTCGGCGTCCACGTATTCGTCCATCAGCTCGGCCTCGTAGCCGAACTCCATCGCCAGCAGCTGGATGGTCTCGAAGTCGATGCGCTGGTTGATGGTGGCCATCTTGCCCAGCTCCATGCACTTGGCGATCACGCGGGCGGGGAGGACCCCCAGCAGGCCGGCGAGCTCGCTCACCGTGATGAAGTCGGAGACGCGGAGCACGGGGCGTTCTTCGCCTCCTTCGCCCTCCTCTTCGCCGCGGCGGTCGTGGTGGTGGTGCGCCGGGGTCTTGGAGAGCTGCGCCATGACGCGGTTCACGCTCTGGCGCGGGTCGAGGCGGTGTTCCTGTTCCTGTGTCCGCTTTTCGTCCTTGCCCTTCTTCTTGGCGGAGCCGCGCGGGCCGGAGCCGTGGCCGCCGCGCTTGGCGGCGTCGGGCGAGGGGGGCGGCATCGCGCCGGGGGCGGAGCCGGGGCCCATGCCGG
>JAGCEZ010000073.1 GCA_017650365.1 Fibrobacterales bacterium | reverse complement strand
GACTACTCCGGCACCCAGGCCTGCAAGGCCCTCCGCGAACAGGGCTACCGGATCGTCCTGGTCAACTCGAACCCCGCGACCATCATGCCCGACCCGGTCATGGCCGACGCCACCTACATCGAACCGCTGAACGTCGCGCGCCTCACGCAGATCATCGAGAAGGAGCGCCCCGACGCGCTGCTTCCCAACCTCGGCGGCCAGACCGGCCTCAACCTCGCCAGCGCCCTCGCCAAGGCGGGCGTGCTCGACAAGTACGGCGTGAAGGTGATCGGCGTCAACCTCGACGCCATCGAACGCGGCGAAGACCGCGAGGTCTTCAAGGAAACGATGAAGAAGCTCGGCATCGAGACCCCGCGCAGCGGCATCTGCCACAGCGTCGAAGAGGCCGAGAAGATCGTCTCCGAGATCGGGTTCCCCGTCGTGGTCCGCCCCGCCTACACCATGGGCGGCGCCGGCGGCGGCTTCTGCTACAACGTCGAGGAGCTCCGCAACATCTGCGGCAACGGCCTCGAGCTCTCCATGACCCACCAGTGCCTCATCGAAGAGTCGATCCTCGGCTGGGAGGAGCTGGAGGTCGAAGTGGTCCGCGACGCGAAGAACCAGATGATCGCCATCTGCTTCATCGAGAACATCGACCCCGTCGGCGTCCACACCGGCGACTCCTTCTGCGCGGCCCCCTTCCTCACCATCGACAAGGCGCTCGAGGAACGGCTCAAGCGCGACGCCTTCAAGATCGTCGAGAGCATCGGCGTCATCGGCGGCACCAACGTGCAGTTCGCGCACGACCCGAAGACCGGCCGCGTGGTGATCATCGAGATCAACCCCCGCACCAGCCGCTCCTCCGCGCTCGCCTCCAAGGCGACCGGCTTCCCCATCGCGCTCATCTCCGCCAAGCTCGCGGCCGGACTCACGCTCGACCAGATCCCCTACTGGCGCGACGGCAGCCTCGAGAAGTACACCCCGAGCGGCGACTACGTCGTGCTGAAGTTCGCCCGCTGGGCCTTCGAGAAGTTCCGCGGCGTCGACGACCAGCTCGGCACGCAGATGAAGGCCGTCGGCGAGGTGATGGCCATCGGCAAGACCTACAAGGAGACCCTCCAGAAGGCGATCCGCGGGCTGGAAAACGGCCGCGCGGGCCTCGGCTTCGCGAAGGACTTCAACAAGAAGAGCAAGGAAGAGCTGCTCGACATGCTCAAGACGCCCTCGAGCGAGCGCCACTTCGTGATGTACGAGGCGCTGCGCAAGGGCGCCACCGACGAGGAGATCTTCGCCGTCACGTACGAGAAGGCCTACTTCGTGCAGCAGATGCGCGAACTCGTCCAGCTCGAGGAGGAGATGCTCAAGACCCCCGGCATGATGCCGAGCGACGAGCTGCTGGTCCGGGCCAAGAAGGACGGCTTCAGCGACAAGTACATCGCGAAGATCCTCGGCCTGCGCGAGAAGGACGTGCGGAGGAAGCGCACCGAGCTCGGCATGGTCGAGGGCTGGTGCGCCGTGCCGGTCTCCGGCGTCGAGAACCAGTTCTACTACTACAGCACCTACAACGCCAAGGACGAGTCGACCGCCTCGGCCAATCCGAAGAAGATCATGATCCTCGGCGGCGGCCCCAACCGCATCGGCCAGGGCATCGAGTTCGACTACTGCTGCTGCCACGCGGCGATGGCGCTCCGCGAGCTCGGGTACGAGACCATCATGGTCAACTGCAACCCCGAGACGGTCTCCACCGACTACGACACCTCCGACAAGCTCTACTTCGAGCCGGTGTCGCTCGAGGACGTGCTGCAGATCTACGCCAAGGAGAAGCCCGCCGGCGTCATCGTGCAGTTCGGCGGCCAGACCCCGCTGAACATCGCACGCGCCCTCTCCGACGAAGGCGTGAAGATCCTCGGCACCAGCATCGACAGCATCGACGTGGCCGAAGACCGCGACCTCTTCCGCAAGATGATGGACAAGCTCGGCATCCCCATGCCCGAAAGCGGCATGGCGACGAACATCGACGAGGCCCTGAAGGTCGTGGAGCAGATCGGCGGCTACCCGATCATGATCCGCCCCTCCTTCGTGCTCGGCGGCCGCGGCATGGAGGTCATCTACGACGAGAACATGCTCCGCGAATACGTGGCGAAGGCCGTGGGCGTCACGCCCGACCGCCCGCTGCTCGTGGACCGCTTCCTCCACAACGCGCTGGAATGCGAGGCCGACGCGCTCGCCGACGGCGAACACGTCTACATCCCCTCGGTGATGGAGCACGTCGAGCTCGCGGGCGTCCACTCGGGCGACTCCGCCTGCATCATCCCGCCCGTGACGATCACGAAGGAAAACCTCGCGACGATCAAGGACTACACCCGCAAGATCGCCGAAACCCTCCACGTCTGCGGCCTGATGAACATGCAGTACGCGATCGAGGACGGCAAGGTCTTCGTGCTCGAGGCCAATCCCCGCGCCTCCCGCACGGTGCCGCTGGTCTCCAAGGTCTGCAACACGCAGATGGCCCGCCTCGCCACGCGCCTCATGCTGGGCGAAAAGCTCGCCGACCTGAAGCTGAAGGAGAAGAAGTTCAACCACCACGGCGCCAAGGAGGCCGTCTTCCCCTTCGACAAGTTCCCGAAGGTGGACCCGGTGCTCGGCCCCGAAATGCGCTCCACCGGCGAAGTGCTCGGCCTCAGCAACGACCCCGCCCTCGCCTACTACAAGAGCCAGGAGGCCGCGGGCTCGATCCTCCCCTCCGAAGGCTCCGTCCTCATCAGCCTCTCCGACAAGGTGAACCTCGCGGACCAGGCGATCGAGGTCGGGAAGGAGTTCCAGAAGCTCGGGTTCAGAATCTACGCGACCGAAGGGACCGCGAAGTTCTACGAAAAGGCCGGCGTGAAGTGCGAAGTCGTCAACAAGATCGCCGAAGGCCGCCCGAACATCCTGGACCTCATCCTCAACAAGCAGGTGAGCCTCGTGATCAACACCCCGTGGGCGAAGCGCGACGCCGTCGCCGACGAGTCCGCGATCCGCAAGGCCGCCATCAAGTACAAGGTTCCCTACATCACCACGCTCGCCGGCGCCTACAACACGGTCAAGGGCATCTCCGCGGCCAAGGCCGGCCACGGCGAGGTCAAGAGCCTGCAGGAATACCACGCCTCGATCGAGGAGATCGGCGGCTAGTCGTTAGGGACCAGGGACCAGATTCGCGCCCCGCCTCCCGGCGGGGCGTTTTTCGTCGTGTCAAGCGCCACGCGTTTGCGGTTTTTGTATGTTGAAGCTCCACCGGAAACGAGGGGTTTCGACATGCATCATCGCGTTCTTTTCCTCCTGCTGTCCGCCGCGGCGCTCTGCTTCGCGGACGACGTCGCCGCACCGGCGGATTCCGCAAGCGCCCCCGCCCAGGAAACCGCAACGGCGTCCGTTGGGCAGGACACGCTCTCCGGGGCCGGAACCGAAGCGGTCGCGGACGCGCCGATCACCGCGGACGAGCCCGACAGCGTCGCGATCTACAGGGAACTGATCAAGCAGGAAAATGCACAGGCGAACTACAAGTCGAGCCAAACAGGCATCGTGGTGGGCGCAGGTCTCGCAATCGGCGGCGGCATTTGGTTCGCCACGGTGTGGGACAGGCACCAGGCCTTGAAAAGGGAAGTGGCCGAACACAAGAGGACGAAGTCCGCGGCCCAAAACCTCGGCGATGTCTTCGGAGAGATCGCCTTTTCCGCCGGCGCGGCGGCGGCAAGCGTCGTGGACGTCATGGAGGGCTACCTGTCCCTCGGCGTCGGCCTGGCGGGAGCCGCCATCTTCGGGTTCAGCGTCAAAGCGTACAATTCCCGCAAAGTCCACGCGGACAAACGCGACGAATACCAAGGCTCGCTCGAACGGCTGCAGCGGCGCCAAGAGGAAGAAGAGCGGAGCAGCGCGCAGGTGCTGTTCTTCCCGACCGTGGACGTGGCGAACTCCGGCGCCGGGCTGAACCTGGCGATTCTGTTCTGACGAATCCGGAGGGAAACGGGGCGATGGAAAAGGAAAAGCCGATGCCGGAGTTCGCGAAGCTGGAACCGTCGGACGCGGAGGGCGTCGCGCGGATGTCGGCGCTGGCGACGGAGATCGTGCGCGAGCACTACGACCCAATCATCGGCAAGGCGCAGAACGACTACATGATCGCGAAGTTCCAGGCCCCGGAGGCGATCCGGAACCATCTGGAGAGCGGCGCCGACTACCGGTTCGTCGTCGAGGACGGGCGCGAAGTCGGATACATCGCCTTCTTCCCGAGAGGCCGCGCGCTCTACCTGAGCAAGTTCTACCTGCGCAGGGAGGCGCGGGGCCGCGGCCTCGGGCGCGCCATGCTCGAGTTCGTCGTCGGCCGCGCGGAGGAGGCCGGGCTGGAGGCCGTGGAGCTGAACGTGAACCGGAACAACCCTTCGCTGGAGATCTACCGGGCGATGGGGTTCGAGATCGCGCGCGCCGAGAAGAACGCGATCGGCGGCGGATTCTTCATGGACGACTACGTCTGCCGGCTCGACCTGGCGAAGCGGCCGCGCGCCTGAGCGGAGCGGCCGGCTAGTCCCGTTCCTGCGTGTAGTAGAGGCAGTCCTCGACGACTTCGGCGTGGAACGCGGCGCGGTCGACGTCCACGTAGGTCGAGTCGTCCCGGTCCATGTGGTAGGCGTTGAGGCAGGTCTTGCTCTCCACCGTGGCGGAGTCGGTCCAGACGTAGATGCGGACGTAGCCCCAGGAGGCGTAGACGTAGCGCCAGACGTCGTCGTCCGCGGCGAAGCCGCAGGGTTCGCCGGCCGTCTTCGCGCCCGTGTCGCAGACGTTCTTCTCCCAGCCGGCCTTTCCGCCCTCGCCGCCGGAGGGGCCGTTCGAGCCGCCCGACTCCCCGCCGCATCCCGCAAGGAGGAGCAGCGTCGCCAGAAGGGCGGAAACCGCGCGCGATTTTCTCATTTCGTCTCCTTTCGGGGAAGGAACCCGTGCGGGCGGAAGCCGAGCCGGCGGACCAGCTCGAAGTCCCGCTCGCTGCAGACGCCCGAAGTGGTCAGCATGTCGTCGGTGATCGCGGCGTTCGCGCCGCTCCGGAGCGCGCGTTCGCCGTCGTCCCCCAGCACGCTCCGTCCGCCGGCGAGGCGCAATCGGGCCTTCGGGTTGACCAGGCGGAAGATCGCGACGGTCCGGCAGAACTCGTCGTTCGAAAGCTTCGGCAGCGATTCGAACGGCGTGCCGGGAATCGCGTTCAGCACGTTCATCGGCGTGGACTCGACCCCGAGCGAGCGCAGGTCGAGGCACATGTCGATCCGGTCCTCCATCGTCTCGCCGAGACCGAGGATGCCGCCGCTGCAGATCTCCAGCCCGGCGGCGGAGGCGTTTTCGAGAGCGGCGATCTTGTCGTCGTAGGAGTGCGTGGTGCAGACGGACGGGAAGAAACGGCGCGAGGTCTCGAGGTTGTTGTGGAAGCGGGCCAGCCCGGCATCCTTCAGCCGCTCGAACTGCCCGCGCGAGAGCAGCCCGGCCGAGAGGCAGACGGAGAGCCTCGTCTCCGCCAGGATCAGGCGCGTCGCCTCGCAGACCGTCTCCACGTCGGCGTCGGAGAGCGTCCGGCCCGAGGTGACCATGGAGTAGCGCGGAATCCCCGCGGCCTCCTTCTTCTTCGCGTCGGCGAGGATTGCCTCGGCGGAAAGCATTCCGTGTTCGGGGACGCCGGTCCGGTGGAAGGCGCTCTGCGCGCAGAACCGGCAGTTCTCGGAGCAGCGGCCGCTCCGGGCGTTGACGATGGCGCAGAAGTCGAAGTCGTCGCCGTGGAAGGCGCGCCGCACCTCGTCCGCCGCGGCGCGGAGCTCCTCCAGGTCCTCGGAGACGAGCCGCAGCGCCTCTTCGCGTCCGAGTTCCCCTCCGTCGAGGACCTTTTTTTCCGCCTCCGCGACGAACGACACGGCCTAGCGCTCCTCGTCCTCGCGGACCGACTCCAGGCTCTTCTCGATCGAGCTGCAGAGCGCGCCGCCCGCCAGCACGACGACCCAGATGACGTAGAACGTCAGGAGGATCACCGGGAGGATCGCGAGCGAGCCCCAGATGAGCGCGTAGCGCGAGAAGAGGAACGCCTGCAGCTTCGCCATCCCGACGACCACGGCGACCAGCGCGCCCGTGGAGATCGTCGTGGCCCAGAGCGGGGCGCTGAACTCCCTGCACCTGCGGTTCGGGAGGAAGGCGTAGATGATGTAGAGGATCCCCCAGAGCAGCGCGACGCCCACGCCCCCCACCATGGAGAGGTTGAGCAGTTCGGCGAGCGGGATGCCGGTGATCGGGTCGCAGAGGTCGTTGTCGAGGAGCGCGTGCGAGACCTCGCGGGCGTTGCTCAGGAAGAAGCCGAGCACCCAGAAGGCCAGCCCGAAGAGGAGGAGGATCGAGAAGTAGATGTGGAACGTCTTCTGGACCGGGCGGTTGCGCTTGATGCCGAGCGGCTCGTTGAGGTGCGCCTCCAGGTTGCTGATCGTCAGCCAGAAGGTGACGAGGAGCGAGCAGACGCCGAGGACGCCGAGCGAGCCGGGGTCGAGCGAGTGCGCGCGCTCGATCACCGGGACGATGCGGTCCAGCGGCAGCTTGAGGTTGAAGCGGGAGTCCCACTCCACCACCCAGTCCACCAGCAGGGAGATGTAGTCGAAGCGCCAGGCCATCCACGAGAGCAGGATCGTCAGCGGGATCACGCAGACGAACCCGGAGTAGGTCATCGCGGAGGCGCGCATGAAGCCGTTGTGCTCGTCCCAGAACGAGACCTTGACCGCCTTGCAGATCTCCCACCAGCGCCGCGGGTGGACGATGATCTCGACGTTGCGCCGCGCCTCGCCCTTCAGGGCGTCCACGTCGCGCTGGAGCGACGCCTCGGCGTTCTCCACGATGTCGTGGGCCTGCTGCGCGAGGGTGCGGTCGTCGCCGGACTTCACGGGGCCGCGGACCTACTTGGAGTTGGCGTTGACGACGACGATCCTCGAGGGGCCGCCGTCCAGCGGAATCGACTTCACCGCGAGCGAAACGCGGTTCCCGGCGTCCAGCGCGTTCCAGTAGAGCTCGGCGGCATCCTCGGCCGTGGCGGGCAGGGGCATCGGGAGGGGTTCGCCGGCGAACGAGGGAAGCGGGTTCCCGTCGCCCTGGTACGTGGAGATGAAATGGCCCACGCCGCGGCGCGCCTGTTCGTAGTGGAAGAACTGGCGGTTGCACGAATTCCCCTCGGGGTCGGCGGCCTTGAGGATCGAGAGGCGGTAGGCGTTCGCGTCGTCGAGGTCGACCACGGCCGAGATCCGCGGGGTGAAGTTCGGCGCGTCGGGCTCGAATTCGCGCTTCGCGAGCGCCTGGTCGAACTCGCCGCCTTCGCGCATCGCGTCGGCGATCGTGTCGGTCTGGTCGCCGTTGGTGACCACGTGGGCGCGGCCGACGACGCGCATCGGCCAGTAGATGATCAGGCTCGGGTCCTCGAGCTTCGACTCGTCGAAGGCCTTGGTCCGCATCTCCTCGCCGTGGACGGAGAAGACGCGGTTGCGGCTGTTGGAGCTGCGGCCCATGATCCAGTAGACCTGGAGCATCGCGTTCCCGTCGGAGGAGAGGCCGACGACGATGCCGCGGCCGGGGTAGCTGTTCCTGGAAAGGGCTTCGAAATTCTTTTTGGCGAGTTCTTCGACGGACACGGCTGTCTCCTTGTTTTTCCCAAAGATAGCCCTTCGGGACCGCCCCGCGCCTTGCGGAAAACGCCCATTTCGCCGCGCGAAAGCGGAATTCGGCGGGTTCGGGAAACGCCGGGGCGGAATCGGGCTAACGCTCGCCGGCGAAAAAGGATAGGTTGATGGGAAAGGGCCTTCCCGCAGGAGGGAACATGACCAGATCCGCCTTCCACGGCATTCCGCTCGCCGCCTTCGGGCTGGCGCTCTCCTTCGTCCTCGCCGCCTGCGGCGACGACTCCTCCTCCACCGGCCCCGTCCCCGGCGCCTCCTCGGCCTCCGGCCACGTGGACCCCGGCCTCTCCTCCGCCGGCGGCTCCGGTGCCCCCGGAACCGGCGGCAGTTCGCAGGGCGGCGCCCCCGGAACCGACGTCTCCTCCGCGACCGGGTTCTCCAGCGCGGCCGGCGGCGGAGTCTCCTACGAGCAGGGGGACGTTCCCCCGAAGGCCGACTGGGTCGCCCCGACCTGCCAGGCAACCGGCAGCGACGTTCCCGCCAACGACCCCTGCGTGCTCTACTTCGGCCGCTGGGACCGCGCCACCGTTCCCGAAAGCCCCACGGCCAGCTGGAGCGGCGCCCACATCCGGCTGAAGTTCAACGGCACGGGCATCTCCATCAAGATGACCACCAACTCGGAACAGGGATACCTCAAGCAGATCGACGGCGGCGAACTGACCAAGCTCAACGTCGACGAATCCGCGTCCGCGACCGTTCCGCTCTTCTCCGGCCTGCCCGCGGGCGAACACGAACTGACCTTCTACCGCCGCAGCGAGGGCTCGTTCGGGATGTTCTCCGTCCAGGGCTTCGTCGTCGAGGGCGGGACCATCGTCGTCCCCAACGCGCCCAGCTCGCGCATGATCGAATGCATGGGCAACTCCATCACCGCCGGCTTCGCCGCGGACGCCCCGACGAATTCGCTGGAGACGAACAACACCATCACCGCCTGGTGCGTGCAGACGGCGATGAAGCTCGGCGCCGAATGGTCGGTCGTGGCCCACTCCGGACAGGGGATGTACATCAACCTCAACGGGACGGGCACCCAGGAGCCCAACAGCGACCACATCGCCACGATGTACGACGAATACCAGTGGATGCACTTCCCCACCTGGTCGGGCGTCGCGCCCCACAACTGGCAGTACAACTCCTCCGGGAACCGCGTTCCGTGGGACTGGTCCGTGATTCCCGACGTGGCCATCTACGCCATCGGCACCAACGACTACATCAACCCCGATCCCTCGGACCTGGCGCAGTTCAACGCCCTCTTCAAGGCGAAATACAAGGACTTCATCAAGAACGTCGTCCGTCCGCACTATCCCAGGGAACGGACCACCATCTTCCTCCACGGCATCGTGCTGCCCGACGAATGGACGCCCCACCACAAGTGGGACACCGCCAACCGCAACGTGGAAGAGCTGGTGGCCGAACTGAACGCCGAAGGCGACGACCGCGTCTTCGCGATCAATCCCCGTCCCACCTACTCCAACGCCGGCTCCTGGCTGGCCGACGGCAACGTCGACTTCAACGGCGACCGCACCCACCCCTCCGCGGGCGGTCACCAGATTCTCGCCACGAAGGTCTCCGCCATCGTCCGGGAAAAGATGGGCTGGTAAAACTTCAACGTTCGAGGTGTCGACATGAAGAACTTCAAACTCTCCCTTCTCCTCGCCGGCGGCGCGGCGCTGTGCGTTCTCGCAGCCTGCGGCGACGACTCCTCCTCCACCGGCCCCGTCCCCGGCGCCTCCTCGGCCTCCGGCTACGTGGACCCCGGCTTCTCCTCCGCCGGCGGCGATCCCTACGATCCCGGCGACCCCGGAACCGGCGGCAGCTCGCAGGGCGGCGGGAATTCGGTCGAGGGCGGCTCCGTCCCCGCCGGGACGTCGTCCGCCTCGGGCGGAGGCCCCCAGGGGGTCTCCTACGAACAGGCGGACATCCCCCCGAAGACCGACTGGGTCGCGCCGACCTGCGTCGCCACGGGCTCCGAAATCCCCGCCAACGACCCCTGCGTGCAGTACTTCGGGCGGTGGGACCTGACCACCGCGCCGGAGGCTCCCACCGCGGCCTGGAGCGCCACCTATCTCAAGATGAAGTTCACGGGGACCGGCGTCTCCATCAAGCTCAACACCTCGAGTTCCATCGCCTTCTACTCCTCGATCGACGGCGGGACCTGGACGCGCGTCGACGCGACCTGCGAACCCGAAACGAACATCGAGTCCTGCCGCAACCGGAACTTCCGGCTGGCGACCGGGCTCGCCTCCGGCACGCACGAACTGGCCTTCTACCGCGCAAGCGAAGGGGGCTACGGCATGCACGACGTGCTGGGCTACGTCGTCGAGAACGGCACGATCGCCGTCCCGAACGCGCCGAGCGCCCGCAAGATCGAATGCATGGGGAACTCCATCACCGCCGGCCTGGGCGCCGACGGCGTGGGCAGCGAATACGCGCACGACAACACGCTCACCGCCTGGTGCGTGCAGACCGCGCTCAAGCTCGGCGCCGACTGGACCGTGGTCGCCCATTCGGGCCAGGGCATGTACAAGAACCTCGACCAGTTCGGCGGCTACGCCGGCCAGACCGAATACGGCCACATCATCACGATGTACGACGAATACCGGTGGACCCACTTCCCCGCCTGGTCGATCGTCCCGCCGCACGACTGGTCCTACAACGCCGCCTCGGCCCGCGAACAGTGGCATTTCCAGGACATTCCCGACGTCGCGATCTTCGCCATCGGCACCAACGACTTCATCAACATCTCGCAGAACTCCTCCGTGGGGATGATGACCGACGCGGCCGCGAGGCAGCAGGCGGCAAACGAATACCTCGCCGCGTTCAAGGCCAAGTACGACGACTTCCTGAACTTCGTGCGGAGCAAGTACCCGAAGAACCGCACGACCGTCTTCGTCCACGGGACGATTCTGAACGACGACCAGGTCATGCATTCCTACTCGCTCGGCAACAACACGCTGCGCCAGCTGGTGGCCGAGCGGGCCGCCGCGGGCGACGACCGGATCTTCTTCATCGACCCGGCGGGATGGCTGACGCAGGCGTCCGACTTCAGCGGCGACTGGACCCACCCCACGGCGGCGGGCCACCAGATCATCGCGAACAACGTCTCGGCCATCGTCAGGGAGAAGATGGGCTGGTAGTTTCCGCGCCATTCGCGACCTGGGGAGGAGGAAAGACGAACGGCGGGGGCCCGGCCCCCGCCGTTTGGTATCTTTTGGACCGATTCACCCTCCGGGAGCCGCTGTGAACGCGAAGCACCTCTTTCCGGCCCTCGCGGCCGCTTTCGCGGCGCTTGCCGCCCTCTGCGCGGACGCCTTCGCCGCGCCGCTCGCCTCGGCCGCCCGGCGCCTCCCCTCCTCGCCCGCCGACACCGTGGAGATCTACGCGCTGAAGGTGGAGTTCGCCTTCGAGGACCCCGACAACTCCCTCACGACCGGACGCGGCGTCTTCGACTCCGACCAGGACACCGCCCGCGGCGACTACTCCCTCGACCCGCAGGGGGCCCGGCGCACGAGCGCCTACTGGGAGAAGCAGTTCCAGATGGTCTCGCACTGGTTCCGCACGGTCAGCCGCGGGAAGCTCGAGGTGCGCGCGAAGATCTTCCCCGAGGGGGGCTCCGCCTACTCCGTCGGCAAGGAGATGATCGAATACAACCGCACCACGCGGCGGAACGACGAGAAGACCGCGCAGTTCGACAGCGCCCGGACGGTGGACTACCTGCGGTTCGTGCGCGACGCCGTGCGCGCCGCGGCCAAGGCGAAGAACTCCCCCTTCGACGAGCCCCTCCCCTCCGGCGGGCGCACGCACCGGCTCTTCATGGTCGTCCACGCGGGCGCCTCGCGCCTGATCGACGGCGGCTCGCTCGGCACGCAGTACGCCGACACGCCCGGCGACTTCTCCGACGCCTGGATCGACCGCGGGTCGTTCCTCTGGCTGCGCGACGACGAGGAGGCCGCGGGCGACTCGCTCGGGGTCGTCCTCGAGGGCAAGGCCGTGGACACCGTCTCGAACGTGCTCGTCGTGAGCGAGACCGCGTCGCAGGACGGCGTGAACTGGGGGATCAAGGGCGAGATCGTCCACCAGATCGCGCGGGCGGTCGGCCTCCCGATGACCTACGACGCCACGAAGGGGATCTCGCGCGTCGGCTGGTTCGACATGCTCGACTTCGCGGGCTACAACGCCGCGAACGGGTTCCTGCCCGTCTTCCCGAACGCCTGGGCCCGCGCGACGCTGGGCTGGGACGAGGCCGTGGACGCGCGCCCCGGCCCGGACGGGACGACCGCGACCTACTCGCTCCGCGCCGTCTCGGACACGACGCCCGGCGGGATCCGCGTGCTGAAGATCCCGCTGACCGCGGGAGAATACCTGCTGGTCGAAAACCGCCAGCGCACCGCCGACCCGAAGGGGCGCGTCGTCGTGGAGACCGACCGGAGCGGGGCGCGGACGGTCCCCGCCGACAGCCTCGACCGGATCTTCCTCGACTCCCTCTGCGACGCCTACGGAAGGTCGTGCGAAAAGAACGGCTCCAAGTCGCGCGGCGTACTCCTCTCCGCGAGCTCCTACGACGCGGGGCTCCCCGCCTCGGGCCTCGTGGTCTGGAAGGTGAACGACTGGTACGTCGACCGCGTGCTGCGCTACGGCTACGTCAACGCCACGCAGGAAGGAACGCTCTCCGACCGCTACCTCGGCGTGCAGATGCTGGAGGCCGACGGCGTCCTCTCCATCGGGCGGAAGTTCACCGACGCCTACGGGCAGCCCGCCTACGACTACGGCTCGGGCGCCGACCTCCTGCCGCACGTCTCGTGGAACGCGCGCAAGGGGAAGCGCGACACCGTCCTCGCGATCACGCCCTACGGCTACGCCGGCACGGGCAGCTCGAACAACGGCAAGACGCACATCGTCGTCTCGGCTTCGATTCCGGACGGGGCGAGGAAGGAGAAGGCCCTCGACGCCTTCTCGGGCGACTCGGTCGCCACCTTCGCGGCCCCCGAGATCGAGGTGACCGTGGACTGGAGGGAGACGGTCCCGAAGGCGGGGATCTTCCCGGTCGAGGTCGCGCCGAACTCCGTCCCCTCGGCCCTGGCGACGCTCCCCAACCCCGACGGTTCGGGCGAAGCCGCGGTCGTCGCGCTCGGGGACCGCGGCCACGCGCAGCTCTTCGACGCGCGCGGGAACGCCCTCGCCGCGGCCGTCGACACGATCCGCGTCAAGGCGGGCTACGACTCCGTCTCGATGCTCGTCGACGACCCCGCGCTCGGCGACAGCGCCGCGTTCCCGGTCCGCGCGCTCGGCTCCGCCTCGGGCGAAGCGCTCGCTCTGGCCGCCTCCGGCGACCGCGTCTTCACGCTGCGCCGGGAGAAGGGGAAGACCCTCCTGCGCTTCACGGAGATCCGCCCCCTCCCCCTGGCCGCGGGCGATTCGCTCTGGCGCAGCGTCGAACGCTCCGTTCCCGGCGCGACGTCCGGGCCGATGGTCCTGGACGGCGCGGTCTGGGTCGCCTCGCCCGACTCGCTCTGGAAGTTCGCGCCCGACGGAACCCCGGCCGGAAGCTGGGCCTGGCCCGCGGGCTTCCGCGCGCACGCGCTGGCGGGGGCCCTGCACTTCGGCGAGCGCGGGAAACCCGCGGCGATCGCCGTCGGGACCTCCGGCAAGGTCGCCGCGTTCGCGGACGGGAAGCCGGAAATCGCGGCGGACCTCTTCTCCGGCGACCGCGCGGCCGCGGACGAGGCCTGGCGCGTCGTCGTCTCCGACTTCGACGGCGACGGCCTGGACGACGCGTTCCTGCTCGGATCCCTCGGGACGTCGGTCTTCGTCGACCTCGAAACGGGGAACGCGCTCTCCCAGAAGCGGACGTGGCCCCGCGGGCGCGAAGGGACCGTCGCCCGCCCCGGCAGGGCGCTCTACCACGACCGCACCGTCCCCGCCGCGGGCGACGTCGACGGCGACGGCCGGCCCGACGTCGCCTTCGTCGGCCACAACGCGCTCTTTGCCGTGAACGCCGAGAACGAGTTCCTCGACGGCTTCCCATTCCGCTACCAGGGCGGCCTGCCCGAAGGCCATCTCCTCGCGAAGCCCTTCGTGCCCGGCGACATCCACTCCTCGCCGCTCGTCGCCGACGTGACCGGCGACGGCCGCCCCGAGATCCTCTCCGCCACGCCCGCGGGGTTGCTCTACGCCGTCGGCGCCGACGGGAAGCAGGTCTCGCAGTCCATCGGCGCCTCGCCGGTCCAGAACAAGTCCGGCGCGCTGCGCCGCCAGAACGACTGGCCGCTCGCCGTGGGAACCGTCTCCTTCGAGGACTCCCTCCGCCATCCCTGGATCCGGCTCGCGGCCGCCGACGCGGACGGCGACAAAAAGCTCGAGGTCTACGCGCTCAGCGTGGACCGCCTCTTCGCCTGGTCGCTCCCCAAGGCCGCGCCGAACGCCAACTCCTGGCTCGGCGAATGCGGCGGGAGCGAGCGGACCTGCCGGTTCGACGCCGAGGCGATCTCGGGCGAGGCCCCGGGCTCCTCGGACCGCATCCTCTCGTTCCGGCTCTACCCCTCGCCGCTCAAGACCCCGAAGGGGAACCTGCGGATCGAGCTCGGGGCCGAGGCGAAGAAGGCGCGCGTGCGCGTCCTCGACGTGACGGGCGCCGTCGTCTTCGACCAGACGTGGGAGGGGCTGCACCGCGGGGTCAACCGCCTGCAGAACGTCGACTTCTCCGGACTCGGCAGCGACGTCTATTCGCTGCTGCTCGAAGTGAAGTTCAAGGACGGCAAGAGCGCGAAGAAGTGGACCCGCGCGGCCGTCGTCCGGTGACGCGCCTCCCGGTTTCCGGGAGCCCGGCGCGGGCGCCGGTTCAGGAATTTCCCTGGTAGAGCTTCGGCGTGCGGTAGGCCGGCTCGCAGGTGACTTCGAGCCCCAGCTTGCGGAAGACGCTCTTGTCCACCTGGGAGACGATGAAGCTGGCGTGCACTTCGCAGTGGCGGAGTTCGGGCAGCTTCTCGACCGCGCGCTTGGCGTTGTAGTCGGTCAGCGCGCAGACCGAGAGCGCGAGCAGCACCTCGTCGGGGTTGAGGCGCGGGTTTTCGCTCCCGAGGTACTCGGTCTTGAGCCGGCGGATCGGCTCGATCACCATCGGCGAGATGAGGTCCACCTCGCGGGGGATGCCGGCCAGCCGCTTGAGCGCGTTGAGCAGCATCGCCGCGGGCGACCCGAGGAGCGTGCCGGTGTGCCCGGTGACGATCTCGCCGTCGGGCAGCTCGATCGCCACGGCCATGGCGTTGGTCTCCCTGGCGCGGTCGAGCGCGGCGGCCACCACCCTGCGGTCGGCGGTCGTGACCTTCGCCTGCTCCATCAGGAGCTCCTGCCGGTAGACCTGGTCCTGCTCCGCCTCGCCCGTGCGCACCTGGCAGAGCGTGGCGTAGTAGCGCCGGACGATCTCCTGCCGCGCGGCCTCGCAGACCGCGTCGTCGTCCACGATGCAGTTCCCCGCCATGTTCACGCCCATGTCGGTCGGGCTCTTGTAGGGCGACTCGCCCAGGATCCGCTCGAACAGCGCGTTCAGCACCGGGAAGATCTCGACGTCGCGGTTGTAGTTGATCGTCGTCTCGCCGTAGGCCTCCAGGTGGAACGGGTCGATCATGTTGACGTCGTTCAGGTCCGCCGTCGCCGCCTCGTAGGCCAGGTTGACGGGGTGCTTGAGCGGGATGTTCCAGATCGGGAAGGTCTCGAACTTGGCGTAGCCGGCCTTCACGCCGCGCTTGTTCTCGTGGTAGATCTGCGAGAGGCAGACGGCCATCTTCCCAGAGCCGGGCCCCGGGGCGGTCACGACGACCAGCTCGCGCGTGGTCTCGACGAACTCGTTCTTCCCGTAGCCCTCGTCGCTCACCACCAGGGGGATGTTGCCCGGGTAGCCCGCGATGGGATAGTGGCGGTAGACCTTCAGGCCCAGCTTCTCCAGCTTCTTCTGGTAGGCGATGGCGCTCGGCTGCTCCTGCCAGCGGGTCAGGACCACGCTGCTCACGAAGAGCCCGTAGCCGCGGAAGGCGTCGATCAGGCGCAGCACGTCCTGGTCGTAGGTAATGCCCAGGTCGCCGCGGACCTTGTTCTTCTCGATGTCGTTGGCGTTGATGGCGATGACGACCTCGGCCTTGTCCTTGAGCTTCTCCAGCATCCGGATCTTGCTGTCGGGGGCGAATCCGGGCAGGACGCGGGAGGCGTGGTGGTCGTCGAAGAGCTTTCCGCCGAACTCCAGGTAGAGTTTTCCGCCGAATTTGGCGATTCTTTCGGCGATCCGGCCGGACTGGGTCTGGATGTATTTGTCGTTGTCGAATCCGATTCTGCGCATGGGCGAAACATAGCTTTTTCCCCTCTTTTCTAGATTTGGGGAAGACGACAAGGAGACTCCGAAATGGACAACAAGATCATCATCATGGGCATCCAGGGCTGCGGCAAGGGCACCCAGTCCGCCAAGCTGGTCGAGGACTTCGGCCTCACCCCCGTCGGCGTGGGCGACATGTTCCGCTGGCTGGCCAAGAACAACACCACCATCGGCCGGAAGATGAAGGAAGCCATGGCCCGCGGCGAGCTGGTCGACGACCAGACCGTCTTCGACGTGGTCAAGTGGCGCCTCGACCTGCACGACTGGGACAAGGG